>CAXTMM010000076.1:6974-13447 GCA_964245415.1 uncultured Acidobacteriaceae bacterium | reverse complement strand
GTGGTGAATATCGACAATGGGTTTGGCGCGGCGTATACGGCGACTCTGATTGCGCGGGCTTCGTCGCGCCCGTCATAACGAACGCTGGACCATATCCCCACATGAGCCTACACAAGCGGATGTGAGCAAGTGCATTGGGCAGGAGCCTCACTCCTGCATCCTAGGTTAAAACAAGCGATCCTGAGGAGAGAGCATGGAGCGGCGAGAGTTTATCAAGTCTGTGACAGCAGCGGCTGGGATGGCGGTGGTGGCGTCCCATGTCGCCGGACATGATCTACCGTGAGATTGGGACGACGGGCGAGAAGGTTTCGGCGATCGGGCTCGGCGGCTACCACGTGGGCAAGCAGGCTGATCCGGAAGAGAGCATCAAGCTGATACGGGCGGCGATTGATCGCGGCATTACGTTTATTGATAACTGCTGGGATTACAACGACGGCATCAGCGAGGTGCGTGTGGGGCAGGCGCTGCGCGATGGCTACCGCGACAAAGTGTTCCTGATGACCAAGATCGATGGGCGCACCAAGGTTGCGTATAACGCGCAGCTGGAACAGTCGATGGGGCGCATGCATGCGGATGTGATCGACCTGGTGCAATTTCATGAAGTGATCCGGATGGAAGATCCGGATCGGATTTTCGCAGAAGGTGGAGCGCTGGAAGCAGCGGTGGCGGCTCAGAAGGCGGGCAAGATCCGCTACATCGGTTTTACCGGTCATAAGGATCCGGCAGTGCACCTGCGCATGCTGGAGATGGCGAAGCAGCATGGGTTCCACTTTGATACGGTGCAGATGCCGATCAATGTGATGGATGCGCACTTTCGCTCGTTTACCAATGAAGTGCTGCCGGTTGCGGTCAAGCAAGGGGTTGGCGTGCTGGCGATGAAGACCTTTGGGGATCACTACATTCTGGACAGCAACACGGTTGAGCCCATCGAGGCGCTGCACTACTCGCTTTCGCTGCCGGTGTCGGTGGTGATTACGGGGATCGATTCGATGACGGTGCTGGACCAGGCGATGACGGCGGCGAAGACGTTTCAGCCGATGTCGCAGGCGCAGATGGCGAGCTTACTAGGCAAGACGCGGGAGGCGGCGATGACCGGCAAGTATGAGTTGTTCAAGACCACGCCGCACTTTGATGGGACGGCGGCTAATCCGAAGTGGCTGGGATAGGTGTAACGTCGCTGGTTACAAAAGGTGGTTTGCTGTACATGGTTCGTGATGGTTATGTTTGGCCGGCTTCTCTTTTGCTTAGAGAAGCCGGTTTATTTTTGGCTAGGCTTTGCTGTCGCGCATGTCGCGCACTGGGTCGTGCGAGGCTACGATATGGACTTGCTGGCGGGCGAGCAAGTCACGAATGTCCTCAGGAAGGTTCTCCTGAAGCGCTTCAGAATAGGCTTTCTTAGCCGCATCTTCGCCCTGCTCGGCGGTGGCGAGCAGGGTGTGGTCGCCGCCGCCGAGTTTCGCTTTGAGTTCGCCCCAGGCACGATGTACTTTGCCTGTGACCATGCCGCTCTGATGGACGTCCTTGACGCCCAGCCGGTGAAGCTCATTCTCGAGCTCGCCGGCGAAGTTTGCGCGCGCTTGAGTCTCCTTCAAGAAGAACAGGCGAGCCTGCTCGTCCTTGATGTGATTGCCGATGTCGGTGAAACCCTGGTGGCTATCGCGGAGAAGATCGATCAGTTTGGCTAGCGTTGCTTTTACTTTTTCCGGCTCTATGTGCTCTGCCATGTGTATTTACCCTCGAGAGAGTACGATGCGCGTTCGAGGAAAAGGGCGGGCTTGTGTCAGCGAGCCGAGGGTGCGACGACGACGAGATCGACGCGGCGGTTCTGGCGCCGGCCTTCAGGCGTGGCGTTGCTGGCCAGCGATTTGTAAGGCCCGAAGGCTGAGAGCGAGACCTTGGATGGATCAAAGCCGCCGTCGTGGATGAGCAACTGGAGCACGTTCATGGCGCGGGCGGAGGAGAGCTCCCAGTTGGAGTGAAAAGCGGCGGTGTTGATGGGCTGGTCGTCGGAGTGGCCTTCGACGCGCACGTTGAGGTGATGCTGGGCGAGGATCTGGGCGGTGCGCTTGATCTTGTCGGTGGCGCCGGGCAGCAGCTGGGCATGGGCCGAGTTGAAGAAGCCCAGTTCGCGCAGGCTGATGACGAGGCCTTCCGGGGTCTGGTCGACGACGATTTCGTGCCTGGCGATCGAGTCGCCGAGCACGTCCTGCAGTTGCTTGCGGAGTTGGGGCAGGTCGAGATCGGCCGAGCCTGAGGGTTTGGCCGTTTTTGGCTGCGCGGAGAGTAGGGCGGCTGGGTTGTTGCTGTTGGCCGGGGCATAGGCGCTCATCGAGGTAAAGCCGTCGTGGATGGAGCCGGCGACCTTGTGCAGACCTTGGTTCGAGTGCCGGGAGGAGGCAAAGAGCACGACGAAGAAGGCGAAGAGCAGGGTCATGAAGTCGGCATAGGAGACCAGCCAGCGGTCGTGCGACGGGCCTGCTTCGACACGCCTTGCACGGCGGGCGGCGGTGGGAGTCACTGGATGGCCACTGCAAGCGTGGGCTTGGCCTTGGATGTGTCTTCAAGATGCGCGGTCAGCTTATCGCGGAGCGCGCGCGGGCTAGTGCCGTCGGCGATCGAGAGGGCGGCTTCGAGCATCAGTTCGCGGCTGCACTGGGCTTCCCTCGCGCGAATGCGCATTTTGCCGGCGAGGGGGAGAAAGAGCAGGTTGGCCGAGCCGACGCCGTAGAGCGTGGCGACGAAGGCGACGGCAATTCCCTTGCCTACTTCGCCGATGTTGTCGAGACGCTGCATGACCTGGATGAGGCCGAGCACCGCGCCGATGATGCCGATGGTTGGGGCAAAGCCGCCCGCGGCCTCGAGCACGCGGGCTGCGCCGTCACCCTTGTCTTCTTCGTTAGCGAGCTCGATCTCCATAAGTTCGCGCAGGGGCTCGCGCTGCATGCCATCGACTGCGCCGGTGAGGCACTTGCGCAGGAAGGGGTCTTCGATGTCCTTGAGGTCAGCGTCGAGCGCGACCAGGCCGCGGCGGCGGGCTTTTTGCGCGTAGCCGAGCAGAACCTCGACCGAGGCCGGGGTGGGCGCTTTCGGCTCGAAAATGACCTGGCGTAGGCCGACGAGCGCCTGGCGCAGGGTTTGCATGGGGAACTGGATCATGACTGCGCCGAAGGTTCCGCCGAAGACGATGAGCGCGGC
The DNA here is from genome assembly GCA_964245415.1 of uncultured Acidobacteriaceae bacterium. Taxonomy (GTDB): domain Bacteria; phylum Acidobacteriota; class Terriglobia; order Terriglobales; family Acidobacteriaceae; genus EB88. Next base: position 10,252 of record CAXTMM010000076.1, on the reverse strand, counting down.
GGTGGGCTGTATGATCTGGCGCAGGCTGCCGCCGTCGAGCATGAGGCCCGCGATGACGCCGACCAGCACGACCAGCATGCCACCTAACGTGCTCTTGTCGATTCCCTTCTTTTGCGTCACGAATCCTTCTTTGCGGGCAGCCATTTTCGGTTTGCTGCCGCGCTGCCGCTGCTCGATTGATACGTCTCAAGCCGGATTATCATTGCGCCGGCGCGCCGGCTCATGAAGTATCGCGCATCTTTCGAAGGTCGGCTCCCGTTATGGGAAGTTCTGTATCTCTGGTTCACCAAAGTCACAACTCTCTTCATTTTTATGAGAGATCGCGGGCTTACTGCAGATAGGTTTGCCGAGGCGGATGGGGAGTGGGGTGCGCCGGGATCTGGGCGAGCGCGCTCTGCATCTGGGCTGAGTCGGGGAAACGCTTTATCCCGCGCTGCAGGCAGCCTCGCATCTGCTCCTGATTTTGCATCTGCGCGTAGATGCCGGCGGCGCGCAGAAAGGAACGCGGCTCGTTGACGAGCGAGGTGAGCCGCTCGGCCTGCTCGGCGGCCTCGGCGAGGCTGCCTTCAACGATGTGGGCCATCATGAGGAGCTCGCAAGCGCCGGAGGAGTCGGGATAGAGCCCCACGCAAGTTTCGGCGAGTTGCCTGGCGCTGCCCCATTGCTTCGACTGTGCGCGGAGCTTGGCGGCCCGAAGCAGGAAGGCTTCGCGCTTGTCGAGGCTGGTGAATCGTTCTGCTTCGTCGGCTGCTTCGGTGATACGCCCGGTGCGGATGAACGCATTGACGAGGAACTCGTGGATCTCGACGCTGGCGGGCAGGGCGGCAGCGGCGAGCTTGAGCCGGGCGACGGCGGCGTCCTTGTCGCCGAGGTCTATCTCGATATAGTCGCGCTTGGATTGCACCAGCCGGTCGTTGGGGCTCGAGCAGAGAGCGGTTGTGTAGGCTGTGTGCGCCTCTTCAAGACGGCCGAGGGCGTAAAGCGCGTCGCCGCGGAGCGTGTACTGCATATGGGCGTCCTTGTCGACGTGGGCTATGAGGTCGAGCGCGACGAGCGCTTCTTCATATTGATGGGCCGAGCACATAACCTTCGCCGCCAGCAACCAGGTCTCGAACGCATGCGGGTTGACTTCGAGTGCCTGCTTGAAGTAGCGCAGCGCCTCAAGGGGACGTCCATGTACCTCCCACTCATCAAGGCCGCACATGGTGAGTGTGGTTACGTCCGTGCTGTCATCGGCGAGTTTTTTCTTGAGCAGATCGTGATAGAAGGCGCGCTTGTGGGCGAGCGTGTACGCCTCGGCGAGGTGTCCATAATGATGAATGCAGAACGGAGCTTTTTCAACGGCGAGGCCAGTGGCTTCGACCTGAGGCAGAACCATCTCATGGACGCGGCCGGTGAAGTAGATGTCGTCTCTGCGGCGGAAGAGCCGGCAGAGCGTGTTGACCAGATATGAGGGAGCGCCCTGGGCCCGTTGCTGCTCTGAATCGTTGGGCAGGATAGTCATCGTCCATGCCGATCCGGTGACGAAGGGGACATACTCCCAGATGGGAACCAGGTAGCCGCCGACGCCTGTGGCCAAGAGCAAGGCAGGCAGCGATTGTCTTGCTTCCGCGCCCAATTCTTCATCTGCATCGAGCACCAGGATCCAGTCGGTGGTGGCACCGGCAATCGCGGCGTTGCGCGCCTTGGCGAAGTGGTCCACCCAAGGAAACGAGACAAGGGTCGCCCCAAACTCGCGCGCTATATCGCAGGTGGAATCGGTACAGCCAGTGTCGGCGATCACGATCTGGTCGACGATGCCGGCCACGCTTTCAAGGCAGGGTCGGATGGTTTGCTCCGCATTCTTGACGATCATGCATAGGGCTAGAGTGGGCACGTGGTGTTCCCTCCTGGTCCGCGGACGATGCTCGCGCGAGCGCGGTGTTTCGACATGAGGATTCGAGTGCACGTTTTAGGCCAATCGCTATACGGGCCGGGGAGGGCTTTGCTTTGCAGGCGGCTGCGCGATTTTGCCTAGAGTACGGCTATGCGCGTGCACGAGCGAAGAGCGAAGAAAGTGCTCCAACGGATGGCAGATGAGAGATTGATGAGGAAAGGTTTGGTGCGCGAGCGAGATTGTGTACGTTGTCGCTTGAGCAGAATCGAGTGCTTCGCAGGGCAGAAACGATGGCGAAGAGAAAGCAACAATAAATTCCGGTTCAACCCTGAACGCGAATCCTGTGCATGCCGATAGATGGTTTGCGACATAGACGACCTGCTCCAAGCAAGGATTGGCAAGGCAAGCGGCAAAGGTTGGCAGGCGGACTTCAGACTCTTAAGACACTCAAGGAGCAACATCATGGGACTTAGCATCCTTTACAACATCTCCGCACTGGACGCTGAAAACCAGCTGTCTATCACCAACACCGCGGCCAACAGATCCCTGCAGGAGCTCTCTTCCGGCTCACGCATCAACTCCGGTTCCGATGATGCAGCCGGACTGGCAATCTCAAACGGGCTCAACGCAAACATCGCTGCGCTCAACCAGTCAGCGCTGAACACCACCAATGCCACAGGCGCTCTGCAGACCGCCGATGGTGCGCTGGGTCAGATCACCACACTGCTCAATCGCGCCATCACGCTCGCGACAGAAGCGAGCAGCAACAATCTGAGCACCAGCCAGCATACCGCCATCAACACTGAGTACAATGCACTGCTCACGGAAATCGGCAGCATCGCGACGACGACCAACTTCAACGGCACGCCCGTGTTCAGCACGGCCGCTCTCTCCTCCGTGGTCAACGCCTACACCAGCGACGGTTCGGCAACCGGCACGGTCAACATCAAAGTCACAGTACCGGCAGTGGATGTCACGACCCTCGGCCTGACGGCCGGCTCAAGCACCGGGCTGGACACTGCCGCTGACGCCCAGACTGCCCTGACGGCGATCGGCACTGCGATCAACCTGATCTCGCTCGATCGCGGTACGCTCGGCGCGACTGTGGAGCAGCTGCAGGCTGCCTCGACCGTAGATACGAACGAGTCGCAGAACCTGACCAGCGCGTCGAGCAGCATCACCTCTGCCGACATTGCCACCGTGGTTGCGAACGATACCAAGTACAGCATCCTGGAACAGACCGGCATCTCGGCTCTGGAGCAGTCGAACACGCAGGCGCAGACCGTTCTCAAGCTCCTGCAGTAAGAACACAGGAGCGGCCGCTTGATGCGTAACGGACACAGCGGCCGCTCTCTCAGATTTGCAGCACTCGTCCAGGTGGCTTAAGGCATATGCAGCCGTA
>CAXTMM010000076.1:0-6964 GCA_964245415.1 uncultured Acidobacteriaceae bacterium | reverse complement strand
TGGCTAGATATGCCTTTCCTTATCCGGACATCGGCCCCGGAAGGAGCACGTATGAGCACAACCTCCATCTTAAATTCGGTTCTTTCCGCCACGTCCGGTTCCGGCAGCACGACAGGTATTGACGTTACATCCGCGGTCGATGCCATTTTGTATGCGGACCGCGCTCCCGAACGTGCCTGGCAGGGACAGCAGGCGACGCTCGCCTCGCAGACTACCGAGATCAACCAGCTACAGAGCGAGTCGTCCAAACTTACCGACGCGCTCAACAACTTGCAGGACAGCAGCGGCGCGCTGGGCAGCATCACCGCTACCTCTTCAAACAGCAGCGTTGTGACAGCATCGGCCGCTGCAGGCACCTCTACCAGCTCGCACACCGTACTAGTCAGCGCGCTCGCCACGACGGCCGGCGCGTATTCTGCAAGTGTGGCGACAAGCTCCACGCAGCTGGCATCCGGAAGCTTTGACATAACCGTCGGCAGCGGCTCGCCGGTGATGATCAACGTAGGAAGCGGCGATGGCACCGATGACACACTCACCGAACTCGCGTCCGCCATCAACGGTAAGTCGCTGGGCGTGACCGCGACCGTGGTGACTGACAGCAGCGGCTCCCGTCTCTCGATCGTGGCCAACTCTTCCGGGGCCGCCGCGGGCTTTACTCTCTCAAACGACCAGAGCGGGCTTAGCTTTACCCAGCCCTCGACCGGCACCGATGCTTCGCTCACCGTCGATGGAGTTCCGGTCACCAGCGCGTCCAACACCGTAACTGGCGCAATCAGCGGGGTGACGCTCAACCTGCTGGGTACGACGGCGGCGAACAATCCAGTGAGCCTGACTCTCGCACCTGATAGCGATGCGATCGAGCAGGCGGTCAGCGCTTTTGTCTCCGCCTACAACACGCTGATCACGGACGTGAGTTCGCAATTCGCCTACAACAGCACAACCCAGAATGCAGCCCCGCTGCAGACCGACAGCACGATCCAATCCTTTCAATCGGATCTGCTGAGCGCGACCAATTACAGCAGCAGCAGCGGCACGCTCCAGACGGCACTTACCTCCTTCGGCATCACCACCAACTCTGACGGCACGCTTTCGCTCGATACGTCCACACTCGACAATGCTGTCACCAGTAACTACTCATCGGTACAAACTTTCTTTCAGGGGACCAACGCAAACGGCTTTGTTTCGTCCATGGAGAAAACGCTGAATATCTACACAGATCCTACGCAGGGCTCCTTCACCGTCGATTTGACGAGCATCAGCGCCGAGAATACAGATCTGACGAACCAGATCGACACGCTTGAGACATACCTCAGCACCCAGCAAACCACGCTTACGACCGAATACAACAACGCCGATATTGCACTCTCGCGACTCCCGCAAGAAATCAAACAAATCGACGCGCTTCTTAATCCGTCCAACTCGAGTAATAACTAATCATGACTCCTACAAGCTCCCTCGCTTACCGAAAAGCCGCGCTCCAGCACGCTTCCACCGTCGGCCTCGTGATCGCGCTCTACGATACGCTGCACGGGAACCTCAGCCGAGCCGCTGCGGCGATTGAACGCAACGATATTCAGAGCCGCTGTGCGGAACTGGTGCACGGCTTCAACGTCCTTCAGCAACTTGAGTTGATGGTGAACGCGGACAATGGCGGCAGGGCGGCGTCCAACCTTCGCCGCTTTTACACTCATCTTCGCGGACAGATGCTCAAGGCTCAGTTCTCGCTTTCACCCGCTCTGCTGCGCGAGCAGATGAAGATGCTGGTCGTTGTGAGAGAAGCCTGGCAGCAGGTCGATGCACGGGGTACACACCAGACAGAGCCGCCCGGTGAATATAGCAAACAACCGGCTCATCTTGAAAGCCAGGGCGGCAGCATGATTCATCCGCAGGCGATCGAGTCAAAGAGAAGCAGACCGTCTTTCTCGTGCTCGGTTTAGAACCGCACTGTGGCGCCGGGTGCCTAGGCGATCGTGACGTGAGTTCCGCGCGGGCTCAAGGTATGCGGCGTTTCCATGCGAGTAACACTGCCTTGGCTTCACTAGCGAGCGCTCGGCTGTGGTCGGATACGCCGCGATCAGACCATCGGACACCAGCCATCTTGGCTTCCTCACTTCTCGCAGCGGCGGCTAAATCTGAGTAGAGGCCGGCTACCTCCTCGTGTGCTTTGAGCGCCAGGGTAAAGCGATCGTCGCACATCCACTCTTGTTCTCCGAACTGCACATGCGCCTGGAGCCCTCGCACGCCAAGACATCGAAATAGATGCGGAGCGAAGTTCATCTCTCCCCAGTAGCAAATGTGCTGAGCGATGGAGGTTTGTTTGTCAAGCTGGTCGAGCGAGTAAGCAATGGCGACGGGCTGCAACGGTACGCGGCCGTGAATGACAGAATGGAAGAGCCCGCGGCGAAATGGCAGCACGCCCGCTCCATTGCTCGTTGTGCCTTCCGGGAAAAAAAGGACTGGCAGGCCGCTGCAAAACGCTTCGGCCATAAACGCATTGACTTCGCCGCGGGTCTGGGTTCGTCCTCCGGCTACATCTGCCCGCTCGATGTAAACGGTGTGAGCCTGCGCAGTGATCCAGCCGATCAGCGGCCAACTCCGCACCTCACTCTTGGCGACCATGATAAAGGGACGGATTGCCGAATAAATCAGGATGTCGAGATAACTGAGGTGATTGGAAACCACGGCAAGGCTGCGCCCTGCGGCTAGAGGCGTAGGGCCATCGATGGTGCATGCAATACCGAGAGCGCGCACGATCCGCCTGCACCAGCTGTGCACCCAGATCGCACCGCGTGGACCTGGGCGAAGCCCAAGGAATGATTTGCGCAGCTGCCCATCGATGAAGGCCGCGACCAGCAAACTTAGCAGCGTAATGCTGCGAATTAATGAGCGAAGAAGTGTCAGGTGTTCGCCTCAAGCGTCTTCAAAGAAAGCGTACTGCCATCCGCGGATGAAGAGTGTGCAGATCGAGCAACGTGAGGAAATCGATGGTCTTAAACTCTCGGTCGATGGCAGGTTCGCTGCAGATTCTCGCGCCTATAGTCAAGTAGGCGCGAAGCAGTTTGGGGGGACGGGCAACCTTGAGAACTGCTGACGCGGCTTCGGGAAGCACGTGAGACCGGATAGGTCGAGTCATCAAGGCCGGGTCGACTGTGAAAGCGCGCAACGACCGGGAGACTGCGTGGCCGAATGCGGGGTCAAGCGAGGAGAGCGAACAGCAGCCGATCATGTAACGTCCACCTTGGGCGAGAACATAGCGGGCGATGCCGCGCCAGAGCAGATGGAGTACTTGGCTTGACCGGTGATCGCGATCGATGCAGGCTCGGCCTAATTCGACAATCTGCGATCGCATGGTTTGATAGGGAGAAAAGTCGAACTCCTGCTCGCCGTAGTAGCCGTAATGCTGGGCGGCAACCTCTCCCGTCTGTAAGCGATAAGTGCCTATGACCTTGCGTGACTCGCGCTCTTCGACGATAAGGTGGTCGCAGACCTGGTCGAAGCGATCGACGTCGTACCCATCTGCATGTGCGGAATGCAGACCTTCGTTCAACTCCAGGTTGAAGATGCGAAAGCGTAGCCGAAACACGGCGGCGCGCTCCTCGTCGGAGGCGGCAAGTCGCACGGCATATGGGCCGCTCTCAAGCCATACATGTGGAGCTCGATGGATGCTCGCTCGTACATCGAGCAGCGTTTCTGTCGCCTCAATCGCAGCATGCATCGATCAGCCTCACTATGCGGTGCTATCTGCAGAGTGTGGCGACCTTGAATTGACAGTTTTTTTCGAACACGTGAAGATCTGTTGAATCTACGGGCTGCTTCTTGTTTTCTGTGCGGCGTGAGGAAGTTGAAGGATGGAAGGCTCTGACGACAGCGATTACGCGTCGAGCTCGTCGAGAAACAGCTCGTAGAAGGCGAGTGATCGGGCATGCCTTTCGCTCGCCATGCGCGTGCCGGTCTTCGTCTGAAACTCAGTCGACGGGCGAAAGAGCTTCCACGGAAATGATCGAGTGCATAGCTGCGATCATCGTGGGCATGGTATTGCCTCGCGGATCAGCTGAGCGGTCCAGGCTCGGTCGCATGCGGCCGGCTGTATAGAAGCAGCGTGCGACGCCCACCATGCCCTCGGCTCGAGCCGATCTGCATCCTGCAAGATGCGACCTTCGAGGGTGTGGAACGGCAGGCGTGCGGAGTAGCTCGGGGTGAGAATGGCGCTGGTGACGCTTGCGATCTCGGATCCCTGCCATTGAAGCTCGCGGAGTACGTGGGGGGCTTCGAGTGCTGATAACGCGAAGCTTATGCCCCAAGGATAACGTACGCTTGCTTTGGCACATTCATCGTGAGCCGAAGCTAGGGAGGTTGGTACAAGCAGGAGGAGCAAGACCTTCGAGGAAGCAACGATGAAGCCAACCATGGAAGCTGGAATAGGCAGCGAGTCGCGGGTGTTGGGATCGGTGGTGCAAATTGTCAGCTTTATTTATGGATGTGGTTTGCGGTCCCCTTGTCGAGGGTGCGTTCGTCGCGCTGCTGGCGGCTTTGCGTTTCAATGTGCGTTTTGTCTGGGCGGAAGGTTTTACGCGTCCAACCGACGACGGTCTTTTTCCTGCCGGCTACCGAGTTCCCGACCCGTTACGGAAGGAGCTGCAAGGGACGCGTGTCGCGATCGTAAATGATGTGGTCAATCCCGGATCGGCAGTGCGCGGGACCTTCGCCGATCTAGAACAGTGCGGCGCGGCGGTGGTGTCGATCAGCGCACTGGTGGTCCTGAGATCTTCTGCTAGCGCCTTTGCTGCCAGCAAAAACGTTCCGCTGTATAGTATCGCGGCTCTTCCAAATCATCTCTCGACGGTGGAGGAGTGCCCTGTTTGCGCCTTGGGCGATCCATGCGAAGTGGTCGCGGCGTTTACAAGGACGCTGTCGGGCTCGGCACGAGGAGCAAGAGCACGACGCTGACCAAAATTGAAGGATTACAAGTGATACACGCCGTCACTCGCGGCTGAGCGCTGGTTTACGTGCAGCAAACCGGCAATTTCATAGACCAACGTCAACAGAGCGGATTGAGGTCACTTACCTCAGCCCGTTGTCAGATAGGTGAGCAGGTTGGTGGGCAGCGCCTTTGCTGCTGCTTCAAGTGTCGCGCTGTTCTGCGTCTCTGCCTGGGCCAGATTTTCGGCAGCGGTTGCCGTGTCGATGTCAACGAGCGAGTTCTGCTGCGCGGTTAGCGTCACCTGCTCCTGAGCCAGGAAGGTTTCCTGGGAGGTGAGCTGGTTCGAAGCGTTGCCATAGATCGTGTGCTGCTGCGCGACATGGTCGAGAGCGGTCGTGACTGCGTCGATGGCCGCACCGATCTGAGCGCTCGTGCCGCCGGTGAGCGCGGTTGCGAGCTGCTGGAGGGAGCCGAGGGCGCTTGCGCCTGGTTGCTGAAAAATTTGGTTGCCGGGCACGTTGGTCTGCACCTTGAGAGCGTCTCCAACGGCGACGTAGCTCACATCGCTGTTGCCGTTGTAGGCGTACCCGCCGCTCGAGTTGGCGGTGAAAGCAGCTGTTCCGTTTGCGGTGCCCGCAAAGAGAGAAACTCCGCCGACGGTGGTGTTCGCATCGGAGACAACGCTGGTCAGCAATCCCTGGACCTCGGTTGCGTACGCCTGCTTCTGGGTGGAGGTCAGGGTGCTTTGCGCACCCGCGGTACCGATCGTGATCGCCTGGTTGAGCAGTGCCGTTACCGAGCTGAGCGCGTAGTCGGCCGCTTGTGTCTGGGTCAGGGCGGTGGTCGCGTTAGCCGTGTACTGGTCCGCGAAGGCGGACTGGTTCAGGCTTTGCACCAGGGCGGCCGAGGCTGCTGGGTCGTCCGAAGGCACGTTGACGCGTTTGCCTGTCGACACCTGCTGCAGAGCCGTTTGGAGCGCCTGCTCGCTCTGCTGAATGTCAGTATCAATGGTGGTGGAAAAGGTGGGATTAAAGCGCATGTCAGTCAGCCTCCAACCATGCTGAGAGTCGAGTCAAAGAGTGTTTGGATCGTGCTGACGACTTTCGCTGCCGCCTGGTATGCCTGCTGGTACTGAATCAGGTTGGTCGATTCTTCATCGATGGATACGCCTGAGACCGAGCTTTGCTGCTGGGTGAGCTGGGTGAGACTGATGCTGATCGCGGTCGACTGTGACGATGCATTTGAGGTCAGTGTGCCTACCTGGTAGACCAGGTTTGCTGAGGTGCCAGTGGGCGTGGCGCCGGACGCGAGCTTGGTGGTTGCGACTGCGGACAGGTTGGCGACGTTGCCATTGCTTCCTGAAGAACCGTCCGAGCTGGCGGCGATTGCAGATGGATCGGTTGTGGCCAGGGTGATCGTTGCCGCTGAGCCCGCGACCGTGGCTGGCACCGTGAACATGTTAGTGCCTAGGGTAGGCGGCACATCCTGGTTGTAGCCCTGAGCCTGGGCCGCATTGATGGCAGTCGCGAAGTGGTTGGCTAGCGTGTCGAGCTGGTTGAGCAGGGTGGGGATTGACATATCGCGCGTGGTGATGGTGCCGCCCAGGTCGCCGCTGCTAATCGTCAGGGTGATGTTCTTGCCGCTGGAGTCAAGCACCTGCTCAAGGCCGCTCGAGTTCGGGCTGGTAGTGAGCGCGTAGCTTTGGTCGCCCAGCACCAGCGGCGTGCCGTCAACCCACATGCCGAACTTCGGATAGCGCAGCTTCAGCCCCGACACGAAGCGGTGCATGCAGCCCACGGTCAGCACGGCGCACGTGCAGTTCGTCACGGATCGGTCGTTGCCGACGGTGGACAGGATGATGACGCCGCCCATCAGGAAGACCAGGACAAACTCGAACAACGTCATCTGCGCGCCGGGCCGGCGCGTGAGCATGCGTACTACCAGCGTCAGAAGGATGTAGCCGATAACGGCGTGGACGATGGTAGCCACTTATGGCGCCACCACAACGCGCGCGCCGGTGCGTTGCATGCCTGGCACCTGCAG
>CAXTMM010000075.1:330-13622 GCA_964245415.1 uncultured Acidobacteriaceae bacterium | reverse complement strand
CCGCCTCCTCACCATCGTCTTCTTCGGCCACACCGCCAACATTGTCTTCTCACTGCTCGCCCACAGCTTCCTGCAGATCTCGGCCGGGGTGCTCAGCATCACCATATTTTTCATCATCTACTGGATCCTCCCCAATCGACGGTTGCCGGTCAACGCCGTGCTTCCAACCGCAATCGTCATCGGCCTACTGTGGGAGCTGGCCAAGATCATCTACGTTCACGTGCTCGTCTGGATGGACCTAGGCGCGGTCTACGGCCCCTTCGCTGTATCAGTGGGGCTGATGATGTGGGCATTTCTCACCGGCCTGCTGCTGCTCGCAGGCGCCCACTACTCAGCCAGCCGCCACACCTTGCTGCTGGCGCGCGAGGCTGACCTGGCCGAGGCTCGCTCAGCCTAAAGCGAAATAGCCGGTTCGCCTATCTGGCCTATCTAGCTCCCAAACGCGGATTTCCGTCGATCCGCGGCTGCCGCTACACTGGGCAGCATGGCTTCAATCCGCAGTGTGGAAGCAGGCGTGTTCAAGCAGATTCGCCTGCCCGCGCCCAAGGGACTGCTTGGCCGCCTCGCCTTCTGGTTGTTGCTGGTGGCAGCTATTGCCAGCCTGGGCCGCCTTGTGCCCGGAGTCGCCGGCGGCCTCTTCTTCGCACTCAGCCTGCTCTCAGCTACTGCTCTGCTCGTCGTCCTGATCCCTATCATCTGGCGCTATACCTTTGGGCGCTTTCTGTGGAAGGTTCGCAACCGGCTGATTGTGACCTACCTGCTGATGGGCTTCACCCCGGTGGTGTTGTTCGTCATTATGGCCTCCATTGCCGCTTATACCTTTCTCGGCCAGTTCGCGATCTTCGCCGGCTCGGCTGAACTCGATCGTGCCCTGCAGCAGTTGTCGACTGGAAACCGAGCCTACGCTCTCCATCTCGTCCATGCGCCAGCCACCCTGCGCCCGGATACTCCCAGCGAAATTGATCAGCGCGAGCAGAGCAAACCAGCTTCCGAAGCCAAAACCAGGGCCACCCCAGACGAGACGCGTACAGCGCTTGAGGCCGCTGAAGTCGCCGTGTTCGTCGACGGCAAGAAAGTCAGACATCCTCTCTCTGACGACTCGCCACTGAGGACGGTGAACGATGTCCCCGCCTGGGCTCCTGAGCACTTCCACGGAGTCACCCTGGTTGAAGGACATCTGGTTTTGCGGGCTGTCGACACCGAACAAGCCGACACGCACGTCGTGACGGTGATCAGCAGCCTGCCACTGGGCAAGAGCAGACTCGACAGGTTTGCCGAGGGATTGGGCCGCATCACCATCGTCCCCGACATCGACTTTCATCGCAGCGGAGACGATGACCGGGCGCCCATCTCGAGCGAAGCGGAAGAGGAACACGCGAACGCGCTGCGCCCCAACACGATCGTCGGCGGTATCCTGCCGCCTCCGCGCCACCTTTACGATCTGCCTGTCAACTTTTATGCGCCGCTTGCGACCACAGATTGGATGACCGGCGCAAGCCGGGGAAGCGGACTGCATGTTACCTCGCGGCCCACATTGCTCTATGAGCGGCTTTTCATCACTTCGCTTCAGTTTGGGGTGTACGTTCGAGACCTGCTCATTGGGATTGCGACCTTCTTCGGCGTGCTGGAGTTAGCGGCATTTCTGATGGCGATGCGGCTCAACCAGACGATTACCCGCTCGGTCAGCGACCTCTATGGCGCCACGCTGGCCGTCGATAGCGGCAACTTTGTGCACCGCATCGAGGTAACGCGCCACGATCAGCTCGCCGCCCTCTCGCAGTCCTTCAACACCATGACAGCTTCGATCGAGCGGCTGCTTGAGGAGCAGCGAGAGAAAGAGCGTTTGCTGGGCGAGCTTGAGATCGCGCAGGAGGTCCAGGCGAGCCTTTTCCCGGCAGGTCACATCTCTCTGCCCTCGCTCGAGGTACATGGCGTCTGCCAGCCGGCGCGCACGGTCAGCGGCGACTACTACGACTTTCTGGTCGCGGGCGGCTCCGAGCTCTCGCTCGCGCTAGGCGATATCAGCGGCAAGGGCATCTCCGCAGCGCTCTTGATGGCGACGCTCCACTCGGCAGTGCGCGCCTACCGCTTTGCAGGCGATGACATGCGCGCTTCCGGCGATGCGGCTCCAAGCGCATGTGACGGAAACGAGACGCAGCCGCTGCTCGCAGCCTCGTTCGCCGAGCCCGCGCAGATCCTTGGCCTGCTCAACCGGCACCTCTACCGAAGCACCCAACCGGCCAAGTACGCGACTCTCTTCCTGGCTCACTATGACGGGCGCACTGGCGATCTGACCTACTCGACCGGCGGCCAGTTGCCCCCGTTGCTCCTGCGCGCAGACGACTCGGTCGTTCGCCTGGATTGCGGCGGTACGGTGATCGGCTTGATGGACGCGATGCACTATGAGCAGGGCCGCGAGACCATGAAATCGGGCGATATCCTGATCGCCTACAGCGATGGCGTTACCGAGCCAGAGAACGACTTCGGCGACTTTGGCGAGGATCGCCTGCTGGAGATGGTACGCCGCCATCGAAAGCTGCCGCTTGAACAGATTGCCGACCAGGTGCTGGTAGCTCTTCGCAGCTGGATCGGCGCCCAGGAGCAGCCTGACGACATCACCCTGGTGCTCGCACGGCAGCGGTAAAGCAATACCCTTACGCGGGAGGCGCATCTGCCATGCAGGCTGGGCGACGCTTCGCGCTTTCGGCCGCAGGGGTCTTGTCTCTACTTGTGCGTGTGGAAGGCCTTAACGACGATTGCGTTAGGCTGGGGACCCGCTGGAAGCAGGGTGAACAAGGTGCCGAAGACGTAGGTTCCGTTCGGTTGCCGGGTTGCGGTCCGCACTACCGAGACGTCGCCCGAGCGCGCGTTTGCCGCCAGCAGCAGATGACCCTCGACCGAGAACGCCAGCGCATCAGGGCCGCCGCCCACGTGGATCGTGTTGATCAGCTTGCCATCGTCGATCGAGTAGACCCCGATCGTATCGGCATTGAAGTTAGCAATCCAGAGCAGGGTGTTGTCGTCGTTCACTACGCCGCCGGAGGGGTGCGCACCGACCAGGTAGGCGCCGCCGACCTCGCTCGTGTTGGTGATGATCTCGGAGATGGTGTCGGAGTCGAAGTTGGAGACAAAAAGCTCGCCGCCGTCGGGCTTGAGCTCGAGGTGCACTGGCGTGCGGCCTACATCGAGCATGGCCAGCAGGCGGTCGGGCTTGGCGGGATTCTTGACGGTGGGCTGCGTGGCGAGCCCCAGGGCCATCACCTGGTGGCCGCCCGAGCAGGCGATGTAGGCTTTGGATGCGTCGGGCAGGATAACGATGGCGGTCGGCTGTGGGCAGCCGTCAAAGGCCGCGCGCAGCTTGAACGTCTGCGCGTCGATAATGCTGACGCTGTTGCTGATCCGATTCGAAACCACCAGTGTGCGGCCATCGGGAGAGATACGCGCTTCTCCCGGACCATCGCCCGCGGCGGCGGTGGCAATGACGCGGCGCGCAGCCAGGTCGATCACCGAGACGTTGTTCGAGGCCGAGTTGGCCACGTACGCTCGTGCGCCCGCATGGTCCACGTCGATGAAGTACGGCTTGCGGCGCACCGGGATCGTCGCGGCTACCCGATTGATCTCGGCATCGATGACGCTGATGCTGTTACCGGCCGTGTTGACGGCGTACACCTCGTTGCGTGTGGGATTGGCCGCCAGCCCGGTAGGATTGGCGCCAACCGCGATGACACGCTCCTGGCGCAGGTTGACCAGGTCGAGCACGGTAACGGTGTTCGAGCCTCCGCTTGAGACGTAGCCAAATTCGCGGTAGTCGGGGGAGTGCTCGGGAAAGCCGCGACGGTGACACGCGGTCAGCGAGAGCAGGGAGAGCAGGATTCCAGCACCGGGAGCTAGCCTACAAAAGCGCCGGATGCCGCGAGAAAAGGGCGCTTGCTCCACTAGAGTGTGACCACGGTAAGGACCGGGATGTGTGGAGAGCGGCGCACGTTGAGCGTGGCTACCTTGAAGCCCAAATGTAGGGCTGCGGCTCCGATAACGAGGTCTTCCAAAGTGATGAGAATGCCATCGGCAGCCTGTTCGCCCTCGATGCGCCCGGCAAGCTGAGCGATCGTCAAGGTAACCGAATGCACGGCTATATCGCGGCACAGTTCTTGAACAAATTCTCTGCGGCGCTCACGATGGGAAGCAGTCTGAGCGCGGTCTGTGCCATGTGTCAGTTCCACGATGCTGACAGCAGAAAGCCCAACTACTGGCTTCTCACCAAAGCAGGCCTGCATGCGCAAAACAATATCCGCGATCATTTTCCCACGGCGTTTGCTCGCGATGAGCATACTAGACTCGAGGGTTAGTCCCACGCCGAGGTGTCACGCGGCTTTCGGGCGCGGATACGCCCCTCGACGTCGGCAGCAAAGTCGGCATCCATGACTACATCGTAGCCTCGCTTTTTCGCGTGAGCCTCAACCAGCTTAAGCGACTTAGTGAGCGTCCGGCTCTCTAGCTGAGACGCATCAGGCTCTGCCACGACCCGCAACATGACGGGCGGCACTAAACCATCCTCAATCACGATCTGGGCCCTCCCGGCATGTACCTGGGCCATTAGCGACGCTAAGTCGCCCGCCTCCGCTCCCGAGATGTGGATCACACTCATGCCTGCAATGATACCTCGTGCCTACAAAGCCCCGGCAGGCTCGGTGAGCTTAACGCCGCGGGGTACACGACGTCCCACGATCGCCGCGATCTCCGATGCCTGCTCCATGAGTTCGACGAACTGGTCCGGGTAGAGCGTCTGCGCCCCATCCGAAAGAGCCTTGTCCGGCTGGTTGTGCACCTCGACGATCAGCCCGTCAGCCCCAACCGCGACTGCCCCGCGCGCCATGGCGAGAACCTTGTCGCGTTTGCCGGTGCCGTGGCTCGGGTCAACCACCACCGGCAGGTGCGAGAGCTGCTGGATAGCAGGCACGATCGACAGGTCAAGCGTGTTGCGGGTGTGGTCGGCAAAGGTGCGGATGCCGCGCTCGCACAGGATCACCTCGTAGTTGCCCTCGCTCATGATGTACTCGGCAGCCATCAGCAGCTCTTCAAGCGTGGCCGACATGCCTCGCTTGAGCAGCACCGGAATACGCTTGCGGCCGGCCGCGCGCAGCAGCGAGTAGTTCTGCATGTTGCGCGCGCCGATCTGGATCACGTCCGCATAGGCGGCGACCAGGTCGAGCGCCTCCTGGTCAATGGCTTCGGTGACGATGCGCATGCCGGTGCGCTCGCGAATCTCGGCCATAATGATCAGCGCTTCTTCGCCGAGCCCTTGAAAGGCGTAAGGAGAGGTGCGGGGCTTGTACGCGCCGCCGCGAAAGAACTGCGCTCCCGCAGTTGCGACCGCTTCGGCCGAGGCGAAGGCCTGTTCGCGAGTCTCGATCGAGCAGGGGCCGGCGATGACGGCGAGGTCCTTTCCTCCGACCGTAATGTCAGTGCCCGCGAACCGGATGACTGTGTTTTCCTGCTTCACATCGCGGCTTACCAGCTTGTAGGGCTTGGAAACACGAATCACCTCGGCCACGCCGGGCAGGATCTCGAGCGAGTCGCGATCGACCTCGCCCTGGTTGCCGGTGATGCCGATGGCGGTGCGCTGCGCCCCAGGCAGGGGGTGTGGACGAAGTCCAAGACGTTCGATCTGTGCGCAGACTGCTTCGATGTTCTCGATGGTCGCCTGAGCTTTCATGACTACGAGCATTTGCTGAAGGCCTTTCTAGCCCCTAGTGTAGATCACCGGCCCGTTGTTGCAGCCATTACCTACGAAGGCGGGCCGCGTCGAGTTTGCCAGGACTTGATACCCACAAAGGCCAGGTAACCCAGCTGCAGGACCCATGCAAAGGCATACGAGAGCACCAGGTGTCGGTGGAACGTCGCATTCTCAGGTACCTGCATCGCGAAAGCCTCCGGACTCATACAAATTGGCCGTGTGTGCCGTGCAAGGCAGGCGCGGGTTCATCGAGCACACGTAAGCTAGCCTGTTCTTCCGCCTGTTGTTCGCGGTAGACGCTCTGGTAGCGCAGGCTTGCCACGAATATGCCCCACATCAGCCATCCAGCCAGATTCCACCAGACCGCGGGCCACATGCTGGCATCAATGCCGGAGTTGGGCCCACCCGCGATTACCGGCTTCGGGTGCTGGGTGTTCCACCAGCGAGTCGACATGTAGACCAGCGGCACATCCAGGTAGCCGAAGATAGCCATCACCGCCGATAGAGTGCGCATTTGCGGCCCTTCCGCGAAGCGCCGCAGCAGCAGGTAGGCAAGATAGATCAGCCACAGAATCAGGGTTGAAGTAAGCCGTGCATCCCAGGTCCACCAGATGCCCCAGGCAGCCCGGCCCCAGATCGAACCGGTAACCAGGCCGACCGTGCAGAAAACCACGCCCATCTCTGCGCCGGCCAGCGCCAGGGCGTCGGCCTTCAGCGCGAGCCCACGATTGCGATTGCGCTGGGCAAGAAAAGTGATCGAGGCCCCGAGATTGAGCGCGAAGAACAGCGCCATGCCGCACCAGGCAGGAAAGTGGTAGTAGAAGATACGGCTCAGCTCGCCCTGGTCCGCGTCCGGCGGAACGACAAACATGGCCACACGAAACCCGTTTGCGAGCACGGCAAGGGTAGCCGCCAGCCAGAACCATCGAAGAAGCTTCATTGCGCCTGCCTTAATGATCTGCGCCTCACCCGCTGTGGGCCCGGCTTGTACCTCCAGTGTAAATCGGAGCAGGGCTGCACTGTATGGCGGGATTTGCTCCCACAACAGTGGACTGCTGTGTACGGCGCGCAGCCGATGAAAATCTCCTTGCAAGCTGCTATGCGAAGAGATTAAAAGTAACGGCAAATGGCTATCCTCACACTCATCATCGGCATTGTTCTATTTGGTATTGGCATAGGCGGGCACACGCTCACCCGGTCGAAGAAACCCGTCGCGCATCCTGGCGATCGCAGGAGCTTTAACCTGGTGGTGACGGTGGGCTCAATCGTGATTGGCGCATGGCTGCTGATCATCTCGGCTGTGCATTTGCTGCACCTGCACCATCCTTCGCTTCACTCCTGAGACTTACTCTTCCGCGTGCAGTATGGTCTCGAAGAGCAGCAGCGCGGCTGTTGTGAACAACAGGTCGTAGCCGGCGAGCAGTTTGATCCAGAGACCCGGCTCTGTTTCTCCTGTCAGGATAGCCTGCGACGCAGACGCCATACCGAGCAGCGCCGGGATGAAGATGGGTAAGAGCAGCAGCGGCAACATCAGCTCGCGTGAACGCGTGCGCAGCGAGAGCGCTGCAAAAAACGTCCCGTTTACCACAAGCGCCCAGCTGCCCAGTGGCAGAACCAACGCAAGCAGCCAGCCCTGGCCGAGCGCATGCAGGTTATAGAAGACGATAAAGAGCGGCGCCAGAATCAGCTCCACTGCGGAGATAAAAACAAAATTCGCCAGCACCTTGGCCAGCAAGAGCGCAGCGGCGGGAGCCGGGCTCATTCGCTGCGCATCGAGCACCTGGTGGCGCAGCTCGCGCGCCCAGGCCTGGTTGAGCGCACTCGTCGCAGCGAAGAGAATGGCCACGCACAGGATGCCGCCGGCGATGCGTCGCGATTCAGCCTGGGTCGGATCGAAGGACAAGGAAAACAGCACCACTACGAGCAGCGCGAAGAAGAGCATCGCGTTGAGCGCGTCCCTGGAGCGCCACTCCAGGCGCAGGTCCTTGGTCAGATGAGTGAGCGTGTAGCCGAGCACGCCGGGTGGCTGGGGTGCTGCACTCATCCTTGCGACTTTTCTCTAGCGGGCTCGCGGATCAGCGCTGCAACTGTGGCGTTTGCGGCGCGCAGGTAGTCCGCTGGCGCCAGCACCAGCTGCGTGCCCCGCACCCCAGCCGAGACAGAGATCACGTCGAAGAGCTCGACCGTCTCGTCGGCGTAGACAGGAAAGTGCTTCTTCGCGCCAAAGACCGTGACACCTCCGCGGATGTAGCCGGTAAGCGCCTGGACTTCTTTCAGTGGCGCGAGTTCGACGCGCCGCATTCCCGCAGCCGCCGCAAGCCTTTTCGGGTCGAGCTCGTCGCCGCCCGGCACCACGGCAAACAGGTGCTCTCGCGTGTCGGTCACGCAGACCAACGTCTTGAAGACCTGCTCGAGCGGCATGTTGATCTTGCGCGCAACCGTGATCGCACTCAGGTCCTCAGGATCGACCTCGTACTTGCGCAGCTCGTAAACGATGTCAAGAGCGTCGAGTGCGCGTGCGCCGTTCGTCTTCATACCGCCACGCCTTGAGGCCGGCCAGCGGGAGCGGTGACAGACAGGCGCCCGGCCTCGAGCAGCAGCAGGGCGTCGGCCAGCGGCTCGGCCAGTTCGCGCTGGTGGGTAGTGAGCACGATCGTCCGGCCCTCGCGACGCAGCTCACCCAGCAGCGCGAGCATCTGCAAGGCGCCGGCACGGTCCATATTCGAGAAGGGCTCGTCGAGCAGCAGCAGCGCGGGTTGGGGCAGCAGCACGCGGGCGAGCGAGACCCTCTGCCGCATACCTTGCGAGTACTGCCTAAGTGGTCGCGCCAGTGCCGGATCAAGACCGACCAGGGTCAGCGCCTGGTCGGGGGTAAGACAGGGCATCGCACGGTAGAGCGCAGCATAGTAGGTCAGGTTCTCGGATGCCGAGTACTCGTCGTACAACATAGGCGCATGGCCCATGTAGCCAATGCGCGCTCGCACCGAGAATGGCGGCTGGGCGAAGACATGTACTGAGCCATAGCTTTGGCCTAGCAAGCCGGCCAGCATGCGCAGCAGCGTCGACTTGCCTGCCCCGTTCTCACCCAGCAATACGTAACAGCGGCCTGCGTGCAGCGTGAGGGTCACATGGCGCAGAGCAGCGAAGGCGCCGTAAAGCTTAGACACATTGTCCAATTGGACGACAACCTGACTACTCGTGGGAGGATGCTGCGCGGGAGTCATGCTCAGGCAGAGTATATATTCGCAGGCGATCGACTTCCGAGTAGTGGCTCGAGTAGACGTCCCCTTACAACGACAGAAGTCATGCTGAGCAATGCTACTCCGCGTCGCGGCCCGCGCCCTTTTTAGTTCGCGTAGGTGCGTTCTCGATGCACCGCTCAGAGACGCGCACAGGATTCGCCATCTTACCCACAGCGGCACGCGTGAAGGCGCGGTAAAGCCGGTTTACGTCGACCTTAGCGCCTGCGCGGACCTCTCGTTCGACCGCGGCGTGCATCGCCGAGAGTAACTCGTCGCGCAGCTCGTTCAACACCTTGTCGATGTAAAGGTAAGGCATAGAATTGTCTTTGACGGTACACAACTTAGCGAAATTGCGCGCAGGGCAGCGCGTCGAAGTAGCAGCCAAGATACATTTTAGCGAACAGGTAGAGGCGAGAGTGCGGCCGTGTTAGCCGGTTTAGCAGCTGAGGCGGCAGGCGCGGCTCCCGGTTTTGCGCCGGGAGCGGGCGCGTACTTCGACGCGCATTTGGCCTGCAGCTGTGTGGCATGGAAAACTCCATCGCGGCCGTAAGTGCCGATCGCGAGCGCCTGCGAGTTATCCTTGAAGGTATCGGGCGGCGGCTCCGCGCCCTGGTAGGCGACTGGGAGTTTCTTATCATTCTCGACTAATACGAAGGTCGCGCTGGTGCCGCGATGCTCGATCGAGCCCGGAGCCACGTTGCCGGCCACACGCAGGTGCCGCGTGTAAGCCTTGCCACCCATCTGCTGCAGCTCGTTGATGGTAACGTAGTAACTCTTATCTGACTGGATGCCGCTGATGGCGAGCCAGGCGATCACACCCACAAAGACGATAATAGCGATGGCGATCTGGATTGGCTGCTTCTGACTCTTCATGCTGTACGCAACGGCCTCAAGTTATAGGGTAGGAGGGTGTTGCAAGAGGCGTCAAGGTACCAAGCAGGATTAGGTTGGGTTGCGTCGATCTGGAGCGGACAGTGCGGGTGAACCAAAGCTCCTGTGTGACTCACAAGAGTTCGGCTGTGTAATCCGCGTGCCTCTCACGATATGATCGGTAAAAGCATGTGCGGACGCGGCTGGCGGCAATGGCGTCTCACGGCTGAATGAGGTGATGATGGCGACACATGGCACGCTCCCGCGGATGACAGAAATTGTAGCCAGCCAGATGCTTAACCCGCGTGCGGACTGGATCGCGAAGCGCCGGGCTGGAGCTGCTAAGTCGGGCGACAGTAACATGAGCCAGATGCATTTTGCGCGGCTGGGAGTTATCACCGAAGAGATGGAGTATGTGGCTCGGCGGGAGAATGTCAGCGCCGAACTTATCCGGGCGGAGATTGCTATCGGGCGGATGATTATCCCGGCGAACATCCATCATCCAGAGCTCGAGCCGATGGCGATCGGGATCGAGAGCCGGTGCAAGGTCAACGCCAATATTGGCAATTCGGCTGTTAGCTCAAATATCGAGGAAGAGCTGCGCAAGTTGTACATGGCTGTGCAGCATGGCGCCGACACGGTCATGGATCTTTCGACGGGCGGCAATATTCCTGAGATCCGCGATACGATTCTGCGGCACTCGCCGGTGCCGATCGGGACGGTGCCTTTGTACGAGGCGCTTACTCGCGTGAAGCGGGTGGAGGACCTGAATATTGACTTGTATCTTGAGGTGATTGAAGAGCAGGCGGAGCAGGGAGTGGACTATTTCACCATTCATGCCGGCGTGCTGATTCAGTATGTGCCGATGGTCTCCAAGCGCATCACCGGAATTGTCTCGCGTGGCGGCGCGATCATGGCGCAGTGGATGACGGCGCATCATAAACAGAGCTTTTTGTATGAGCATTATGACCGCATTGTGAAGGTGATGGCGAAGCACGATGTTTCGTTTTCGCTCGGGGATGGACTGCGTCCGGGCTGCGTGGCGGATGCGTCGGATGAGGCGCAGTTCGCGGAGTTAAAGACGCTGGGCGAGCTGACGCGTAAGGCCTGGGAGTCGGATGTGCAGGTGATGATCGAGGGGCCGGGGCACGTACCGCTCGATAAGATTGCCGAGCAGGTGGAGAAGGAAGTGGAGTTGTGCGATGGGGCTCCGTTCTATGTGCTGGGGCCGCTGGTGACTGACATTGCGCCCGGTTACGATCACATCACTTCGGCGATCGGCGCGGCGATGATTGGGTGGAAGGGTGCGTCAATGTTGTGCTACGTGACGCCGAAGGAGCACCTAGGGCTGCCGAACGAGAAGGACGTGAAGGATGGCATGATTGCTTACAAGATCGCGGCGCATGCGGCCGATATTGCGAGGCACCGGCCGGGTGCGCAGGATCGCGATGATGCGATTAGTTATGCGCGGTACACGTTCGATTGGGAGAAGCAGTTTGCCCTGTCGCTTGATCCGGAGACGGCGCGTGCAATGCATGATGAGACGCTGCCGGATGATTACTACAAGGAAGCGGCGTTCTGCTCGATGTGCGGGCCGAAGTTCTGCAGCATGAACTGGTCGAGCAAGGTGGATGAGTTTAACAAGGAAGTGCATGGGCTGGCCAAGAAGGACTTATCGCAGTTAGTCATTCTGCAGGCGGAGCAGTTAGCTGCGGGGAGAAGTTAGAGTAAGTCAAAGGACCAGATCAAGTTACCGTTCGATAAGTCGCTGGTCGCCCTGGATGTTAGATTTCGGGGTGGCGGGCGACTTAGTTTTTTGCACAAAAAGCCGGGCCTATTTGCACCTAGAATGATGCATTTTTCGGCTCCGGACACTTTTACAGTTTGGGCACAGTTTGTCTAGCATGTCTAGCAACTCGTCTTATTTGCACAGTCGATGGTGCCTTTTCTCACGCCGTGAGCTGTGTTTCAGCTCGAGATGGCTTAGTGTGAGGTCGATTTTGATATTGGACGGACTTTACACTTTGGGCACATTGCGTCTGGAGTGTCCAGTGACTTCCGGCCGGGATTGCTGGCGGAGAGGCGTTGCATGAACTCCACGCCTCAAACGAGATGAGGGAGCACTCTTGAACTGGAAGGCGCGCAAGGGCAACCGCAGATCCTTCGCTTCGCTCAGGATGACGCGCTCCTGTGCTTGAGGTGATCGGGCTCCTGTGCCCGGTGCGACGGGCACCTGTGCTTAGGGTTGACGGGTTCCTGTGCCCCGGTGCGACGGGCACCTGGGGTTAGGGGGATCGGGCTCCCGGGGTTAGGTTGACGGGCTCGTGTGCTTTGGGTGCTCGGGCTCCTGTGCTTAGGGACGGGCTTCTGTGCTAAGGGGCAGGCTCCCGTGCTTAGGGGGACGGCTCCCGCGCCCAGGGTGGCGGGACCCTGAGCTGAGGAGTGAGGCTGCCTGGTGACCGCTATGTGAGGGGTAGATGGACTGGCACTTAAGGATGGCTGGGTGGGGTGAGCTGCTGGAGGAGGAAGGCGTAGTCGAGGGCGATCTCCTTCAAATAGTCATAGCGGCCGGAAGCGCCGCCGTGGCCGGCGGTCATGTTGGTGTGGAGCAGGATGGGGTGGGGGCCGGTGTTGAGGGTGCGAAGTTTGGCTACGTACTTGGCCGGCTCCCAGTACATGACCTGCGAGTCGTGGAGAGAGGTTTTGACGAGCATGGCGGGGTAGGCGGCCGGGCGAAGGTTGTCGTAGGGCGAGTAGCTGAGCATGGTCTCAAAGGCTTCGGGCTCGTTGGGATTGCCCCACTCTTCGTATTCGGGAACGGTGAGGGGGAGCGAGGCGTCGAGCATGGTGTTCATGACGTCAACGAAGGGGACCTGGGAGAGGACGGCGCGGAACAGGTCAGGCCGCAGGTTGGTGACCGCGCCCATGAGCAGGCCGCCGGCGGAGCCGCCCTGGATGGCAACTCGCGCCGGATCGCCGTAGCCCTGGGCGAGCAGGTGCTCGGTGACGGCGATGAAGTCGGTGAAGGTATTTCGCTTTTCGCTCAGCCTCCCGGCGTCGTGCCAGGGTTTGCCAAGGTCACCGCCGCCGCGAATGTGGGCGTAGGCGAGGATGAAGCCGCGGTCGAGGAGGCTGAGGCGGTTGGAGCTGAAGCCTAAGGGGAGGGAGTAGCCGTAGGAGCCGTAGCCGTAGATGTGGAGTGGGTTGGTAGGTGGATGGCTGACCGCCTCTACGGGGAGACCGGTATCGGTTTTTGGGACTGCGAGGGGCAAGCGCAGATCCTTCGCTTCGCCCAGGCTGACAGTGCTTTCTGACGTGACGGTTGCCAACGAGGGAGAGCTCTCGGTCCGCGCGGGGGTGCGAAGGCCATGGTCGCGATGGTACTTGTCGCGGCGGTAGACGAGGGAGATGGGGACCTGGACGCCGTCGGGGGCCTTGGCTGAGAG
>CAXTMM010000075.1:0-320 GCA_964245415.1 uncultured Acidobacteriaceae bacterium | reverse complement strand
GCTTGAGCAGGGTGGAGGCGGTGGAGCGCAGGTCGTACTCGTAGACCGAGGCTGGGGTGACGAGGGACTGGTAGGCGTAGCGAAGGTAGTCCGTCGCAAACATGCGGTTGCCGGCGAGATGGACGCTGTAGGCCGGTTCGGGGAAGCGGATCTGGTCTTCTCGGGCAAAGGTTGCGCTTTGACTCAAGTCAGCCTGCAGATCGGACTCGGAGCCTTGGTCAGCGAAGTGGAGCACGCGCAGGTGCTCGAGACCGTTGTGGCGCTCGGAGGCGACGGCGAAGCGGGCGAAGAGGCTGACATCTTCGAGCATGACGTCGGGG
>CAXTMM010000074.1:1568-13898 GCA_964245415.1 uncultured Acidobacteriaceae bacterium | reverse complement strand
GTCGCACCCCGGTGATGTCGTAGCTCTGCAGAATAAAGCTTGCTACCCATTCTGCTTTCGCAATGCGGCGATTGACAGATCTGACTGGGTGCGACCGTATGCTGCAGGGATCGCCTGGTGAGGCACTTTGCGCAGCTGCCATCTTCACTCTCGACCCCGTTGATGCATTTGCCCAGTCGCGTCACTTCCGCAGCGGCTCGCTTGTTCTGGTTATCTACGAAGAATGTGCGCACAACGTTCTAACTGGCAGCGAACGACTATCAACACGTCAGCGTTGCGCCGAAATCAGGCAGGAGGGCTGAGTATTACCACTGCCATTGCTCATGCCAGTTCCGCCTCGCGCTTAATGCTAACCTGCTCTTGATGGATTACGTATGCGAGTGATTCTTTCAACGCCCGGCACATTCCACCTTTTCGCGCTTGCCCGCGAACTGGAACGCCGCGGGCACCTCGAGCGAATTTACACGACCTATCCCTGGTTGCGCATCAAGCGTGAAGGGATTCCGCGCGCCCAGGTCCGCACTTTCCCATACGTGCATCCTCCGGTTTTTTTGTGGCCGAAGCGGTTGCGTACGCATGCGATCAGCAACCTGATCAACACCGCCGTTGCAGTGACCTTTGACCGCTACGTCGCAGCCACGCTCACACCGTGCGATTACCTGATTGCTTCTTCCGGATCGGGGCTGCGCTCGGGGCTCCGGGCCCAGGCTTTAGGTGCTACCTATATCTGCGATCGAGGCTCGTCGCACATACGCTACCATCTAAACCTTGTCGCAGAAGAGTACTCCCGCTGGGGCTGCGCAATCGAGCCATCGAGACTTGAGGTGATCAAGCGCGAAGAGTCGGAGTATGAAGCCTCAGACCTGATCTTTGTCCCCTCGGAGTTTTCGCGCCGCTCTTTTTTGGAGATGGGCGTGCCTGCGGCGAAGCTCCGCAAGGTCGTGCTGGCAGCCGACGTCAAGCGCTTTTACCCTGCAGGTCAGCCATCGCCTGCCGAGTTCTGCGTGCTCTATGTCGGGGCGATTTCGTTTCGCAAAGGCATACCCTACCTGCTAGAAGCTTTCAGCAAGCTGCGCCATCCAAGGAAGCGTTTGCGCTTGATTGGCGGTGTGGAGCAGCGTATCCGCTCTTACCTGCAGACGGCCAAGCTGGAGGGAGTAGTCTTAGAAGGTACCAAGCCGCTCAACGACGTGCGGCAGGCCATGTCAGAGGCCCATGTTACGATCCTCCCCAGTGTCGAAGATGGCTTCGGCTTAGTGCTTGCGGAGGCAATGGCCTGCGGCTCCCCTGTGATCAGCACGGTCAACACGGGCGGTCTCGATCTCTACGAGGATGGAAAAGAGGGGTTCATCCTACCGATCCGTGACCCGGATGCAATCTACATGGCGATGGAGAAGCTGGTCGGGGACACGTCGCTGCAGCAAGCAATGGGCGCAGCCGCGCTGGAAAGAATGCGTCATTTGGGTGGGTGGCGCCAGTTCGGAGATACGGTGGAAGAGATATTGCTCGCCTGTAAGCAATAGCCGGTTACGGCTCCTACTGGGATATAGACCGTGCTTTATCCATCTTCCCGATCTGAAGCTACCTCCCTTTGCTGCTCCAGTCCTCTACCCTGCCTCGTATCCGCCACATGCTACGATTTTAAGTATGAAGGTGGTCATAGCCGTCGTTCGGCCGTTCCATATCGCCATGATGGCCAATGCGTTGCAGCGTCACGCTGAGTCGGTCGCCGTCTACAGTTCGGCGCCACGCAAATTCTTTGGCAAGCTCGACCCGAATGTCGAAACGCACATGGTCCCCGCGCCGGCAGAGATTCTCAGCAAATTCATCCCTCTGCCCCATGTGGCGTCTCTGCGCGGCGTCGCCATCTGGGATCGGTTGGTCGCCGCCGCCATGCCAAAGGCAGACCTCGTGATCGGCATGGCGACGACGTCTCTTGCAACTGGTCGAGCTGCGCAGCGGCGCGGCGGCCGCTTCGCGCTTGATCGGGCCTGCCCGCATGTGGATTTTCAGCAGGAACTGACTCGTGTCGAGGCAGCTAAAGTCGGCGCTAATTTCAACCCGGAGCCAGCCTGGTTTCGCGAGCGGCAGATCGTTGAATACGAGATGGCTGACATTATCCTGACGCCATCCGATTACACCGCTCGCAGTTTTCCGGCGGGCTTGCGCGAGAAGTGCATCATCGCTCCTCTTCTGGGTCGCGTGAGCGTCAAGGGGAAAACTCGTCCGGCGCGCAATACTCCATTCACTGTCGGCGTGCTCGGCGGTGATCCCTTGCGCAAAGGTTATCTGTACTTGCTTGAAGCCTGGAAGCGTCTGGCCCTGCCAGATGCGAGACTCATGATCCGCAGCAGCAGCAACTTCTCAAAGTTTCCCAAGCTGCACGAGTTGCTGAAGGACATGCCTTCGGTCGAGGTGATCGATTACATTCCCGACATCACCGACTTCTATCAGCGCTGCGACCTCTTTGTATTACCCAGTGTCGACGACGGTTTCGGCATGGCGCTATTCGAGGCAATGGCCAACGGCGTACCTAGCATCTCGACCCATAATTGTGGCGCCTCCGAGTTGCTCATCGGCGGCCGCGAAGGGCTGATCATCGACGCCCGCAGCGTCGACCAACTCGCCGAAGCCATTCTCAAGTTGTATGAAGATGAAGAACTGCGGCAGGAGATTGCGCTCGCTGGTCAACAGACAATT
This sequence comes from uncultured Acidobacteriaceae bacterium, assembly GCA_964245415.1. Taxonomy (GTDB): domain Bacteria; phylum Acidobacteriota; class Terriglobia; order Terriglobales; family Acidobacteriaceae; genus EB88. Next base: position 11,198 of record CAXTMM010000074.1, on the reverse strand, counting down.
GAGCGTATCACCACTGCACGACTCTATGAGACAGTGCTCACCAGCGTACTGCACCGCGACGCTCCCCGGCAGCCTACGGTTCTTTCGCCTGCTTAGACGAGAGCGCTGAGCCATCACAAACCCGCAGACTTGCTTTCTTCAGATCGAGACGCCGTACCTCCACATGACAGAAAGGAACCATGTCGGCATCCTCGGCCATAAACTCGCACCGCTTCTTTATGAGTTCGGACTACTCTGGCGGTCGAGGTACGGTCGAGTTGCCGCTGCCACCGTGGAACAACGCCATCCACGCGGAGATGCGTTACCCCTATGACGTGCTCGAGCAGGCACTGCCGCTCATCAAGGCGCAGGGGCTGCACTTTTATTTCACCAAAAACGCCTACCATCTTCCTGAATACGGCAGGCACGTCGTCTCCATGCTGTTGCAGGAAGAACGCAGCAAGGTTCCGGTCTATGGGCGACATGTCCGGGCGACGATCCGCAATCTGATGTCGAGACCCTTTCTTGGTTGGCGCCCCCACTGGCCCCTGGGATCAGTCGAAGCTGTTTTGACATTCGAGTACACACGGGACTGGTATACGCATCTCAGGTCCGTCCTGGCTCGCGTCCATCCGCCATCTGACTGGCCAGCACCTATTCGCAAGGAGCCGCTGACGCTACGCTTGCCGCTTGGATACCATAGCCAAGTCGAGGTGCCCTACATTCCGATCAAAGACCGTGCCCTTGACATGTTCTTCTCGGGCGAGATACGGCACGGGGTTGCAAAGAATGACTATCGCTACTGGACCTCGACTTCAAAGTTTGAAGTACGTGGGCAACTTTGGCGCGAACTGACCAAGCTTAAAGCCGAGTGGAACATCGACCTCGATGCGATCGCGTCGGTTGATAACAAGAGCAACGCACAGGCCTTCGGTAGCTTTTCCGAGAAGATGATGAATACGCGCATCTGCCTCGCGCCTCGCGGCAGCATGCCGGATAGCTTCCGTCACTTTGAAGGGATGCGCGCCGGCTGCATGATCGTCTCGAACCCCGTGCCGGTCGAGCCCTACCTTCACGGCGCACCCATGCTGGTCATCGATCACTGGCGCGAGATCGGCGGCATTCTCAAAAGGTACGGCCGCGACTACGACTTCATCCAGGAGATGGGCAGTAAGGCCCGCGCCTGGTGGGACACGCGTCTCTCGCCCGAAATCATGGGCCGCTACATCGCAGGCGAGCTGAACAAGGCTTAACCTGTTCCGCCAGGCATATCCGTGCTGGCTGAACAGATTTCTTTGCGCAGGTTTTCGACTTGGATTGCAGGGACCTTTCTACTCAGCCGCGAGTAAACAGTCCTTTGCGCAACAGTCTTATCGAGTGAGAGTCTTCTTTCTCGCGAAGATCGCGCTCTCAAGCATGGGTCTCCGGCCAATCTAAAGAGCTTAGCGCCTGACGTCTCGACGTTTGAGGTAGCGGGGGGAATTACCCGCGCTTCGCAGCGAGCGCAGGGAACCTGCCCGCAATCTTGCTCCACAGCATCCCGCGTACCTCGTCCACCTGGAAGAGCCAGTAGCAAAGCGCGCCAATGATCGCCGTTGCCCCTACAGAGAACAGCACCTGCAGGGCATAGTTAAAGCTGGCCACGTGGTACACCGGCCAGATAAAGGCGATCGTGCATGCAGTAAGTATCAGGAAGAGTTGGGTGACTGGCTTGTGGTTCAGTGTTGCATGACCCAGAAATAGCTTGTCATTCAAGTGCAGCAAGTAGAAGAGCTGCCCTGTCTCAAAGACCAGCCACGTCGTCACAAATCCCTGCAGCCCAAAGCGCTGCATCATCGGAATCGCCACCAGCGACATGGCCGTATAGGTCACCAGCGTGAGCCACGAGATGTCGCTCACCTTGTTGCTCGAGAACTGAAACTGGTACTTGTGCTCCTTGATGCTGAGAATCGAAATTGTGAGCCCGAGCGTGATGCAAACGCCCGGGTTGAAAAGCTGACCCTTGTGGAGCCATATCTGCAGAAGAAGCGGCGTCGCCAGCATGGAGCCAAAGGTGATCGGGGGCGTGAGCAGCAGGATGATGCGCTCGGACAAGTCATAGAGCTTGGCCAGCCTCGTCCAATCCTGCTGGCCGTAGATCAAGGTAATCTCGGCGCTGAGCGAGTTGGTGACGAGATAGAGAATGCGGCGGGACATGGAATAAATTGTCCGGGTGACTGAGAAGACCACCACTGCGCCCGGACCCAGGAAGCGCTGCATCAGCAGCACTGGCACCTGGTAGGCGATCAGGTTGGAGCTGGCGAGCAGCATGTACTGGGCGCTCGGCTTGAGGATTGAGCCAAGCGAGCCTGCCTTCCAGTAACGAACGGTTGGCTTTATGTCAGGCGCCCGGCGGCCCAGATCGAAGCACAAGAAGAGCGCCAGTGAAAGCGTGACCGTCATCTGCCCGGCCGCGATTACGGGAAAAGGCTGATGCAGCGAGACCAGCGAGACCATGACCAGCATGCTGCAAAGCTGATTGGCGTTGCCGAAATGAGCGCCGCGGTGTGCCTCGCCAAAGACCATGTAGCTGCCGGAAAAAAAACCGAAGAGCATGCTTGACATCACCTGCATGCCTAGGAAATAGAGGGTCCAATGTGCAGCCGAGGCCGAGATGGTCAGGTGCAGCCAACCGGCGATGGGCAGCAGGAAGATCACCAACAACAGTACAGCCGCGCCAAGAAAGGCCGACAGAAGGATTCTCAGCCCGGCTGATTGAACATCGCGGCACTCCTGCAACTCACCACGGTTATAGTGGATCGTCATCTGCATGTTGGTGTACGTCTGCAGACCGTAGTTAAAGGTGCCTAGATAGCTCACAGCGGCGCTGAGCGCGATCCACTGGCCATACGTGTTGGTGCCAAAGATCCGGATGAAGGCCGCAGGCAGCAGCAACTGCGTCACCATCACGACAATCTGGTTGGCATTTTGCGCGGCGAAAAGTTTAACGATGCGGCGTATGGTCATCCGGTATCCAGGTACTCCCTTGGAGGATCGGTGAAAGCCTTACCCGCTTGCAGTCCGGCAGGAGCCAAGCTTGTGGGGATCGCCATCAAAGCCGCAGAGTGCCGGGACAGGATACCGGGAACCAAGATGGCGCTACATCTTATAGCGACCAAGATCCTCGTCGTTCAAATTCTCAAGCCAGTTCTTCAGGTCTTCCGGACTCGCCTGATCGGCCGGATTAGGGATGACCTTGGCGGTACGAAGCACGTCTTCGCTGACAAAGATTGGGCAGTCCGAGCGCAGCGCCAGCGCCAGCGCGTCTGAAGGACGCGCATCGACTGTAATCGTTTCGCCACCCTGCTCAAGCCAGATCACGGCGAAGAAGGTATCGTTGCGCAGCTCAGATACGACCACCCGCTGCACTTGGGCGTTGAGCCCGTGAATCATGTTGCGCAACAGGTCATGCGTCATCGGCCGTGGCGTCGTGGCTTTCTCGACTTCAAGCGCGATAGCACTGGCCTCAAACAACCCCACCCAGATTGGCAGAACCGTGTTCCCTTCCAGATCTTTCAGGATCACGATCGGCTGTTGGGTCGAGGGGTCGACCATGAGCCCGCGGATCTTCATTTCGACGTCCATGTGCTTGCCTCCTCGTTCACTGCCCTACCCTTTCAATTTGCTCGCCCACCAAGCTGTTTGGATGGGTTTGGGTCACACGGACTTGCCGATAGCTTCCGGGTGCAGGCAGGATAGGCTGGCTGGTCGTGAAGTTGATCGTCTTGTTCTGCGTGGTGCGGCCAGAAACTTGTCCGCGAGTCGCATTTTGACCCTCAACCATCACTTCCAGTTTCTGCCCTATATGTCTGCTATAGCTCAATCTTTGCAACTCACGCTGACGGTCTAGAAGCACTTGCAGGCGAAGCGACTTCTCTGTCTCAGCAATGGAATCAGCCATCGTGATCGCAGGTGTGTTTGGCCGTGGCGAATACTTGAAGGCGAAGACCGCGTCATAGGACACCTCGGCCAGCATGGTGATCGTGTCTTCGAAGTCGTCGTCCGTCTCGCCCGGAAATCCGACAATGATATCGGTTGTCATCGAGATCTCGCGGTGCGCCGCCTTGATCCAGGAAATCCGCTCCAGGTACCACTCGCGCGTGTACTCGCGCGCCATCAGCCCCAGTACGCGGCTTGACCCAGATTGCACCGGCAGGTGCACATGATCGCAAAGCGTTGGCACCGCATCGATCGCCTCGACGATCTCGCGGGTAAAGTCACGCGGGTGCGAGGTCGTAAACCGCACGCGGCGAATGCCGGCGATCTCGCCTACTGCGGCGAGCAGCGCAGCAAACGACCGCTTCCCTTCTGGATCTCGGTAAGAGTTCACATTCTGTCCCAGCAGCTGGATCTCCGTGTAGCCGGAGTCGGCCATCTTGCGCGCTTCTTCCAGTACCGAGGTCGAGGTGCGCGAACGTTCTTTACCGCGCGTATACGGCACAACGCAGTAGGCGCAGAATTTGTCGCAACCTTCGACGATGGTGATGTATCCCCGATACCTGTGCGAGCGAGCCGTGAACTCGGTGACAAAGGTCTCATCGGTTTGGCGGTCGTCGAGCCCGGTAACCCGGTTGTTCCCTGCTTCCAGCTGCACCAGCATCTCGGGCAGCCTGCGGTAGCTCGCCGAGCCTGAAACCAGCGACACATACGGCGCGCGCTCGAAGATCCGCTCGCCTTCCTGCTGCGCGACGCATCCCAGTACGCCGAAACGCTTGCCCTGCTTGTGCAGTTTCTTGTAGTCGTTCAGTCGATTAAAGACCTTTTGCTCTGCCTTATCGCGGATAGAACAGGTGTTATAGAGGATCAGGTCTGCCGCTTCCTCGGTCTGGACCTGCGCGTAGCCCTGGCTTTCCAGCGTGCCAATCACCTTTTCCGAATCATGCACATTCATCTGGCAGCCAAACGTCTCCAGGTAGAACGTCTTCGACGCCGCGGGCCGGACCATTTCCGTCTCTGGCGCATGCAGTGCAGGCAAGAACATAGCCCGTAGTATAGCGCAGAGGCCCGTTTCGCCTCGGCCAGGCAACACTTCGCCGACAGCACCAAAGATCAAGGTTGAACCGTATGCAGGCCTCGCGTGAGTGCATGACGCTTTTCTTGCATGCGGCACAATCTACCGCTGTTCAGTAAAAGGTGTCATTCTAGGGACACAAAGCATCCACAGCTTTTTACCTCTTTCATCCCATCAGGTTTCGCAAGGATGTACATGACTCAGGAGACCCTTATCCCGCTCGCCTACGACGCTCAGCACAACTGCTTTGGCTGCGGCGAGCTGAACGAGATCGGCCTGCATCTGCGCTTCTTCACCAACGAACAGCACGAGGTCGTTTGCCATCTCACCGTCCCCGACCGCTTCCAGGGTCCACATGGCTTTGCGCACGGCGGCGCAATTGCCAGCATGCTGGATGAAGCGATGAGTAAAGCGATCCACGCCTCCCCGCATGCCGAAGGCCTGATGGCCATGACCCGCCACATGGAGACGGATTACCTGCGCCCTCTGCCGCTCAACGCGCTCGTCGTCCTACGCGCTCATCAAACGAAGATAGAAGGCCGCAAGCACTTTTGCGAGTCCACGTTGCAAGACGAAACCGGCCAACTGCTGGCAACCGGCAAGGCCCTCTTCATCGCCATTGCCCGCCGGCCTGAGCACAAGCACTAAGCTGCAAGCGGCGGCTTGCGAAAGCGGCACCAGAGCGAACAGAGTGTTTCAACAAGGTGCGAGACTTGCACCTATACCGCTGCTGGCTGCGCTAAACTATAACTTGAGCGAAGCCTGGTCCGCTGCTTTGCGGCGGCCAGTCGGCAACGATGTGAAGGAGCTAAGACCATGGCGGATTTGCACGCACACAACGGCAACGGAAACGGCTTTAACGCGGGTCTTCGGCTCAAGCTTGGACTTGCGGAGATGCTCAAGGGCGGCGTCATCATGGACGTGACTGATGCTAAGCAAGCTGAAATTGCTGAGAAGGCTGGCGCGGTTGCGGTGATGGCGCTCGAGCGTGTGCCGGCGCAGATTCGTGCTGAGGGCGGCGTAGCACGCATGGCCTCGATCAAGGTGATCAAGGAAATCATGAGTGCATCGTCGATCCCGGTTATGGCGAAGGCTCGCATTGGGCACTTTACTGAGGCGCAGGTGCTGCAGGAGCTTGGGGTCGATTTTATTGATGAGTCTGAAGTCTTGACCATGGCTGATGAGATTCATCACATTGACAAACACAAGTTCAAAACGCCGTTTGTGTGCGGCGCGCGCGATCTGGGTGAGGCGCTGCGACGCATCGCAGAGGGCGCGGCGATGATTCGCACCAAGGGCGAGGCCGGCACGGGCGACGTAGTCCATGCAGTGAAACACATGCGCCAAATCGTGCGCGAGATGCGCGCGCTTACTGTGCTTGCCGATGATGAGCTGTTTGTTGCGGCGAAGGATCACCGCGTGCCGTACGAGTTAGTACGCATGGTGGCGAAGACGGGGAAATTGCCTGTGCCTAACTTCTCTGCCGGTGGCATTGCTACGCCGGCGGATGCGGCGCTCGTGCGGCAGCTGGGTGCGGAGGCGGTCTTTGTGGGCTCGGGCATCTTTATGAGCGATAGTTGCAATTTCGCACCGCGCGCCGAAGCGGAAAGCCGGGCCCGCGCCATCGTTCGCGCAACGACACATTTCGACGACCCGAAAGTTTTGCTGGATTGCTCGGAAGAGTGCACCGGATCGATGAAGGGGCTGGCTGTGGCGGCGCTTGACAAGGAGCGTTTGCTGCAGACGCGCGGGGATTGATTGCTGCTATCGACGCACCTATTGCAAGGGATTCCAGCCGCATTTGTGGCGCTCAAACGGGCGAGAATAGGTGTTCAAAACCATCGCTTCGTCTGAGACTTATACAACCGTCTGAGTGTCGAGCCTAGTACTTAACCTAGGAGATCCCTGGTTAGGAGCAGATGCCTGAACACCCTCAACTCCGCATCGGCGTGTTGGCGATCCAGGGGGACTACGATGCGCATGCGATCGCGGTTCGCGAGGCGTCGGCTGAGAGCGGGATCGCTGCGGTCACGGTGCTGGTTCGGAAGCCGGACGAGCTGGCTGCCCTCGATGGGCTGATTCTGCCGGGAGGTGAGTCGACGACGTTTCTCAAGTTTCTGGAGAGGGATGGATTTCTGGGTGAGCTTGAGGCTTTTGTCGCGGGCAAGCCCACTTTTGGGACCTGTGCCGGGACAATCCTGCTGGCGAACGAAGTGCAGAGGCCGGCGCAGCACTCGCTCGCGGTGCTTGACGCAGCGGTCGAGCGGAATGCGTACGGGCGGCAGAATGACAGCTCGATTGAGCAGACCGAAACGAGCTTGCCCGGCGGCGGGACAATCGAGGCGGTCTACATCCGGGCGCCACGCATTACGCGGGTTGGCAAGTCAGTCACGGTACTGGCGCGGCGGGAGGGTTTTCCGGTGCTGGTTCAGCAGGAGCACTTGCTGGCTGCGACCTTTCATCCGGAACTCTCGGCTGACAGGCGGGTGCACACGCATTTTCTCGCGGTCGTCGAACACTATGCTGCGGCGAGGCGGCAGGAGTAGCCAGGGGATGCGAGACGTACGTGGGCTTTGCGGCAGGAATCGATGAGCGGCTCGTTATGGCTGCCACCAAACGGCTCGCTGCACGGAATCGTACTCGACCGTCTCATGATCTGGAATTTGGGAGCGCTGACGGCTTTGCTCGTGGTCGCGCACCTGATACTGCTATACGCGCTGCTGGGGCGGCGTAAGAAACGAGCAGCTGAATCAGACCTGTTGACAGAGCCGGCCACCGCATCGTCGGCGGTAATTTCGGCTGCGAGTACTTCCCTGCTGCCTGCGCTATGGAGTGCCGAGACGGTGCCGGTTCTTCTGTGTTGCCTGCTGTTTGCGGCCATGGCTATTACATCAGAGCGGCTATGGGCTTCGCTTCGATCTGAAGGGGCTTCGCCTGCGGCTATGCAGGTGGAAGTGGTTGGGGTGCAGTTTCAGTGGTACTTTCGCTATCCGGGTAAAGATGCGCGGTTTGGGCTGACGCGGCCAAGGCTGGTGAATGCCGCGGGCGGGAATCCGCTTGGGATTGATCCTGTGGATAAAGCCGGGAGGGATGATGTTGTTTCGAGTGTGCTGCTCCTACCGGTGGGTCGCGAGGTCGATCTGCGGCTGCGGGCGCACGATGTGATTCATGGGTTTTTTATTCCTGGTATGCGGTTGAAGCAGAATGCTGTGCCCGGGCTTGAGTTGCATGTGCACTTCACCCCGGTTACGTCTGGAACGTATCCCATTTTGTGCACGCAGGTGTGCGGGTCAGGGCATGCGCGGATGCAGGCTGTGCTGCGGGTCGTTTCTGCGGAGGAGTTTGCTGCATGGAGTGCGGGCCGGGAGCGCGCACGTGTGTCCAGTACTAGACAATCGCACGGATGAGCAGGAGCAGCTGAAGTTCAAAGCATCGGTGTGAGGCTCCCCATAGATGGCGCATCCCAGCCGGCGCAAACATATGGAAAGATACAACAGCAGCAAGCCGCACGGATGAGCATGGGCAGCCGCTGATCAGAGTGAGCTAGTATCAGCGCCTGGATACGTTTCAGGCAGAGTTCAAAACAAATCTTAAAGGAGAGCTGAGAGCAGACTTGGCACAGCTTGAGTCAAAGCTGAAGCAGATATGTACGCATCGGTGCAAACCGTCGAGGTCTCATTGCAACGCACATGGACGCCCCGCTGCAAGCACTTAGAGCTGACATGCAGGAACAACACATCCATGATGTCCACATGAAGCTTCTTACCGCATTTCAAAGCTGGGCGACGCTGGTTTCGCAGAGCTGTATCGCGCGGAGCAGAAAGACGGCGACCTTGGAAACGGCTGGCAATGATCGACGTCAGGCTGCTCGAATGGGAGCGGCTCACACGGTGATGGCCGCGATGCGCTACACGCAGCAGGCCAAGCGGTGAGCGACCCTTCCGCGCTGCCTCTGAAGAAGGGAAAGCTTCGCTCGCCGGCACAGTATATGGCTGGGCCACGGCTGGTGGAGAGCCGGCTGCGTTGGTTCTCGACCGACCATCGGGCGATTGGTGTGCAGTACCTGCTGCTGTCGCTGGTGGCGGTGGCAATTGGAACGCTGCTATCGCTCGAGATGCGGGCGCACCTGGTAGCGCCTTTTTGGAAGCTGCCCTTTTTCGGCATAGTGCCGCCGGAGGGCTACCTGGCTCTGGTCACTATGCATGGCACATTAATGATTTTCTTTGTGCTTACAGTGGCGCCGTGGAGCGGGTTTGCGAATCTGGTGCTCCCGGAGCAGATCGGGGCGTCGGGCATGAGCTTCCCCCGGTGGAATGCGGCGGCGTTCTGGATCACCGCGGCGGCGCTGCCGGTGCTGCTAGCTGGCTTCGCGGTTCGTGGCGGGGCGCCTATTTCCGGCTGGACGAGCTACCCGCCGCTCTCGGCCTTAGCCTCGGCCGGGCCGGGGCAGGATCTTGGGATGGACCTGTGGCTGGTCTCGATTGCGATCTTTTGCGTGGGATCGTGGCTTGGCGCGGTAAATCTGCTGGTAACCATCCTCTACGAGCGGTGCACAGGGATGCGGCTGATGCGGATGCCGCTGACGGTGTGGTCGTGGCTGG
>CAXTMM010000074.1:0-1558 GCA_964245415.1 uncultured Acidobacteriaceae bacterium | reverse complement strand
GGTGGTGATCGCCTTCAGCGTGCTGCTGGCTGCAGTGGGAATGCTGCTGTGCGACCGGCATGCTGGAACGAGCTTTTTTGTGCCGGCGGGTGAGGTGGTGAACGGAGTTGCGCTGGCGCGCGTGGGCGACGGCTCGCCTCTGCTCTGGCTGCACCTGTTTTGGTTCTTTGGGCACCCGGAGGTTTATATCGCGGTGCTGCCGGGAATGGGGTTGACCTCTTCCCTGCTCGCGAACTTCACGCGTCGACCGATTCTGGGTTATCGGCTGATGGTTGCGACAACGGTCGCCATTGGCGGGCTGGGATTGGTGGTGTGGGGGCACCACATGTTTGTGAGCGGGATGAACCCGTATGCGGGGACGGCATTTGCGCTGACGACAATGGCGATAGCGGTGCCGAGCGCGGCCAAGGTTTTGAGCTGGCTGGGTACGCTGGTGGGTGGGCGGTCTCGCCGGGAGAGTATGCGGCTGACGACGCCAATGCTGTTTGCACTAGGGTTTGTATCACTGTTTATCACGGGCGGCCTTACGGGGCCGATCCTGGCACAGCCGGCACTCGACAGCTACCTGCATAACACGTATTTTGTCGTCGCGCACTTTCACCTCATCATGGGGATGGCGGGAGTATTCTCGATCTTCGCCGGGGTGTACTACTGGTTTCCCCTGATGACAGGACGGATGATGAGCGAGCGGCTGGGGCGCTGGCACTTCTGGCTTACCTTTATAGGCGCATATGCGACGTTTTTCCCGATGCACTTTGCCGGGCTTGCGGGCGAGCCGCGGCACTACGCCCAGTTGACTGGGACTACCTCATCGCTCGAGGGGCTGCTGCCGCTGCAGCGCGGCATCACGTATGCGGCGATAGTGCTGGCTGCGGCGCAGCTGCTGTTTCTGGTCAATCTTGCGTGGTCGACCTGGCGCGGGTTGGACGCGCTTGAGAATCCCTGGCAGGCGACAACGCTTGAGTGGGCTCCGCGCGGATGGTCGGGTCGATCGGGCACGGAACGGCGGGTCTGGCGCGGACCCTACGAGTATGGCGTGGCCGGCGGAAATGACCTTGGTACCACTGAGATGAAGCCTGCTCAATCAGATTTCAAAATGCAGTGTGACGAGCCTGCAGAACCCGAGTAAGCTTTGACGGAGAGGGACTCCTCGCCATGCCCGCGACCTTCACACCGCGCCCCCACGTAGACATTGAACGCAAGGACCCCGGCTTCGGGGGAAAGCCGCCGCTCGACAAGCGGCCGACCGGCGGCGGCGGCGAAGGCGATAACGGGGACGATGGCCTGCGCCGGCGTGGACCGCGTGAGCTGCTGGATCGGTACCGGCTGGGACTGTTCTTTATGCTGGCCGGGGACCTGATGTTTTTTATTGCGCTGGTGAGCGCGTTTTTCGTGCGCCAGAGTGCGGGTCACTTTGATGCGCGTGAAAACTACATCACGGACTGGCACCCGCTGCGGGTGCCGCCAATCCTGTGGGTGAACACGGCGATCCTGCTGGTGTCGAGCGTAACGGTGGAGATGGCGCGGCGGCAGCTCTTTCACGAGATGGATGTGATTG
>CAXTMM010000073.1:12420-13916 GCA_964245415.1 uncultured Acidobacteriaceae bacterium | reverse complement strand
ACGTGTGCTCGCAAAATGACGATGTGCTCAGGAAGTCGACGACTGCGCTGCGAGGCGAGGTGGAGCGCGCGCTGGCCATTGGCGCGGAGTTTCTTGTACTGCATCCTGGCTCGTGGAAGGGGATGACGAGGAAGCAGGGGCTTGACCGGGCTGTGGGGGCGATTGGGGTCGCGGTGGAAGGCCTAGCGCTTGATGACGGCTGTGGCTTTCGCTTACTGATCGAGAACACGGCGGGATCAGATTTCTCGCTCGGCGGAAGTTTTGACCAGGTCGCCGAGTTGATTGAGCAGTTGAAGCCGCACCTGCCTGTGGGTGCGTGTCTCGACACGTGTCACACGCACGCTTCGGGCTATGACATCGTCTCTGCCGAGGGGTATGAGGAGACTGTGCGCCAGGCTGAGGCGACCATCGGGCTTGCGAACGTGCGCGTTTGGCATACCAATGATGCGAAGGCTGCGCGTGGGTCGAAGCTCGATCGGCACGAGCATATTGGAGAAGGTCTGATCGGCGCCGAGCCGTTTCGGTGGCTGCTCCACGACGCGCGCTTTGCGCACTGCGCCTTTATCGCGGAGACTCCGGTCGACGCGCCCGGTGACATAGAAAAGAATGTGCGGGCGCTGCTCGAGCTCGCCCGATAACGCCGTCCGCGTAAGGGGGTATCGCTTCGCGCGCGATTAGAATGGAGAGACCATGAGCGATACGCGCGACCGGCGCTACAATCCTGCCGAGATCGAGCCGCGGTGGCAGGCGCGGTGGGCGGCTGACGCTGAGTTGTATGCGGCTGAGTCGCATGCCTGCGGCAAACCGAAGTACTACGTGCTTGAGATGCTGCCTTACCCTTCCGGCCAGCTGCACATGGGGCATGTGCGCAACTACGCTATTGGGGACGCGCTCGCTCGCTACAAGTGGATGCAGGGCGCAAATGTGCTGCACCCGATGGGCTGGGACGCCTTTGGGCTGCCGGCCGAGAATGCCGCGATCAAGAACAAACGCGAGCCGCGGGAGTGGACGATCGCGAATATTGCTGCGATGAAGGTGCAGTTCCAGCGGCTTGGGCTGAGCTACGACTGGCGTAATGAAGTTACGACCTGCATGCCGGATTACTACCGCTGGAACCAGTGGTTTTTTCTACGGATGTGGGAGCAGGGGCTAGCCTACCGCAAGAAAAGTAAAGTGAACTGGTGCCCACAGTGCGCGACCGTGTTGGCCAATGAGCAGGTGATCGATGGACGGTGCTGGCGGCATGAGGAGCAGATTGTCGAGCAGCGGGACCTGGAGCAATGGTTTTTGCGCACGACGAGGTATGCGGAGGAGTTGACTGAGGGGCTGGACGCGATGCCGGGCTGGCCGGAGAAGGTGCGCACGATGCAGCGCAACTGGATTGGGCGCAGCGAGGGAGCGATGGTTACGTTTCCGCTTGAGCAGTGTGATGGTGGAGCAAGTGTGACTGGTGTCAGCGTCTTTACGACACGCGTGGACACGATCTACGGAGCGAC
>CAXTMM010000073.1:0-12410 GCA_964245415.1 uncultured Acidobacteriaceae bacterium | reverse complement strand
CTGCAACTGGCTCCGGAGCATCCGCTGGTCAAGCAGCTGACCTGGACCAATCAGGCGCTATCTGAAGAAGTGGACGGTCTGCTAGGCCAGCAGGCGGCGGCGCGCGAGGCTGGGGATATTGGCGCGATCGAGAAGCATGGCGTGGCGACAGGACAGTACGCCGTTAACCCGTTCAGCGGAGAGCGCGTGCCGATCTGGATCGCGAATTATGTGCTGGCCGAGTACGGAACGGGCGCGATTATGAGCGTGCCTGCGCATGATGCGCGCGATTATGAGTTCGCGACCAAGTACGGCCTGGATGTGCGGGTTGTGGTTGTGCCTGCGAGTGGGGAGAGCGAGTTGCCGCTTGTGTCCGAGGACTGCGTGCTGGTTAACTCCGGCGTGTACGACGGCCTGGCGCCGGAGCAAGCGCGCCGGCTGATGGTGGCGTTTGCGGAGGAAATGCAGTTTGGCAAGGCGGCGGTTACGTATCGATTGAAGGACTGGGGCGTAAGCCGCCAGAGATACTGGGGCACGCCTATCCCGATGCTCTACTGCGAGCGAGACGGCATTGTGGCTGTGCCGGATGAGCAACTTCCGGTGCTGCTGCCTGAGAATGTCAGGATTACGCAGCAGGGCGGGTCGCCGCTGGCCCACGTGCCGGAGTTTGTGGACGCGACTTGCCCGGCCTGCGGCGGCCCGGCGCGACGGGAGACTGATACGATGGACACCTTTGTCGATTCGTCCTGGTATTTTTATCGCTATACCAGTCCGAAGAACGACTCTGCGCCATTCGATGAACACACTGTGGCGTACTGGTTTCCAATCGACCAGTACATAGGCGGCGTGGAGCATGCGATCCTGCACCTTATCTATTCGCGCTTTTGGACCAAGGTCATGCGCGATCTTGGGCTCATTGGGAACGATGAGCCAGTGGAGCGGTTGTTTACGCAGGGGATGGTCATTAAAGACCGCCAGAAGATGTCAAAGTCGCGGGGCAATGTCGTGTCGCCGGACGAGATGATTGCGCGCTACGGGGCGGACTCGGCGCGGATGTACGCGTTGTTCGCCGCGCCGCCGGACCGCGATCTGGATTGGCAGGAGGATGGGGTTGCGGGGGTTAGCCGCTTTCTGGGCAAGGTGTATCGCTTTGTCACGCGGCATGCCGAGGCTGAAGCTCGTGCGTGGCCCAGCCAGTTAACGCCGGATGAGCAGACGGTACTGCGCAAACTGCACCAGACGATCGCGAAGATTACAGAAGACTTCAGCGATCGCTGGCATTTTAACACCTCGATCGCGGCCATTATGGAGCTGGTGAACACGCTGAATGCAGCTGAGTCTGCAATTGAAGCTGGCCGCGTGGGGCCGTCTGTGGTTGAGCATATTCTGGAGCGATTGATTCTGATGCTTGCGCCATTTGCGCCATTCCTCAGCTGCGAGCTCTGGGAGTTGACTGGCCATAGGTCCGGCCTTTTGCGCGCTCCGTGGCCGGCTTGTGATGAGGCGTTCATGCGGGAGGACGCGGTCGAGTTCCCGGTGCAGATCAACGGCAAGCTGCGCACGGTGATCAAGATCGCAGCCGGGGCCGGGCAGGAAGCGTTTGAGGCAGCGGCGATGGCCGACGAGAAGGTGCAGGCCTCGATTGCCGGCAAGCAGGTGGTCAAGGTCATCATCGTTCCGGGCAAGATGGTGAACCTGGTTGTGAAGTGAGGGCTTCGGCGATCGCGCCAGCCGGGTCGGAGTCCTTCTTTCGAATCATCGCGGTCTGCTGGACGAGACCGCGGCTGCTGCTGGTCGAGCTTACCTGGCGGTGGCTGAGTGGGGCCTTTCTGCTGGTACTCACCGGGCTGGCCGCGCGGCGCATTGCCGCGGCTGCCGGCGCTGCGGTTCAGTCGACGGGCTTGTTCAACGCGACGCTTGAGTCGGCTGTGCAGGATCCGACGCAGGTCTCGGTCGCGCTCGCAAGCAGCTTTGCCATCCTGCGGCCTTCTGTGAGCCGCGCTGCTCTGGGGCTGGCGCCTTTGGCGCTGTTTGTCTGGGTGGGGGCGTTTGCGATTGGGCGCACGGCGCTGCTGCGCAAGTACGACCGCTCGTTACCTGCGCGTCCGTGGCTGCTGGCTGTGTGCGAGGCGCTGCGGCTGTTGGTTTTGATCGCTGCTTCCGCGGTCTGGTATGCGACGCTCCAGTGGTCGGCTCAGTATGCTCTTGGCTCGTCCGGCGAAGGGCCAGGTGCCCAGGCCGAGCCGAACCTGGTCCTCTACTGTGCGCTTGTCATCTGCATCACGATCGGGTTGTTCGCACTTTGGTCGCTGCTCAGCTGGGCGCTGGTGGCGGCGCCGATGGTGGCGCTGCTTGAGCGTACTTCGCTTGCACAAGGTTTCATGCGCAGTTTGCGCGTCCGGCCAGTACGCGGCAAGCTGGTTGAAGTGAATCTGGCCATGGGCATCATCAAGTTAGGTCTCGTTGTGCTAGCGATGGTTCTCTCAGCTACGCCGCTGCCGTTCGAGTCGATCATGGAGGGATGGCCGCTGTATGCCTGGTGGATTTTTGTTACGCTGCTGTATCTTGCCGCGTCGGACTTTTTCAAGATGGCCCGGATGTTTGCCTTTCTGGAGTCCTGGCGTGCGCCGCCGGTGCCTTTAGACTGATTCTGTGCATACCTCCTCGATCGTCATTCTCGATTTCGGCTCTCAGTATACGCAGTTGATCGCGCGGCGCATTCGCGAGCAGAACGTCTTTTCTATTGTGCTGCCGTGCACGGCGAGTACCGCTGAGATTATCGCACTCAAGCCGAAAGGGATTGTCTTATCGGGCGGTCCCTCGTCGGTGTATGACGCGGATGCGCCTGCGGCCGATGCTGAAATCCTCTCGCTCGGGCTCCCGATCCTCGGCATTTGCTACGGGCTGCAGTTTATCGTGCACCATCTGGGCGGCAAGGTGCGCCCGGCGGCCAAGCGCGAGTATGGTCATGCAGAAGTGATGCTGGTGTACGAGCCCGGCGGGGCGCTTACGCCTTTGTTTGTCGGGCTTCCCGCTTCGATCTCCGCATGGATGTCGCATGGCGATGAGGCGCTCGAGCTGCCTGCCGGGTTTCATCTTACGGCGAGAACGTCCAGCGCGCTAGCTGCAATCGCGAATGAGCAGAGTCGCATCTGGGCGGTGCAGTTTCACCCTGAGGTGCATCACACGAAATACGGTTCCGAGCTGCTGCGAAACTTTGCGATCGGCATCTGCGGCGCGGCGGCAAATTGGACGCCGCAGCACTTCATCACCGAGACCATCGCCGCGATCAAGGTAAAGGTGGGAGGCGGCCATGCGCTTTGCGCGATCTCAGGCGGGGTTGACTCGTCAGTGGCCGCAGTACTGGTGCATCGCGCGATCGGCGACCGGCTTACCTGCGTCTTTGTCGACAATGGAGTGCTGCGCAAGAATGAATTTCGCAAGGTGCAGGAGAACCTTCGAGGCAAGCTGGACTTGAATCTTATTGCGGTCGATGCGTCAGAACGCTTTCTGACGATGCTGGCCGGCGTAACCGATCCGGAGACCAAGCGCAAGACGATCGGACGGGAATTTATTTCGGTCTTTGATGAAGCGGCGCATGGAATTCTAGAGCGAACCGGCGGCGTGGACTGGCTGGTGCAGGGTACGCTTTACCCCGATGTGATTGAATCTTCGTCCGTCAAGGGGCCGTCGCAGACCATCAAAAGCCACCATAATGTGGGCGGTCTGCCTGACACGATGCGCATGAAGCTGATCGAGCCGCTGCGCGACTTATTCAAAGATGAAGTCCGCCGCATCGGGCGTGAGCTTGCGATGCCGGAGGAAATCCTGCAGCGCCAGCCTTTTCCCGGGCCGGGACTTGCGGTGCGCATCCTTGGCGAGGTGACGGCTGAGCGGGTTGCAATGCTTCAGGAGGCTGACGATATTGTCGTCTCCGAGATCAAGGCAGCCGGGCTCTACCAGCAGATATGGCAGTCGTTTGCTGTGCTGCTACCGGTTAAAAGTGTTGGCGTAATGGGGGATCAGCGCACGTATGCGGCGACCTGCGCGATCCGCGCGGTGCACTCAGAAGATGGCATGACAGCGGATTGGGTGCCGCTGCCCTATGACGTGCTTAAGCGTATTTCTAGCCGGATCGTCAACGAGGTGCGTGGCATAAACCGCGTAGTCTATGACATAACTTCGAAGCCCCCGGGCACCATTGAATGGGAATAAAGAAATAAGGCGTTACAGCGGAAGCTGCTAGCAATCCCGCATCCTACCCCTTGACGAACGCGCCAGTGGCGCTGGTTGAAGGAGAGTAAGATGGGGCGCTTCACGGAGCGAGTGGCGGTGGTGACCGGGGCGAGTTCTGGCATTGGCCGGGAGATAGCAGAACAGCTGGCAAGGGAAGGCGCAAGCGTCGTCATCGACTATGTAGGATCGCCTGAAGGCGCGCAGCAGGCGCTCGATCAGGTGAACGCCGCCGGCTCAAGGGGGATTATCTTTCAAGCCGATGTATCAAAGCCGTATGAGGTGCATGCACTGATTGAGAAGGCGTGGGCGGAGTTTGGCAGCGCGGACATCCTGGTAAACAATGCAGGCCTGGAGCGGAAGGCCGACTTTTGGGATGTGACCGAGGCGGATTACGACCTGGTGCTTAACGTAAACCTGAAGGGCGCATTTTTCCTAACACAGGCATTTGTGCGCAGGCTGCGCGAGGCGAAGAAACCAGGACGCGTGATTAACATAAGTTCCGTACATGAAGATATGGCTTTTCCCACATTTGCCACTTACTGCATAAGTAAAGGCGGCATGCGGATGCTTATGCGCGATCTTGCTGTAGAGCTTGGTCCGCTCGGTATTACAGTCAATAATGTCGCGCCAGGTGCAATCGTGACACCTATCAATACCAAACTCATGAATGAGAAAGATAAGCTAGCCGAACTTACTGCGAAAATACCGCTGGGACGGCTTGGCACAACACTAGACGTAGCGAATGTGGTAGCGTTTCTTGCGTCTGACGAGGCGGCTTATGTAAATGGCGCCACCTTTACTGTCGATGGTGGACTCTCGCGTAGCTACCACGAGCAGTAAGGTTACTCGTCTTGAAGCATAGTCTTTTCGCGGCTAGTCGAAAGCCACTAAGATCGCGTGGATGTGGCTTCTTTTCCGCAACACATTCTTACTGCTATCACCCTTATAGGAGAACCGTTTCGCCATGGCGTCACTTATAGAGGATTATGCTGTTATCGGCGACTGCGAGACTGCTGCGCTGGTCAGCAGGAATGGCTCAATCGACTGGCTATGCTGGCCTAACTTTGCATCGGATGCGTGCTTCGCTTCCTTGTTGGGTGATGAGGAAAATGGCTACTGGCGGATCGCACCCGCTGATGGAGAGAGCTTTGCGGCGGATAACAGCTGGGTGATGATGCGGCACTACCACCAAGATACACTTGTGCTCGAAACAACCTTCGAGCGTGAGGGCAGTGCTGTTACTATTTCTGACTTTATGCCCGTGCGTTCCGGGCATGCCCACGTTGTGCGAATTGTGGAGGGCATACGTGGTCACGTGTCGATGCGCATGGAACTCGCGGTTCGTTTTGGCTACGGCCAGATCGTCCCTTGGGTGACGCATCTTGAAGGCGGCGTGAGATGCGTTGCGGGGCCCGACATGGTCACATTACACAGCCCGGTTGATACTCACGGCGAAGGCCGCAAAACAGTTGCGAACTTTACTGTGGAAGCAGGCCAGAGCCGCGCATTTACGCTAAGTTACGGCGACCCGGCAGCAAGCGCGCCTAAGTTGATAGATGCGCACAAGGCGCTTGACCAGACACGCACCCTCTGGGCGCGCTGGGCCGCCAGGGCAAATGATGCCGGTAAGTATACAGACGCCGTGCGCCGTTCGATGATCACGCTCAAAGCAATGACTTTTCGCCCGACCGGCGGCGTGGTGGCTGCTATAACTACTTCACTGCCCGAGGCTCTGGGGGGACCGCGCAACTGGGATTATCGTTACTGCTGGCTTCGCGACTCGACCTTTACACTGCTTGCTCTTATGAATGGTGGTTACTATAAGGAGGCCGAGGCGTGGGGCGACTGGCTTTCGCGCGCGGTTGCGGGCAGCCCTGAACAGGTGCAGATCATGTATGGGATTCGCGGCGAGCGTCACTTGCTGGAATGGGAGGTGCCCTGGCTTGCAGGTTACGAGCAGTCAAGTCCTGTACGGGTGGGCAACGCAGCCGCCGAGCAGTTACAACTCGACATATACGGCGAGCTGATGGATGCCTTTTATCATGCGTTCCAGGGCATCAAGAAGCAGCGTCCACAGGACTTCTACCTACAGCGCTCACTCATCGAGCATTTAAGTGAAATATGGCAGCAGCCTGATCAGGGTATTTGGGAGTCGCGTTCTGGACCGCAGCAGTTCACATACTCAAAGATGATGGTGTGGGTCGCTTTTGATCGTGTGATCCAGATTGCGGAAGCCTTGGGCGAGGCCGCTGAAGATGCGCCGGTTGACCAATGGCGTGCGACGCGGCAGACAATCCATGATCAGGTATGTGCGAGAGCCTATAACGAAAAGCTTAGTGCGTTCACGCAGGTCTATGATTCAGACCAGCTCGACTCTTCACTTTTGCTGATGCCCACGGTTGGCTTTTTGCCTGCCACAGACCCGCGTGTACGCGGAACCATCGAGGCCATTGAGCAGAAGCTCATGCGTGATGGATTGCTGCTGCGCTACGACACTGGCCAGTCGGCGGACGGGCTGCCGCCAGGGGAGGGTGCTTTTCTTGCATGCAGTTTCTGGATGGTCAGTTGCCTGAAGATGATCGGTCGCGACGCCGATGCGCGTGCTCTATTTGAACGCTTGCTCACGCTGCGTAATGAGGTTGGCCTCTTAGCCGAAGAGTATGACGTGACCAAAAAGCGGCAGGTGGGCAACTTTCCGCAAGCGTTTTCACACATAGCATTGATCAATGCTGCGTTCGAGCTGGAAAAGCCCGATTCGCATCGACGCCATCATCGTAAGGCGGGGCGACCCGCGCCGGTTATAGCGTTTGACCAAACTACACCTGAGCTTGATCCGCATCCTATCGTTGGCGGTTTTTAAGAAGGAAAGGTAAGCCATTCATGCATGTGTTTAAGGTTTGGGCACCGAGAGCTAAGAATGTCGATGTAAAAGTAGGCGGGCAAAAATATCCTCTTGTGCCGACAGATGGTGGCTGGTGGGAAGGGGAGGTTGAAGGTGCTGGTGCGGGAACAGATTATGTGTTCCTGCTGGACGGAAAAGATCAGCCTGTGCCAGACCCACGTTCGGCGTTTCAGCCGCAAGGGGTAAATGGGCCCTCGCGTGTTGTAGACCACGCCACTTTTCGATGGACAGATTCCTCATGGCATGCGCGGCCACTACAGAGTGCAATCATTTATGAGTTGCACGTAGGCACCTTTACTCCGGAAGGTACCTGTGATGCAGCCGCGACAAAGATCGGCCATCTAAAAGAGCTAGGTATCACGCATGTCGAACTATTACCCTTTGCGGAGTTTCCCGGCACCAACGGCTGGGGGTATGACGGCGTGGATATATTTGCGCCGCACGCTGCTTACGGGGGTCCGGATGGGCTGAAGCGCTTTGTCGATGCGTGCCATGCAGCCGGGCTCGCGGTCATTATGGATGTGGTCTATAACCACTTTGGTCCATCGGGTAATTACGTGGGTAGTTTTGGGCCTTACTTTACCGATGCGCATAAGACGCCCTGGGGGGACGCGGTCAACCTTGAAGATGCAGGCAGTTATGAAGTGCGGCGCTTCTTCTGCGACAATGCGTTGATGTGGCTGCGCGATTACCATATGGATGGTCTGCGACTGGACGCAGTGCATGCTTACATGGATCGCTCGGCTATCAACTTTATGGAGCAACTGGCTGTAGAGACCCGCGCACTGGAGGGACTTACCGGCCGACACTACTCGCTCATCGCGGAGAGTGACCTCAACGATCCACGCTTGATCACACCACGTGAGGCGCAGGGCTACGGACTGGATGCACAGTGGAGCGACGATTTCCATCACTCGATCGTCGCGCTGCTTACCGGGGATCGCAGCGGTTACTATGCTGACTTTGGGGACTTTGCCGATTTAGGCAAGGCACTTACGCAAGCGTTCGTGTTCGATGGCCAGTACTCGCCTTATCGGGACCGTGCTCATGGGAGACCGGTAAATGGTTTGCCCGGTTGGCGTTTTCTTGGCTATTCGCAGAATCATGACCAGATCGGCAATCGTGCGAAGGGAGAACGTCTTGAGCATTTGACTGATGTTGCGCGCGCCAAGATAGCCGCTGCACTTACCCTCACTGCGCCTTTTCTTCCTATGCTGTTTCAAGGAGAGGAGTGGGCTGCATCGACACCTTTCCAGTATTTCACCGACCATGAAGATGAAGAGCTGGCTATATTGGTCTCCGAAGGAAGAAAGAAGGAGTTTGCGGCATTTGGCTGGGCGCCTGAGGATATTCCTGATCCGCAGGAGAAATCGACGTTCGGAAACTCGAAGCTCAAGTGGGATGAGCTAATTGAGGAAAAGCATGCGGATATGCTGAGTTGGTACAAGGCACTGGTCGCGCTGCGTAAGGCGCATCCTGAACTAAGTGATGGACAGATGGATCAGGTAGAGATTGGTTTTGACGAAGAAGAGCAGTGGTTCTCGATGCAACGGGGCGGGGTAGTGCTGATCTTCACACTCAACCAAGAAGGCTACCTTGCGGGGTTAGAAGAAGGAGTAACGCTACTGCTCGCCTCAGATGCATCAATTACAGTCAAAGATGGGAAGCTTACTTTGCCAGGAGTGGGGGTTGCTCTGCTGTCTCTAGGTCGAAATCGTGCACTGTAGGCCGAAGCTCCATTTCGGCGGTTCGAGTACTTAGCACCCAGCCGCCGATCACCAGCGCTGGCGCCGGACCAGGATCGGTCGAAGCGAGTTCACCGAGCGGAACATACTTGATATGTTGATCAGGCTGCGCAGCCCGCGAAATAACTGCGCAAGGAAAGTCGACCGGCACATTGTCTGCCCGCCACTCTGCTGCAAGCGCGGATAAGTCACGTCCTGGCATGTAGACCACGCGCGTCGGGGTCTCATCTGTAAGCTCAGGCTCATACGCATGATGACCGCTCATGAGCAAGATGCTTGAGGCAGTGCGACGGTCTGTAAGTGAACATGGTAGGGCCGCGGCGGCGGCAAAGGCCGCAGTGATGCCGGGCACAACCTCAAAAGCTAGACCTGCTGCGCGGAGAGCGTCCATCTCTTCAGCGGCACGACCGAAGACTAGAGGGTCGCCACTTTTCAGGCGGGCCACGCTGAGTGAGCGGCGTGCGCAAGCGATCATAAGCTGATGAATGTCCGCCTGAGTGATGCGTTTGAGACCGCAGCGTTTGCCTACGTTGATGATGCATGCGTGCTTGTTGATGCAGGCAAGGATGACCTCAGGCACTAAGTCATCGTGCAGCACAACATCTACGGTGGAGAGCAGGCGGGCGGCTTTGACTGTGAGCAACTCTGGGTCACCCGGGCCTGCACCGATCAGGTAGACCTTACCAGATACGCTCATGGGTGCTCCGCTGCGAGTCGCTAACCATTGTGTGCGGAATAGCGAGTTGACGCGCGGGGCAACTCTCTGATTCGCACACTGGTAGACGCCCGAGTCGATGCAGGAGCAACTTGCGCTCATCTCCTGCAGGGTAGGCTTTGAGAACCTCGCGCCGCAATGCGCCCAGCTTGCAGAGCCATGGCCCGAGTTCATGCGGGAGCAGTGCATCGATCTCGGCGCGCAGGCGCTGCGCGACAGCAGGACTTTCGCCGGCGGTTGAGATGGCAATTTGCAGTTTGCCTCGCCCGACTACTGAGCCGTAGTAGAAGTCGCAGTGCGGCGGGTCGTCGACAGCATTGCAGAGGATGTTATGCGCGACAGCAAGGCGGTACACATGCTGGTTGATATGAGCGTGGTTTGTGCCGGCCACGATGACAAACGCGCCATCGATGTCGGAGTCGATGAACTCGCGCTGATGCCAGGTGATGGCTTTCTGCTCAGCCAGGCGCGCGATTTCCGGTCGGGCCCAGGATGCAACGACTGTGACGCGGGCGAGTGAGTAGACCAGGCTTTCAATCTTGCTTGACGCTACCTCGCCCGCACCAACCACGAGGCAGGGTCGGCCTTCAAGCTTGAGAAAGACGGGCAGCAGGCTCATGCGTCAGGTCCTGGTTCCGGACCTGCGGTGTCGCGTGAAACCGCAGCAAGCTCTTCGCCCGCAAGCTGGGCACGCAACTCTTCATTGCTGTGGCGTGCGAAGTAGGCGCGAAGATTTTCTTCGGGCCGGCGAGCTGATTGATAGGTCTTGAGCAAACGCTCAATCGCGGAAGGAACATCGGTCGCGGGGATGCGATAGCCAACGGGGCGGCCAGTGCCCGCATGCGCGCCGACTGCACCGCCTACGCAGAAGTAGTAAGCATCGATTAGTTTACCTTCGTGCTTGATCTTCTTGCCTTCGATGCCGATATCGGCGATCCAGTGTTGTCCGCAGCTATTAGGGCAGCCGGTCACGTGTAGTTTCAGCTGTTGGTCGAACTCTGGAATGCGCTCTTCCAGTTCATCGACTAGCCAGCGCGTGAATCCTTTGGTTTCGGTGATGGCGAGCTTGCAGAACTCAGCGCCAGTACAAGCGATGGCACCGCGCCAGAAGTGCGAACCTTCGACACGCAGGCCGATTGCGTGTAACTCTGCGACTAAGTCGGAGGCGCGCTCTGTGGGTATGTTGACGAAGATCAGGTTCTGCATGACTGTTGTGCGTAGATGGCCATTGCCGAAACGTTCGGCTAACTCGGCGGCGGCGGCAAGCTGGTCGCCGGTGAGGCGACCGCGCAGCACCGAGGCGCCAACGTAACTAAGTCCAGGCTGCTTCTGGGCGTGGATGCCGACGTGATCACGATAGATGTCATCGGGAACCAACTCAGGCGCAGATGGGTCGAGCTCATAGCCGAGGCGGCGTTCTATTTCTTCAAGGAAGCTTGAAGGTGTCCAGTTATGCCGCAGGAACAAGTACTTCAGCCGCGCATGATCGCGGTTCTCGCGGAGTGCTTGCTGGTCGCGAAAGATCTCGGCGATGACCCGCGCGACGGGGCCGACTTGTTCGGTGCGTACAAATGCGTCGAGCTTGACGGCGAGGTGAGGCTCTTTAGAGAGGCCGCCGCCGACGCGGAGCGAGAAGCCGACTTCTAAGCCGCGTTGCACGCCAGTGAAGCCTATGTCATTAATTTCGGGATACGAGCACCAGACCGGGCAGCCGGTTACAGTGATCTTGAATTTGCGCGGCAAGTTGTAGAAGGCAGAGTTGCCGACTAAGTCACGTTGTATCTCGGTGGCAATACCGGATGCGTCAAGTAACTCTTCGTGATCGATGCCGGCGAGCGGGCAGCCGGTGACGTTGCGGACTACGTCGCCACAGGCGCCGCGCGGCGAAAGGCCGATCGAGTCCAGCGTGTCGACGATTTCTGGGAGTGATTCGATGGTGAGCCAGTGCAGCTGGATATTTTGGCGGACGGTGATGTCTGCAAGGTTGCGGGCGTACTTTTTCGTGATGTCGGCAATGACGCCGAGCTGGTGCGCTGTGAGCAGGCCGGCCGGCATGGCGATGCGCATCATGAAGTATTCAGTGGTAACGCCTTCGCCGCCTTTGCCGCCGGTTACGCCGGCGCCGTCGCCCTGGGTGTAGACACCCCACCACTTGAAATACGCCGATGCCCACTCCGGCAGCACGCTTGAGCGGCCCTCGCGCGCGAACTGGCGCACCTCGTCGAAGATCTCCCAAGGATTCTTCTCGCGCTTGAGACGTTCTACTTTCTGCGCCTTGGTCTCTTTCACGGGTGGTGCTTCGGGCATGTGTACTCCGACAAGAGAGAAGCCCGAGTGGCATAAGGACCAGGCGAGCTTTCGTTGAACGAAGAAGAACGCGGCGGATCAGTTCAAAGAGAAGCCAGATGGAGACAACATGCACACTGAAGCTGACAGAAAACCAGCACGAGGCAAGGATACCGAGGCTCACGCGCGTGCGTCAACGTCGTGTGTGACGTGGTACACACGCTCGCAAGCAAGGCGTCGCTGTGTGAGCACCTTATCAAAAGGTAAACGTAGACTGCAGGAAGATGCGGCGCGAGGCTGAGTTCGACGAGAAGATCTGTCCCGCGAGTGCGTTGGAGTGACCAAACTCTTTGGAATCGAGGGTGCCGGTTGGCGGCGCGTAGTTAATGACATTGAACAGATTGAGGGCTTGGGCGTTGAAGGTCAGGTTATAACGCTTGCCGGTGCTGGCGCCGCCGCCGCCGGGCCCACCACCGCCGGGACCGCCGCCACGTCCGCCGCCGCCTCCTCCACGGGGACCGGGTCCGCCGCCTGGACCACCGCGAGG
>CAXTMM010000072.1:0-13988 GCA_964245415.1 uncultured Acidobacteriaceae bacterium | reverse complement strand
GGGTAGAGCAGCTCGGTGAAGCGGGGGTCGTCGGTCATCTGGCGAAAGTCGGCGTCGCTGCGAGCCTGGATGCGGCACTGGGGATTGAGGGAGATGGCTTGGCTCATATGGTCTAAACATTGCTCGGCCTGGCCGGTCATGCTGCTCAGCATGGCCAGCCCGTAGTGGGCGTAGTCGGCATTGTCGTTGTCGCGGACAATGGCCTCAAGCTGGTCGCGCGCTTCTTCGTAGTCGCCGGTGTTGATCAGCGAGATGGCGTAATCGTAGCGTTCTTCAGGTGTCACAAACGTTCGTTCGGTGCGATGCAGGTAGCGCTCGCACGCGACGACATAGACGCGCACACGTTCGCGTATCTCAGGTGGGCAGTCGGTGCCGAGCTTGGCGAAGGTCTGCGCAGCCTTCTCAAACCTGCCCTGCTGCATGGCTTCAAGCGCGCTCGCGTAGATGGCCAGCGCCTGCGTCTGGGCCGAGTTGGTGATAGGCCGAATCTTGGCCGCGATTGTTTTGGGGATGCGCCGGTTGGTATCCATTTGATCCATTCGGTCCAAGTGTCCTTGACTGCGGAGTAGGCGCCGAGCCTATATGCAGCTCATATGAACGGTTGCCTCGTTTTATATAGAGCCGGGCGCGCGCCGTCAAATGCCGATGGTTTAGTTGGGATTACAGGCTGGATGCCTGTGTGTACATGACCGGGTTAAGGGTGGGATCGTTGTACATCTTAAGCTGCCGATAGAGTTTAAAGCGGCGCTCGCCTGCGAGCACCTGCTGCCATAAACGAATCAGGCAAGCAGCAAGATCGTCGCGCTGCTCGACAAGCGTGGCGAGGCGCTCCCGGTTCCGCTCGACGTGGCCCGGTGGGGCGTCCGTGCGGGCCAGTTGTTCGCGGGTGTGAAAAAGCTTGAGCGCAAGGATCGAGAGCCGATCGATCATCAGCCCTGGGCTTTCCGAGTGCAGCTCGGCCTCGAGGCAGGGCAGCCCGAGTGGCGCGAGCTCGGCTAGCAGCAGCGTATCAATCTGCTCGGTAAGGTCGTTGCGTTGCTGGTTGATGCGGTCGATGCTGCGCTTGACCTCGGCGAGTTCGGCGTCGGTGGCGTGGGGCGAGCGGGCGCGGTCTTCGATATGCCACAGCGCATAATTGGCGCGATGCTGCGCGACAATGACTTGAGTCGTCGTGACTGCGGACGCAGCCTGCTGATCAGCGCCTGCGTCCTGCCGATGCCATTGAGCAGTCCACTGGTCGTGCAGGGCCGGGATGGCTTCCATGGCCGCGTAGACTGTCTCGGACGTAGGCGTGATGGGCGTCATGAGCTTTGGGGGGGACTGCGGCACCGTCTGTTGCGCGGGAAGGTGCGCCGGCACTCTTGCCCGTGGTAGAACGGTGTGGACGTTCCCCTTTACTGTATGCGAGCGGCGCGGCGAGCGAAAGCTTGCATCGTGTGGTAGAGCAGGCAGCATGGCGCAAGAAAAATCGGCAGGAGCGCAGTCGAGATCATGGCAGACCGGCAGGAACGCATCCTCGCGATTGCAAGCTATGAGAAAGGCCAACGATTTCTGGAGCAGGTTGCCACCATGGGGGTGCGCATTCAACTGCTCACTGTAGATGGTCTGCGCCACGCCGAGTGGCCCTTTGCCATGCTGGAAGAGCTGCACACGATGCCCAAGGGGCTAACCCAGGAGCAGATCCTGAACACCATCACCCACCTTGCGCGCGCGCGCCGCTATGACCGCGTGGTCGCCCTGGACGAGTTCGACATGCGCACCGCGGCGATGGTGCGCGAGCACATGCGTCTGCCGGGCATGGGCGTTACGACGACTGCGCACTTTCGCGACAAGCTGGCCATGCGTATCGAGGCCTCCCGCGCCGGGGCGCCGGTGCCGGAGTTTGTGTCCCTGCTATACCACGAGGCGGTGGCGCGGTACATGGACCGGGTGCCGGGACCGTGGATGCTCAAGCCGCGTTCAGAAGCGTCGGCGATTGGCATTCGCAAGATCACTGAGCCCGGGCAGCTGTGGGCGGCTATCGAAGAACTGGGCGACGCTTCAAGCCATTTTCTCCTGGAGCGGTTTGTGCCGGGCGAAATCTTTCACGTAGACTCGATCATCTCGGAGCGCGAGGTGGTGTTTGCCTCGGTGAGCCAGTACGGCAAGCCGCCCATGCAGACCATGCACGAAGGAGGCGTCTTTACCACGCGCATTCTCCATCGCTCGTTGGCGGTGGTCCGCGAAATGACCGCGCTCAACAACGCGCTCATGCCGGCGATGGGCATGTTGCGCGGGGTCACGCACGCCGAATATATTCTCGGCGACGATGGGAAGATCTACTTTCTGGAGGCGGCCGCGCGCGTAGGCGGCGCATATATTGCGGACGTCGCCGAAGCGGCTACAGGCGTGAACCTATGGGCAGAGTGGGCTCGCATTGAGATTTGCTCTATGCGTGGCCAGACTTATACCTTACCTGCGGTGCGGGATGAGTATGCAGGCAGCGTGCTTTGCTTGGCGCGGATGGCGGAGCCGGATACCTCGGCCTTTGATGCGCCCGAGATCGTGGATCGGTTGCGCAAGCATCACCATGCAGGATTGATCGTACGCTCGCCCGATGCCGAGCGTGTGCGTGCGTTGCTGAACGAGTACAGCCAACGTTTTGCTGAGATGTATTTGGCGGTAGAACCGGTGCCGGAAAGCGCGCCTTAGTTTCTCACAATACGAGACAGTTACATTTACATATTGTTTGTTAGCGAACCGCTTAGACGTTTTTCGAAAGGACACACGCACCGTGTCAGAAGCAGGATTGCAGTTTCCGCACCGCCGTTATAACCCGTTGCGCCGCGACTGGGTACTGATCTCACCGCACCGCACCCAGCGCCCCTGGCAGGGGGAAGTCGGCGCGCCCTCCGGGTTTGCCGCTGTGCATTACGACCCGGCCTGCTACCTTTGCCCCGGCAACGAGCGGGCCGGCGGACACAAGACGCCTGCTTACGAGCATGTCTTTGTCTTCGAGAATGATTACGCGGCGCTCCTGCCCGACTCGCCCGAGCCCGGCGACACTGGCTCGCCGCTGCTGCTCGCCGAGCGCGAACGTGGGCGCTGCCGCGTGCTCTGCTTTCATCCTGACCACTCGCTGACGCTCGCGCTGATGGAGCCCGCAGATATCCGCCTGGTAGTAGACGCTTGGACTGAGCAGTATCACGAATTAGGCAGCGACCCTAATATCCAGTATGTACAGATATTTGAAAACCGCGGCGCGATGATGGGCGCAAGTAACCCGCACCCGCATGGGCAGCTGTGGGCGACCGAGCACGTGCCGGACGAGCCGCAGAAAGAGACCGAATCGCAGGCCGCCTACTATGCCGAGCATGGCCGCTCTCTGCTGAGTGACTATGCAGCGCTCGAGCTAGCGAAGAAAGAGCGGATCGTCTGCCAGAATGAGGAGTTTCTATGCGTGGTGCCCTGGTGGGCTGTCTGGCCGTTTGAGACGCTCGTCATTGCAAAGCAGCATGTAGGTTCGCTGGCCCAGTTTACTGCCGCGCAGCGTGCCGGACTGGCTGATATCCTCAGCCAAATCACGGTGCGATACGACAACGTATTCAACACCAGCTTTCCATACACGATGGGGCTGCACCAGGCGCCGACCGACGGCGAGCTTCATCCGGAGTGGCACTTCCACGTGCATTTCTACCCGCCGCTGTTACGTTCTGCAACGGTAAAGAAGTTCATGGTCGGCTTTGAGTTATTAGGCATGCCACAGCGGGACATCACCGCCGAGGGCGCGGCAGAGAGGCTGCGCTCGGTTGACACCGTTCACTTCACAAAGAGGTAAGCCTCTGTGAAGTGAACGGTTGAGAAGTTACACAGTAAGACGCTTCATATAATCGGCATCTATCTTGAGCGCTTCAAAAGGCGGCATGTCAAACTCTTCCTGTTCGATGAAGTAATGCTTGATGTTAGCTTTGCGTGCAGCGTGGAAGATAGCTTTGTAGTCCGAGATACCTTGTCCCAGCTCGGCAGACTTCGGCCGATCGGCGAGCGAGGTTGCTTTCTCCGGTGCTTTGAAGTCCTTAACGTGCAGCATCGAGATACGCTGCGGGTGCTGGTGCAGGTAGGCGACCGGATCGCCGCCGCCGACCACAACCCAGCCGCAATCCATCTCAAAGGTGACGAGCGAAGAATCGGTGAGCCGCAGCAGTTCATCGTAGGGAGCGATTCCCTCAAGCTTGTGGAACTCGGCTATGTGGTTGTGATAGCCGAAGTGCATGCCTGCCGCTTTCACCTTCGCGCCCATCTTGTTGAACTCGTCAGCGTTCCAGCGCCAGTCATCGAGGCTCAAAGCCGCGTGTGGCTGCGCGCTGGCTGGGTCCTTCAAGCCTGGCGACGAGCAGATGATGTAAGCCGCGCCGAGCTCCTTGTGGAAAGCGAGAATCTCGTCCAATCGCTGATGCAGCTCGTTTGAGGGATAGTGTGCGCTGACGCAGCGAAGCCCCGCCGACTGCATGGCATTCTTGACTTCGAGCGCCGTGTGACCAAAGAATCCGGCCGCCTCGACCTCCTGGTAGCCGAGCGCGGCAAGCTGCTTGAGCGTGCCCTCGTAATCGTTCGGCAGCAGTTCACGCACGGAGTAAAGCTGCAGACCAACCGGCAGGCCAAACGGTGAGGCGAGCAGGCTCTGTGGAGCGAGAACGGTGGATAGAGAGAGCAGGGCACTGGTCTTGAGAAAGTCTCTTCGGGTCGACGCGAGCATAGGGTCTTCTTTCCGGGTACAGTGCTTGAACGTACTACATTCAAAAAATCTCTCGCAAGAGCGGACGTTAAGTGAGCGGTCTGCGCACGCTTTTCTCCCTGAAACGCAGTCGGTTGCCTATTGCTAACTACGAGACTACCGTCGGCGGCATGGGTGCGCGGCCGGATCAAGATAAACTGACGGCATGCACACCCCTATGACAAACTCGCTGAACACGCCAGTCTAGGCGCTCGACTATGCGTATCTGCTGCGTTACGGATACGGGCTCGACTCGGGTGGCGGGGGTAAGTTCCACGGCGGCGGCGGACTGGTGCGCGAGTTGGAGTTACTCAGTGACGCGCAGATTACTTTGCTTGCCGACCGGCGAAAGATCCCGCCCTATGGTTTAGCTGGCGGGTTGCCGGGAGTAACTGGACGCGCACTCCTTACGCAGGATGGCCAGACCCGAAAGCTACCTGGTAAGTGCAGTGTGCGCGCATTGCGTGGAGATGTGCTTCGCATCGAACGCCGGGCGGCGGTGGTTGGGGCCTGCCCAACTTACTTACTTAGCGCAGACGTGTCAAAGTGAAACAGCAGGTCTGCCGGGTCCTGGTACACCTCAATGCAGCCGGCATCTTTCAGGTCGGAGCGTTTCCAACCTCCGCAGGTCAGTCCGATCACCGGGATGCCCAACTTGCCGGCGGCCTCCGCGTCATAGGGCGTATCGCCTAAGCCAATCGCCTGTTCGGCCTGCATGCCTACCTTCTTGAGGGCTGCAGCAAAGATATCCGGGTCCGGCTTCGAACTAGCAGCGTCGGCGCTGGAGGATGCTTTTTCGATCAGGTCATCCATGTCAACGATCTTGCCGTAGGTAGCAAGGTCTTCCTCGTTTGAAGAGGTAGCAAGCGCTATCTTCATGCCGCTTTGCTGAACACGGAGAAGTAACTCGCGCGCCTTGGAGAAACTTACTACGCGCGACATGTAGTCTCGATGGAAAATATCTTTGCGTAAGTCTTTAATCTGTTTTTCGAGCCGCTCGCGATCCACTTCAGGCACAAATATAGGGATGACCTGGTCGCCGCCTTTGCCGATCTGGCGCCATGCATCATCCATGCCGATCTCAATGCCGAAGTGCTCAAAGGTCCGCCGCCATGCTTCTGCGTGGAGCGCGTTACTGTCTACCAGAGTGCCGTCAATATCGGTAAGTAAAACTTCTGCCATCGGTTCTCCAGGGGTGTCTTGGAATGAGATGCCTTGAGAGCAAGAAAACAGCCACTCGCGCAGGAGTGGCTTTGATGATGCAGGGGTGGGCATGGTGAGCCCGCTGGGGCTCGAACCCAGGACACACGGATTAAAAGTCCGATGCTCTACCAACTGAGCTACGAGCTCACTTCTTTCAAAATACCATAGCTGTTCAGTCGGGTGGAGATACCTTGAGCTAACGGCTCAGCGTTCCCGGCGGGGTTTCTGCATTGGTACAACCTGCACCGTAGTATCCCGCATTTCATTCAGGAAATCGTTGACGACCGACCCGCGCAAAAGCAGATCTAGCCGCGAGCGCTCGGCCTGGCCAAAGACCGCGTGCGAGATACTCTCACGCTTGGCAAAGGCGATCAGCGCTTCGCCGACTCGCTTGTCAGTAAGTGTGACGATCTTGGCGCCCAGGCTCTTGGCCAGGCGGCGATACTCCTCCAGCCGCTCGGCCGCCGCAGGGTCGTCTGGCCGGTGCTGGTTGGGGCTCAGGACGTAAACCGCGTACCAGTTGGTAGCCAAACGCCCGGCGATGCGCGCGCCGACGCGGATCAGCCGATCGCTCCCAGGCCGATGCGAAAGACAGACCATTACCTTCTCCGGGATCGGTGCCTGCTCAAGGCCCTGCACGCGGCGATACTCAGAGGCGGCGGTGGAAACCTGTTCAGCCGTAGTGCGCAGGGCCAGCTCGCGAAGCATGGTCAGGTTGCCCTTGCGGAAGAAGTTAGCCAGTGCCTGCTCGACCTTATCCGGCCGGTAGATCTTGCCGGCACGCAGCCGCGAGCGCAGCTCGTCGATGGGGATGTCGACGTTCACCACTTCATCCGCCCGGCGCAGGAAGCTGTCCGGGATAGTCTCGCGAATAGTAGTATTGGCCGATCGCGCGACCGCATCGTTGAGCGTCTCCAGGTGCTGCACATTGACCGCGGTCTCGACGCTGATGCCCGCTTCCACCAGCTCGAGCACATCTTCGTAGCGCTTGCGGTTGCGCGAGCCGGGCACGTTGGTGTGAGCCAGCTCGTCCACCAGCACGGTGTGCGGGCGACGGACGAGAATGGCTTCCAGGTCCATCTCCTCCAGCGTGACCGAGCGGTACTCGATGCGCTTGAGCGGAACGGCTTCAAGGCCCTGGACGAGCGCAGCGGTTTCACTGCGGCCATGGGTCTCGACCATGCCGATGACCACGTCGACACCCTGCTTGCGCAGCTCGTGCGCGTGCTCCAGCATGGTGTAGGTCTTGCCCACTCCGGGCGCGGCGCCGATGTAAACACGCAGCCGCGCCGCCTTGTCGCCGCTGATGGCGCGCTCGGCCTGCTCGCGGGCGCTCACCTCGCGCAGGGTCAGCGGGATAGGATCGGGGCGCGGCTCATCTTGCGGCATGCTCAGCCGGCCTCGACAGGGTGGCGCGACTCGACGACAGCGGCGACCGGTAGCGTAAATGTAAAGGTGCTGCCGGCGCCCAGGCGGCTCTCGACCGAGATCTGGCCGCCCAGCGCTTCAACCAGCCGGCGGACGAGCGCCAGCCCAAGGCCGGTGCCTTCGCTCGAGCCGCTCTTTGTATCATCGGCGAATCGTCCGAAGATGGTGGCCAGGCGTTCGGCCTCGATGCCGCGGCCGTTGTCCCGCACGCTGAACTGGACGTAATCCTTGCGCTCAACTGCCTCAAGCAGGATAAAGCCACCGGAGGGTGTATGCCGGACGGCGTTCGACATCAGATTTTCGAGCACGCTGCGCAGCGCCCGCCGGTCCGCCTGCACGCGAGAGAGGTCAGGAAAAGCCTGCACCTCCACCTCGATGCCGCGCGCCTGGGCCTGCGCCGTGACGTTTTCAGCCGCGTCGCGAAGCAGGTCGAGTGGGCGCAGCGGCTCGATACGCAGGGTGCGGCGCCCACTCTCGAGCTCGGAGACGCTGAACAGGTCAGCCATCAAGTCTTCAAGATCTTCAGCCTCGTTGCGAGCGCCCTCGAGCACGTCAGCCTGCAGTGGGCGCAGTTCGCCGGCGTAGCCGCGGGCAAGCGCGTGGAGAGCGACGCGCAGCTTCTGCAAGGGGTCTCGCAGCTTCTGCGAGGCGACCGAGAGAAAGCGGGTTTTGAAGCGGTCGAGATCCTGCATCTCCGTCACGTCTTCAAGCACGCTGACCGTGCCCAGCAGGTGGCCCTCAGCGTCACGCATCGGGGTCGTGCGCAGTCGATAGCCGCGCTGCGAAGTCCCGATGCGCATGGGCAGCAGCGCCGCATCGCCCTCACCGGCGAGTGGTTTCTGGAGCGACATGGCGATGCGGATCGCGGAGAGGATCTTATCGCCGCCAGGAGTGTTGGTGAGCGCCATGCGGTCGGGAGCGGAGTCGCCGAGGAGCTCGCGCGCGGCCTGGTTGAGCTTGAGCAGCTGACCGCGGGCGTCCGTCACGATCACCGGCTCGAAGATGGACTGGACGACGGCGTCGGTGAGCTGATGCTCCATCTGGCGTCGGCCGGATTCGGTTTCGCGCAGGTCGCGCATCCGGATGGCCATGCGGTTAAGCTCGGTGGCAATGATGCCGAGGTCGTCTGAGACTGACCACTCGATGCGCTGGTCCAGGTCGCCCTGGCCGATGCGGCGGGCCGATCGAGCAGTCCGGCGCAGAGGCCGTAGAACGAAGAAGATTATCGCAGCGCAAAGAGCGATGGCGGCGAGGATGCTTGCGCCGCATGCGCCGATGAGGCGCGCGCGGAGTCGCTGGCGAGCTGCCTCCAGGTCCACGACCAGTTGCGTGCGCCGGTCGCGCACCTTTTCAAGCTTGGTAGACAGGCCAAGGTTGAGCGGCTCAAGCATGCTCGCGGCAGCCACACGGGCCGCCCGGTCGGGCGAGGCGGCAAGCCGCTTCTCGATGCGCTGATGCGCAAGCTCTTCGCCGCCGATCGAAGGGGCGTCGTTTGTAAGCGTGAGTGCGGTCGAGGCGAGGTCGAGCCGCATCTGGGTCACGGCAGCCTGCTGCTGCAGAGCAGCCGCGGTGATACGTGGCCCTGGATGGGGCAACTCGTGACAGGTAGCCGGGGCCACCATGGTACGGGGTTGAGCGGGGGCAGGACCAATCGCCGGCTCAACAAACGCGTCGTTGAGCAAGCTGCGCTCGACAAGCAACTGCTCACGCGCGAGCGCTGCCTGCGCAATCGCGAGGCCGGAGGCAGCGCGGTCGGCGTACTGCTGCTCGGTATCCAGCTCGTTCAGCGAAACAAAGGAGGTGCGAACGAGCATGCTGAGGCCGGTGACCAGTGCAATCAGGAGCAGGCAGCCAATCGTCAGGCGTTGCGGGAGGCTTGGCATAGAGGCGTTGGACGCAGCAGCGTCCACACTGATCGAATGTAGTGTCAGCAGTCGAGCGATGCAAGCACGGCGGCGGCAGCGAGCTACGGGATGCGGCAGACGCTGACTGTCTCATTGCGGTAAGGGCAGGTAAGACCGCTTGCTTGGGCCGGAGCCACCACGACCCAGCGGACGGGCGTGGTCTGGGCTAGGTGGACGAAGTTGGCGCGGGTCCAGGTCGTCCAGCCGGTCTGCTGTTGGTGCTGGGCGACCCAGACCTCGGCCAGCCTGGGCACCTGGGTAACGACCGCTGCATCCTTCTGGTCGTCGACGAGCGAAGAGCGTTCGGCGAGCGCGCGGAAGGAGTGGTTGTCTTCTCCGGGTAAAGCCAGATAGTAGGGGTCGAGAGCGAAGACGGCGTCTTCGGGTGTGTTGGCTCTGGCCCAGGCGAAGGCCTGCAGCCAGGGACCTCGAGGCGTTTGCCAGGGCAGTTCCAGGTCGGGCATAGCCGGGTAGCGGGTGCGTTGAGCATAGCCGTTTACGGCCGCGAGGGGGACAAAGACCAGCAGCCAGCGTCCAATATGAGAGCGCAGCACGTACTCGCCTAACGTCGCGCCGGCGAGCAGAAACATGAGCAGGAAAGTGAGGTGGAGGTACCGCATAGGCTGGAGCGGCGTGAGCCGCTGCAAGCCGGGCGGCAGCAGCATAGCTAGCGCGATGCCCAGCTGGACGATGCTGAAGAGGGTAAGCGTGGCGGCCAGGTGAACGAGCGGGGTGTTGCCGCGGCGCCTTGCGAAGCCGGCCAGCAGCAGTAGCAGCAGCGGGGGAGCAAGCGCGCCGAGCCACTCGTACCACTCCCACCGGGTAAGCGTGTAGTAGGAGTGCTGGAGCAGCGCCTGGCGCCAGGCTGGGGTGGAGGGGGCAAAAAGCCACGCTCCTGGAAGGATGGCGGCGCGCACCGCGTTACCAGCCAGAGTTGGCGGTCGCAATAGCAGCAGCGAGGCCCGCGACCGTACAACCGCGTAGAGGGTGCAGAACGAAATCCCGAAAAGCGCCATGATGGGGTGAAACAGGAACGAGACGAACAGCAGGATGGTGGCGCGGGCACTCTTCTGCCGCTGCATGGCGTGGATCGCGAAGATGAGCGCCACGGTCGCGATCAGCCGGGGATGGAGGTGTTCGTCAGAGATGTAAAGGGCCGTGCCAGCCACGGACAAGGTGAGCAGGCAGCAAATCGTAAGCACACCGGCGAGCTGTGCTCTCCAACTTTGGAAACAGTAGCCAACCAGGCACCAGCAGCCCGCCAACAGCAGAAAGATAGCGGCAAGCTGCAACCCGAGGCAAACGTAGGGGACCGGCAAGTGGCTAAGGCGCACTAATGCGGCAACTGCCTTATCAAAAATCGAGACCTGCAGCTGCAGAGTGAAGAACTCTGCGTTGTAGGGATAGAGCGATGGATGGAGATCTTTTTGGATGGCGCTGAGGTAAACGGCATCGTCTTCAGCGCCTGGATGGTAGCCCTGAAGGACGAAAGCAAAGAGAGTCAACACGGCCAGCAGGGCTGCGACAGATGCATAACGCTTCAAAAAGAGGAACCTCAAATATCCACCGCATTCAACAAAGCGGTGAACCGGGGATGTACGATGTACGCTGGATGAACACTAGCACAGCAGAGAATCGACGCACGGGTTTGACGCTGGTAGCGTCGAGAACTGAAGAGTCCTTGACGCTGGTTTTGCCGACTCTTCAGGAAGCCGCGACGATTGAGAAGATCATCCGTCGAATTGTGCCGGTGCTCGATACGCTTTGCGTCGACTACGAGATCGTGGTTGTCGACGATGCCAGCCGCGATGGCACTCCTGCCATTGTGAAGCGCCTGGCGGCCGAGTTTCCGCAGCTGCGCCTGGTGGAGCGTCGAGGCGAGCGTGGCCTATCGGGAGCAATTCTTGACGGCTGGGCCGGGGCTTCGGCCAGCATTGTAGGTGTCATCGATGCCGACTTCCAGCATCCCCCTGAGCTGCTGCCAGAGCTCTGGGCAGCGATGGAGAGTGGCGCCGATGTAGCCGTCGCCAGCCGCTACGCCTATGGCGCGACGATTGGCAGGTGGCGCTGGCTGCGGCGGGTGACCTCGTCCGTCGCGGTGCTGCTGTGCCGGCCGCTGCAGGCGCGCAACTGCCTGGTCGAGGATCCGATGTCGGGATTCTTCATGATCCGGCGCGGCATTGTGCGGGAGCTACCAACACTGCAGCGGTCCGGCTTCAAGCTTCTGCTCGAAATCCTGGTGCGCGCACGCCTGCGCAGTGTGCGCGAGATCCCCTTCTGCTTCGGGCTGCGGCAGGGTGGCGAGAGCAAGGCGAATATGGCTGTACTGCGCGACTATATCGTCTTGCTGGCACGGCTTTACTGGTCGCGTGCCACTTTGCGCGGAGCTTCGAGCGATAACGCGGGCCTTGCCGATGCGCCTGGATTTGAGAAGACGCGTGCGGATGATGTCTAGAGGATAAGGTCTTAAGGCCTGTTCGCAGCAGTGAGAGTGATCGCTGATTTCTCCCTCAGGAACGCTGGTAGCGCTCCAGCACATGCTCGAGCGTAACCATGCCTTCCAGCGAGCCTTTACTGGCGCGGTTGGCAATGGGTAGCAGTGGCCAGCGGGGAAAGAAGCGCAGCGCCGCGTCCAGAGGCATGTCAGGGAAGAGCAGTGGCGTGCGCTCCGAGCCTAGGGCACGCTCAAGCGTGGTCTCGGGCACATGAGTGGCGCTCAGTGAGATGAGCTCCTCAGTGCGCAGGGCGTAGCAGGTGCCATCGCCAAACTTGATCAGCATCACCGGGACGTGGCGCAGCGAGAGCTCGACATTCGCGGCGCTGACAGGTTCCTGGCCCTCAAGCACAGGAATTGAGAGCGGGACGAGCGCGTCTTCCAGGCGCAGGCCGACTTCTTCGCGTTGCTCTTCCATCGACGGCAGCTCCAGCCCGTCCTGATGGGTAAAGAGCTCGAAGATCGGCTCCGGGGCGAGCGACCGTGAGAGCAGGTAAGCGATCGTATTCGCCAGGATCACCGGCAGGATGATCGAGTAGTTTTGGCTGACTTCAAGCACCATGAAGACTGAAGTTAGCGGCGCCCTTAGAAATCCCGCGAACAGCACACCCATGCCTACCAGCGCATAGGAGCCGACTGAGCCCGAAGCATGGGGCATGACCATGTGCTGAATGGTGCCGACCGCCGCGCCCAGCATGGTGCCGATGAAAAGAGTTGGAGCGAACATGCCGCCGGGCGTGCCGGAGGAGAAGGACACGGTAGTCGCGAGCATCTTGAAGACCACCAGCGCCGCGAGCATCTGCCAGGGAAACTGGCCGTGCATGGCCTGGTCCATCGTCTCGTAGCCGGGGCCCATGACCTGCGGTAGACCGAAGTAACCGATAAGGCCGACGAGCAGCCCTGCAATCGCAGGCTGAACGTAATGGGTGCGGGCAGGCAGGCGGCGCAGGCGAGGCCGTAGGTAGCCAAGAGCTTTCGAAAAGATCATCGCCGAAAATCCGCCTAGCACGCCGAGGATAGCGTAGGCGGTCAGCTCGCGCGGATCGCGCAGGGTGACCGAAGGAATGCGGAACATGGGCGCCGCGCCCCAGAACCAGCGCGCCACGCAGACGCTTGAGACCGCCGAGAGCACGATCGAGCCAAGCACGCCGGCGCTCCAGTGTCCGATCACCTCCTCAATGACGAACAGGATCGCCGAGATAGGCGCGTTGAACGCCGCCGCCAGGCCTGCTGCGGCTCCGATAGGAGCAAACAGGCGCAGCGAGTGGCGCGATAGCCGCAGCTTGCGCGCAACGATCGAGGCAACGCCGGCGCCGATCTGCAGCGACGGGTCCTCAGGCCCGAGCGAAAAGCCGCAGCCGATCGCGAGCGCCGAGGTAATGAACTTGCCAATGACCGTTTTGAACGAGATAAAACCGTTGTAGATGTAGAGCGCGGCCTTGGTCTGGTTCACGCCCGAGCCGCGCGCGCCGGGAAACAGGAATTGAACAAGCGCCGCGACCACCAGCCCGGCCACGGCCGGCACAAAGATCAGGCGGAGCTGCCCGGCATGCGGCGCCGAGCCCAGAGTCAGAATCTGGATCCACTGGATGGCGACCCGGAACGAGACGACCAGCAGCCCGGAGAGCACCCCGATGAAGATCGCCAGGATCAGGAAGAGACGCTCTTCACGCTTCGGCGCGATGCGCTGCAGGTCGATCTCCTCCGGCTCGCCGGCGCTCGGCGAGTCTGCAGGGCGCAGACCGCGGGGACCCGGCTCAACCGGCGTCTGATCGCCCGGAGACATCGCCGGTACGGCGGCCGCCGCTGTGCCCGGCTCCTCCTTGGGCGCCGTTAGTTCCGCCTCCATCGAGGGCTGCGCGCTCTCGATCGGTCCACCGGGCAGCTTGATATCTTCGAGCTTCATTGCTGGTCTACCTGGTCCGGAGCAGCCGCAATCTTCAGCAATATTGCTGCATCCGGGGATAGGGGTGCGCAGCCCGGGACCGTCTTACTGCTGTTCAAGCCCTTGCCGATCGTGCTCGCGAACTGCGCCTCCAACTTCTCAACGTCATAGATCAGCTGCAGCGTACTCTCGAGCACGGCTGGGTCGCGCTCCATGCGTCGCTCGAGGATCGCGTCAGGAGGCAGCTGAGACCATCGTGCTAGGAGCGCGGGGTCAGGCGTAGCGTAGCTGGGCTGGGTCGGGGCCACAGGTGGTGAAGCC
>CAXTMM010000071.1:11446-14016 GCA_964245415.1 uncultured Acidobacteriaceae bacterium | reverse complement strand
CTATGATCCGTTCTTCACGACCAAGACCGCGGTCAAAAATGGTCAGCGGCGCGGGACTGGGTTGGGGCTGGCGGTGACGTACGGGATTATGCAGGAGCATGCGGGGAAGATTCGCGTCGAGAGCCAGCCGGGGGCGGGGACTACGTTTGCGCTCGAGTTTCCTTTGAAAGGCAAACCTGCGCATGTCTGAGACGACGATGGCTCCTCCTCGCTCCGCTGCGCCGGTTCGCTCGACTGAACATACGATTTTGATCATTGATGACGAGGCGGCCATTCGGGAGTCGCTCGAGACGCTGCTGGCGCTTGAGGGCTACCGGGTCGACACGGCCATTGACGGCGAGGTGGGGCTGGATCGGATAGGGCAGCATGCCTATGACCTGGTGCTGCTGGACCTGGCGCTGCCGGGGCGGAATGGGATTGAGATTCTAGGGTCGATCCAGGAGCGGCAGGCCGACCTGCCGGTGATCATGCTTACGGCGTATGGGACGGTGGATAACGTCATCGATGCGATCCGCGGCGGCGCACAGAACTTCGTCCAGAAGCCATGGGACAACGAGAAATTGCTGGCGGATATCCGGTCAGCGATTGCGCGGTACCGGGCGGAGGAAGAGAACGTCCAGCTGAAGCGGGCGTTGAAGCAGCGGTACAACTTTCCGAACATTATTGGCAAGAGCGAGATCATGCTGCAGGTGTTTGACCTGGTGGCGCAGGTGGCGCCTTCGCGCTCGACTGTGTTGATCCAGGGGGAGAGTGGGACAGGCAAGGAGCTGATCGCGAAGGCGGTGCACGCAAATTCGCCGCGTAAAGACAAGGCGTTTGTGCCGGTCAATACGGGAGCCGTGCCTACGGATTTGCTGGAGTCAACCTTGTTCGGACATGTGAAGGGGGCGTTTACCTCGGCGATTGCGGCGAAAAAAGGTCTCTTTGAGATGGCGAATGGGGGGACGCTGTTTCTGGATGAGATTGGGACGATGCCGCTCGATACGCAGGCGAAGATCTTGCGGGTGCTACAGGATAAGCGGTTCATGCAGCTTGGTGGGGTGCACGAGATTCAGGTGGATGTGCGGATTATCACGGCGACCAATGTGGATCTGCGGGCGGCGGTGCGGGAGGGCAAGTTTCGCGAGGATCTGTTCTATCGGCTGGATGTGATCCGGTTTGATCTGCCGCCGCTGCGAGCGCGGCGGGAGGATATTCCGGCACTGGCTGCGCATTTCTTGAAGCGCTACTCGGATGAGAATGAGCTTGCGGTCAGAACGCTCTCGCCGGAGGGGCTGCGGGCGCTCGTTGTTTTTGAGGTGCGCGGGAATGTGGTGGAGCTTGTGATTGTGATGGAGGGGGGGGTGGTGCTTTCGTCGGGGCCGGTGATCGGGCTGGAGCTGCTGCCTTCGCACATAACGGGGCGATCGTACTCGTCGAGTCTGCTCGAGCATACTCCGAATGCTTCGCTGTTCGACATTCTCGAAGACATTGAGCGGCGGATCATCATCGACAAGATGGAGCGCTGCAACTGGAACCAGACCGACGCGGCGGAACAGTTTCGCATCCCACTGTCGACACTGAACCAGAAGATCAAGCGGCTGAATATCGAGATCAAGAAGCGAGTGCGGGAGTAACACGCGCGACTCCTCTGATATGCTCGGCAAAGGGCTGCCACGTTGCCCATTCGCATAGCTACGAAAGAGCATCCCGAAACAGACTGATGGCAGATAGCGCGATCGAGCGGACCGCAAAGGACATGATCGGCTCCCTGCAGGAATATGCCCTGCTTTCGGGGCGGGCGCTGTCGAACCTCTTCAGGCGGCCGCTGTACACGGCGGACATTATTACCCAGGCGGATTCGATTGGGGTGGGATCGATCCCGATCGTGCTGCTGACCGGTTTTTTTACCGGGGCGGTGCTGGCGCTGCAATCCTCTGCTTCCCTCGCTACGTTTGGGGCGACGGCGATTACCGGGCAGCTGGTGAGCTTTTCGATGATTAAGGAGTTAGGCCCGGTGCTGACGAGCCTGATGGTTTCGGGGCGCAATGCGTCAGGGATGGCTTCGGAGCTGGGGTCGATGGTGGTGACCGAGCAGATTGATGCGATGCGGGCACTGGGCACTGATCCGCTTAAAAAGCTGGTGATGCCGCGGATTGTGGCGACCGTGGTGATGCTCTTCTTTCTAACGATCTTGTCCGATACGGTGGGGACCCTTGGCGGGGCGTCGACCTCGATCCTTATGCTGGGCCAGGATGCTTCGCAGTACTTTCACAGTGCGTACCAGTCGCTGCGGTTTGGCGATATTGTGCAGGGGCTGGTGAAGCCGGTTTTCTTCGGTTTTATCATCGCGACGATCGGCTGCTTTTACGGCATGAAGACCAAGGGCGGCACGCAGGGTGTAGGGCGTGCGACGACCCAGGCCG
Source organism: uncultured Acidobacteriaceae bacterium (assembly GCA_964245415.1). Taxonomy (GTDB): domain Bacteria; phylum Acidobacteriota; class Terriglobia; order Terriglobales; family Acidobacteriaceae; genus EB88. The sequence continues at coordinate 11,611 of CAXTMM010000071.1, read as the reverse complement.
TGGTTGTCTCTTCAGTGCTTATCATCTTCTCGGATTTTATTCTGAGCAAGCTGATGATCACGATCTTCGGGCGCTGACGGATGGCGGAGGCAGCGAACTCTGTAGAGACGAAGAAGACCTGGAGCGAGGAGCATCCGGGTGAGCCTGTGGTCACGTTTGAGAATG
>CAXTMM010000071.1:0-11436 GCA_964245415.1 uncultured Acidobacteriaceae bacterium | reverse complement strand
GATTCAATGGCAACTCGGTTCTGGAAGCTATCAGTTTCGAGGTGAAGGCAGGCGAGACGCGCATCCTGCTGGGGCCGGCCGGGGTGGGCAAGAGCGTGCTGCTCAAGCTGGCCAATGGGCTGATCAAGCCGGACCGCGGACGCATTTGTGTGTTTGGGCAGGAAGTGGACACGATGCGCGAGCAGGACCTGTTTGTTCTGCGGGCGAAGATCGGGTCGGTGTTTCAGGAAGGCGCGCTGTTTGACTCGATGACGGTGCGGGATAACGTTGGATACCGGTTGAACGAGGAGCGGGTGGACCCGGCGGAAGTGGAAAAGCGGGTGAAGGATTCGCTCAGGTTTGTGGAGCTGGAGCATACGCTGGACAAGTTTCCGTCGCAGCTTTCGGGAGGGATGCGGCGGAGGGTGTCGATTGCGCGCGCGATTATCAGCCGGCCTGAATTGCTGCTGTATGACTCGCCTACCGGGGGGCTGGACCCGATTACTTCGACCACGATTATCTCGCTGATACTTAAGCAGCGGGATGTGTACCACACCAGTTCCCTGCTGGTTTCGCATCGGCTGCAGGATGCATTTATGCTGGCGACGCACCGGTTCAATCAGGAGACCAACGAGGTCGAGAAGGTGCCGGAGGGCGGCATTGAGGAGTCGACTACGTTTCTGGTGCTGCATGACAAGAAGCTTGTGTTCAACGGGTCAACGCATGAGCTGGTGCACTCGGAAGATCCATTTATCAAGGAGTATTTGAGTTGAGCCGCTGTGGCCTTGTGTGACCTCGATAGAGAGAAGCAAACGTAGATCCTCCGCCTCCATCCAAGCGAGCGAAGATTGATCTCTCGGCCTGCCAATTTTGTACAGGATGACAGCGGAGAGGCGCAAGGATGAGATTTGGGGAGAGTTGAACAGAAGGTGCGTTAAGCGAGGCACATAGGTGCAACTTGTTCCCGGGGATCGCGTCTAATCGCTTGAGCCTCCCTATGCGCTTTCCTAAAATGCAGCGCCGTCCGGAACTTGATGCGCTGCGTGGCTTGTTTCTTGTCTGGATGACGCTCACGCATCTGCCCACACACCTAAGCGATTTTGTGAATCAGCCTTTTGGATTTGTTTCGTCGGCTGAAGGGTTTGTCTTTCTCTCGGCTCTTCTGGTGGCGCGGATCTATAGCCGGCAGGCGATGGCGGATGAGCTTGGGCTGCGGGCGAAACTCTGGAAACGGGCCCTGAAGATTTACGGGATCCATCTGGCGATGCTTGCGTTTGCGTTTACGATTGCCGCGGGCCTCGCGATTGCGACGCATCGCTCGGCAATCTACAACCTGCTTGATTTCTATATTGCGCATCCTTGGACGGCCATCCTGGGGTCGGTGCTGCTGCTCTACTGTCCGCCACTACTCGATATTTTGCCGATGTATGTGATCTTCCTGGCGGCCTCGCCGGTGGTGCTTTCGTTTGGAGTGCGGTTTGGATGGCGGAAGCTGCTGGGCGGGAGCGGGCTGCTGTGGCTGGCCGCACAACTGGGTGGACGCGAGTGGCTGCATGGGGCCGTGGTGCGGGTGACGCATCTGCAGATACCGCTGCAGGAGACCGGCGCGTTTAATTTGTTGGCCTGGCAGGCTGTGTGGATGGCGGGGTTATGGTTGGGGGCGAAGTCGGCCGCGGGCGAGGTACCTTTGAAGCGGCTGCCGGTGTGGACGGTAGGGCTTTCGGCGGCGATCTGCGTGTTCTTTGTGGGCGTGCGGCATAACTGGCTGGGGCCGCTGCTCACGCAGGAGACTCTCGCGTTTCAGCTGGATAAGTGGCACATCGGGCCGCTGCGGGTGCTGAACCTGGTGGCGTTTTCGATTTTGTTTTATTGGTTAAGGCGTTTCGTGCTGCCCTTGGTTGCGATTGAGCCATTTCTTACTTTGGGCAAGGCTTCGCTTGAGGTGTTCTGCGCGCATATTGTCTTTGTCTTTATTGGGCTAGCACTTTTGTATAACGACGTTGCGCAGTTGCACGGGGTTACGGCAATTGTGCTGTTAACGGTTACGTTTACTGGGTTGTTTCTGCTGGCGGCAAATGAGGTGCGCAAGCGGACGCGGGATAAGTTGCAGGGGCAGGGGAGAAAGGCAGGAGCTGCCGGGCAGCCTGGTGCTGTGTCAGCAGGTGAGACGATGATGCGGGTAGGCTTGGGTCCTGCGCTGACGGGTGAGGTTGAGAGTGGGGAGCTGTGCGAAGCTTCTTCGAGTACGATTTCCTCCTAAGTGAAAGTCCTTCTCGAAAAGTCCAAGGCTATCGCGGGTCCTTCGTTTTCCATTTAGTAATCGCACGTCGCAGACGCTAATCACAGGTCAAGCTCACCTTCCTAAGGTGACCAATCGCGAGGCAAAGCGCGATGATAGAACATTGCGAACTCTAAAAAGGGTTAATCGCAGATCCTTCGCTTTGCTCAGGATGACCTTTCTTTCTAGCAGCGCCCAGTCACCGGTGGCGGATTAAACGGCGACAGTGAAGGTTTCTTCACAGCGGGTGACGGCGCGGTAAAGGGTGTCACGCTCAAAAGGAGTGCGGCCGGCGGCGCGAATCAGGCGAGTGAGTTCTTCGCGGCGCATACCTTGGGGGGTGGTAGCGCCGGCGTCGTGGTAGATCTTCTCTTCGATAACGGTGCCGTCGATGTCGTCAGCGCCGAAACGGAGCGCGATCTGGGCCATCTTGGCTGAGACCATCTGCCAATAGCTTTTAATATGAGGGAAGTTGTCGAGCATCAGGCGGCCGATGGCGATCTGGCGGATGTCAGTGAGGCCTGTGGTGCGGGGCAGGTGCCCTAGGGCGGTGTGGTCCGGGTGGAAGGCGAGGGGGATGAAGGTCTGGAAGCCGTGGGTGCGGTCCTGGACCTCACGCAGGCGGACCATGTGGGCGATGCGGTCTTCTTCGTTTTCGACGTGGCCGTAGAGCATGGTTGCGTTGCTGCGGAGACCTAAGTTGTGGGCTAGCTCGGCCGTTTCGAGCCACTCGTCGCCGTCGATCTTGTGGTCGCAGATAATGTGGCGAACGCGGTCGGCGAAGATTTCTGCGCCGCCGCCGGGCATTGAGTCGACGCCTGCCTCGATCATGCGCTCGATAGTCTGGCGGATGGTAAGTTTTGCGCGCTTGGCGAGGAAGGCGATCTCGACCATGGTGAAGGCTTTGATGTGGACTTGGGGAAAGCGTTCTTTAAGGCCGGAGACCAGGTCGAGGAAGTACTCTAGGGGCAGGTCTGGGTGGAGTCCGCCTACGATGTGGAACTCAGTGACGGCTTCGGAGTAACCGGAGGCGGCTGTTTCGAAGGCTTCTTCCAGGGCCATCGTGTAGGTGCCCGGGGCGTCCTTTTTGCGGCCGAAGGCGCAGAGCCGGCAGCTGGCAACGCAGACGTTGGTGGGATTGATGTGGCGGTTGACGTTGAAGTAGGTAAGGTCACCGTGGAGACGCTCGCGGACCGAGTTGGCGAGCCAGCCGACGGCAAGGATGTCGGGAGACCGATAGAGGGCGAGGCCGTCGTCGTAGGTAAGGCGCTCGCCGGCAAGAACCTTGGCGGCGATAGGCTCGAGTGCTGGGTCGTCGGTCGAGAAGGCGTGGCGCTCTGTCATGGAACTCATCACACTATATGATACTTGAGCCTCCGGGTGGTCGCAGGTGCCGACGGTTACGCTGCGGTGGGATGAAAGTGCCTGGCTTGCCGGGTGGGATTGAGGCTGGGCTGTTACCATCCGTTTTGAAGGCCGTCGGTTTGAAGGCTATGCAGTTGTTGAGGTGTGCTTGCGCGATCAGAACTGGGGTGCGTGGCGTAGTCCACGGATAGCCTTGCTGGTGGGCATGCTGCTGCCGTGGCCGGCCTGGGCGGCTGCTTCGGCGAGTTTCCCCGTGGTCAGCGCAGATGCCCTCGACAAGCAGAGGGTGACGCTGCCGGCAGGACTTGAGGGGCAGGTCAACCTGATCGTGCTTTCGTTTGCGCCGGATCAGGCGAATCAGGTGGATACCTGGACGGCAGAGGCGCAAGCGCTGCAGCATACCAACGTCAGCTTTCGCGCGTACCGCATGCCTGTTGCGGAGCGCGAGAATGCACTCTTCCGGTGGTGGGCGAATGCTTCCATCCGGTCTGATGAGACGGACCCGCAGCTTTGGCACTGGGTGGTGCCGCTGTATGTGGAGAAGGAGCAGTTTCGGGCGCAGCTTGGGATTGCCGATGAGAAGAGTGTGGTGGTCCTACTGGTGGATAAGAGCGGGCGGATTTGGTGGCGAGCTACGGGTGGGTCTACGCCCGGTTCGCGAGCGGGGTTGGCGGCTGCGGCTGGATTGCAGAGCGGCGCTATCCGCTGAGTCTGTGCTGCTACTGAGAGCGGCGGCGGCCCAGGGTGCGCTCGAGAACGAGGGCGTCGAGGGCGCCTAGGTAGTAGCCGGCGATGCGGCCCACCTGGGTGAAGCCGAGACGTTGGTAAAAGGCGAGGGCCTCGGCGTTGTCGACCGAGACTTCAAGGCGCAGGGTTTTGAGGTTTAGGTCATGGGCTTTGCTGGCCATCCACTCCATGAGCATGCTGCCTACTCCGCGACGGCGGGCCGTGGGGGAGACATCGATGGTGATGATATGGAGGACGGCCTTACCACGACTCAAAAAGGTGCGAGCGATCGCGAAGCCTAGCAGCTCGCCTTGCGGCGTCGCAGGGATGGGGCGGTCCTCCAGCAGGACGGAGAAGGCGCTGGGATGTGCAAGGAAGGCTGCGAGCTCCTCGCGCGTGTAGGCGATCCCGGGGGCGAAACAGCGCTGGTCGAGCGCGTAGAAACGGTCGAGGTCTGCTTCGATCTGGGCCAGCTCTGGGTTCCACACGCGGAGGCGCATGCGTTTGACTATTGACCTCCTCCCGCCTGCGCGGGTGTACCGGGGGTGGGTTCGGGTTCGACGATGACGCCGTCGAAGAAGGAAGCACCGACGAGGCGGCCGTTCTTCGAATAGACCTGGTGGACTTTCCAGCCGGCGTCCCACCATTTCCACTTGGTATCGGTGCCGTCGACCCCGAAGATCACCGTCGAAGTGCGTGAGGTGACCAGGATCCGCTTCAGGTCAGCGTCCCAGGTCAAACCGCTGATTTCGCCGAGTGGCAGGTTGGCAATGGCCTTCCAGCTCTGGCCTGCGTCCTCCGAGTAGAAGAGGCCCTCGCTGCCGCCTGCCCAAACGCTGTGATTGGCCGCGACGGCGAGAGCCCGGATGTTAGTGAGCTTGCCGGGCATGGCGGCCTGGGTCCAGGTCTTGCCGTCATCCTGCGAGAGCAAGAGGCCGGTGCGGGTTGCGGCAACGACGGTCTGGTCGTGAGCGTTGACGAACAGGGTGTCAGCTGCGGCTGCGGGTGCAGCTGTGGAGCCGGCGGCTGAATTGGCAACTGGGCCTTCCCAGTTCTGGCCCTGATCCAGGCTGCGATAGAGGCCTGCCGAGGTCGCGGCGTACCAACTCGGGCCGGAGACGGAGAGCTGGTTGACCCGGGCGTCGATCAGGCCTCCTTTGGTGATGGTTTCGTGGCTGACCGTCTGGTAGGCCGGCTGCTTTGTATGCGCTTTGGCTGAAGTTCTTGGAGGAGCCTTAGTGGAAGCGGCAGCCTGATTTTTGCCTGCGGGTTTGTAGACCGGCTTCCAACCGGTGATGTTGGCCGGGTTGATTTCAGGTGTGGACGGGGTTGTGCCGGAGGGCACGACCGCTTTGCCGGAGGTGCGGACGCGGACCTGCTTCTCGGTACGGGTGATCAGCTGGCCGTCCTGCTGCCAAACGGCGCCCGTCCAGCGAAAGATGCCGTGGCCGGTGCCGGCGAGCACAGTGCCATCCTCGGCCTGAGCTAGGGTGTAGACGTCGCGGCCTTCGAGGCCATCAGAGCGCTGCTGCCATTTGTTGCCGCCGTCTTCCGAGACGAAGACGCCGCCGTAAATCTTGTCGTTGAGAACGCCGGCGTAGATGGTGGCCGGAGCTTTGGCGTCGAGGAGCACGCTCTCAACCTGGCGCTGCGAGAAGCCGGTGTTCGAGCTTTGGAAGGTCTTTCCTCCGTCTTCGCTTTCGAGCACCCCGCTGCGATCGGTAGCGAGGAGCAGGTGCTGGTTGTTTTTGGGGTCGACGAAGACATCGTTAATAATGACATCGGGACCGGTCAGACGGGCCCAGACGGTCCCGCTATCGGCGGTTTTGTAGAGTCCTTCGGTGGTGCCGGCGTAGACGATGTTACGCGCGACGGGGTCCTGCATGAGCACGCGGGTGCGGCGCGCAGTCGAGGGAATGCCCTGCACCTTGCGGAAGAGCGCGCCGCCGTTCAGGCTCTTGTAGATGCCGGAGCAGGCGCTGGCGTAGACAACAGTGGGGGCGGATGGATCGATGATGATCGAGAAGACATCGGAGTCGTCGATCAGGCCTTCCTTGATGTTGGACCAGTGCTGGCCGCCGTCGGTGGTCTTCCACGGCAGATGCCAGGTGCCGGCGTAGATTATGTTGGTGTCCTGCGGGTCGATGGCGACAGACTCGACTTCGTGGAGCTCTGACGAGTTCTCAGGACTGATGCGGGTCCAGTGCTCGCCGCCGTCGTCAGACCGGAAGACGCCGTCCTTAACGGTGCCTGCGACGTAGACCTTGGGGTTGGAGGGGGCCTGGGTGAGCGAGCGAACGGACTCGCCAGCCATGGTCTTGTCTTCTACCCAGTGGGCCCCGCCGTCGTGCGAGATGTAGATACCCCCGCCGCGCTCGTCAACCTGCCAGACTCCTGCGACCAGGGTCTTCGGGTCCGCGGCGTCGACGAAGACGTTGTCCACGATCAGATCGTCGCCCGAGCCGAGCTTGGCGAGGCGCTGCCAGCTGGAGCCGCCGTTGGTCGACTCGTAGATCCAGCTGGAGGTGGTGCCGAGATAAAGGTGGCGAGGGTTGCCGGGTTCGGCAGCCAGGCTGCGCGCGTCGCCGCCGTAAGGGCCCACGGCGGGCCAGGGACCGGAGGCGAGGGCCGGCAGGGATGCCATGAGGGTCAAGCTTAGCGCTCCCGCCAGGAAGCGCATATTCCAATTCAACTGTTTCATCTTATTTCCTATTCGTTCGCCCATGCTTTGCTCAGGATGAGAGACGTACCGCAACTCCTCCGCTTTGCTCAGGACGACAGACATTGTGGAGCACACGTCCAGTCAGCGCAGGCTAAATCAATTGCCAATCCTTGGTGCGGCTTCGGATTACGGCTATGCGCAACGTTTATGGCATGATGCCAGTATTCATAGAAAAAGGGCTGACCGAGGTACCGGTCAGCCCTTTTGTATATGGGTGGTAACGCCCACCCCGGCGGTTGATTACATCGCTTTCTTCTTGTGGTGCCTCTTGGCAGCCACTGCGGTGCGGGCTTGCGGCTTGACCGAGTCCGAGACAGCTGTGGTGCCCGGGACGTCGTTGTCGAAGCTTCCGCCTGCAGGTACCAGGTAGTTATCAACCTCGTTGGCCGACTTGGTGCCGGTGCGGACAGAGATGCGCGATCCATCGATGCCCTTCTCCTTGACCAGGTAGTCCTTGGTGTTGACCGCGCGCTGGGCCGCAAGCTTCGCAGGATCCATCATGGCCATCTTCTTGTGCTTGCCCTTGCCCATCGGCATGTCGGACGGTGCGGCATTGCCGACCAGGACGACCGACGCATCAGCGGAGCGCTGCGCGTTGAGGGTCACGTCGTCAAGGCAGGCCTTGGCTTCGTTGTCCACACGTGCGGGACGCTTCTTGTCGCGGTCAAAGGTGATCGAGCAAAGCGTTGATGTCTTCGCCGGCGGCGGCTGAGGAGCGTTGATGGTGACCGTAGTGGTGGTGGAGGCAGTCTGGTTCTTGTCGTCTGCCACGTTGCAGGTGACGGTGATGGAGCCGGCCGGCGCGCCCGTGGTGGACAGAGTCGCGGTGCTCGACGTGCCGCTGATGGAGCCGGCTGAGGCCGAGTAGCTGTAGGTGAGCGGACGGTTCTGCGGGCTAACACCCATGGAGGTGATCGTCGAGCTGTCACCCGGGTTCACGCTGGTGGGGTTGGCGGAGCAGGAGATCGTTGGCGGCTCAAATTGCTTGACAGTGAAGTTCGCGGTGCAGTCAGCGAATTGACCCGGCTTGGTGCCCTCAGAGACGTGGCCGGTGACGGTGTACTGGCCGGGCTGGAGGGTGGTGGTGTCGACGGTGCCGGTGGAGCTGTCTCCCTTGACACTCACGCCCTGGCCGCTCCAGGAGTAAGTCGCGGTCTTCTTGGGATTCAGGTTCAACGCGGTGCCGGTAATGGTGACTGGGTCGCCCGGGAAGACGGACATCGGATTCACTGTGCAGGTGTAGGTAACCGGCGGCGGCGGCACGATGTTGCCGAACTTGAAGATCAAGCCGGAGCTGAGTTCGGCCGAGTCGACGTTGGCGCGGCCGCCATTGATAATCTCAGGACCGAAGTCGGCATGCACGTAAAGGAAGTCAGCCTGGAAGAGACGGATACCGAGGCGGTGATTGAAGAGCGGGGTGTCATAGTCGAGACCGCCGCCGACCTTGAGGGCTGGACCCCAGGTCCACGTATGGGAGACGATGGGCTCTTCATTGGGGCCGCCAACTCGCGAGGCTCCGGCAAGTGCATGCACAAACGGCGTAACACCGATCCCACTCGGATAGCGGAAAATGATGCCGGCCATGGCATCCTGGAAGGTGTCGTTCTTGCCCAGGGAGTGATCAGCATATTCTGCCACGCCACCTACATACTTATTGGCGAAGTAGGCAACGCTGCCGATCGCGCCGTAATCGGCGGCACGGTACTGGGCAGGATAAGAAGTGCCGTCGGCTAACGTGGTCGTGACAGTGCCATGCGGGGCGAGATAGGAATACCCGAGAAACACGTCGATGCGGGAGACGGGCGGCGCCATGGGAGCCATGGGAGCGGCCGGCTTGGGCGTCGAATCCTGGCCATGCAGGCTCGTTGCTCCGAGCCCCACTGCACAACCAACGAACAGGATTCGGCCCAGAGAGTTTAATGGAGCACGATACATGCGTCTATCCTCCGAAACCTTACTTAAAAAAGTCTTACAAACAATTTGATCGAGAGGCCTCGACTTTGGGCGAGCCCAACTGCCGGATCCCACAGCGGTAATGAACGTAACACATGTTCACTACCTTAGAGCATAGTATCGCCGACAAGTTGCCTGAATGCAGCAGTTTTTGTCCCGAACCCCGAGAGTTACCTAAGAGAACAAAAGAGGAAACCCACGGGCTTTTGCACTTATCGGCGGCAAGCATCGCAACTGGCGGAATGTCTCGTATATGGACAACCGCGACAGGCAGCTAGGTGCGGCTTACACAGTGTACATAAATGTATGCCACGTGGACGGCCATTCCGGCGCACAACGCGCAGGCAGAGCGCAGGGCGACCTTGATCGGCCACCCTTTGCTCTGCCTGTGTCCCGGCGCTTACTGCAGATTGAGCGTGCGGCGTGTGGTTCCCTTTTCGCGCTGAATCTTCTCCTGGAGGAGTGTGAGCGCGTAGATTAGCTGCTCGGGGCGCGGAGGGCAGCCGGGAACGTAAATATCGACAGGGATGATTTGGTTGACGCCCTGGACGATAGCGTAATTATTGAAGACCCCGCCCGAGGTGGCACAAGCGCCCATGGAGATGACCCACTTGGGCTCGGGCATCTGGTCATAGAGGCGGCGGATGACTGGAGCCATCTTGTTGGAAACGCGGCCGGCGATGACCATAAGATCAGCCTGGCGCGGCGAAGGCCGGAAGACTTCCATGCCAAAGCGGGCTACGTCGTAGCGCGATGCGCCCATGGACATCATCTCGATAGCGCAGCAGGCCAGACCAAAGGTCATGGGCCAGACAGAAGATTTACGGGCCCAGTTGAGGGCGGAGTCGAGCGAGGCAAGCAGGATACCTTCAGGCTGCTGATCGCCGTAGGTGACTTCGCGTAGTTTTTCGCGGTTCTTCGCGGTGGACTCGAGCGCGCCAAAGAAGTAGCGGTCCTGCTGGGCATTGGTGCTCATACTGAGAGTGTATACCGGGGTTGTTGGAGCCGGGCTGGGGAGTATGGCGGGATGAAATCTGCCTGCTGCGTAAGGGGTTTAGGTTTTTTCAAAAAAATATGTAAAAGTAGCTGCATTGAAGCGTGCTTATGATGCTGGCTGGAATTTCCCGTTGCGCTCCCGGCCTGGTAGAGCTGGTCGGAGCCTACCGGCAGGCTCGCGAAATTGGCGATCGTACTCAATTTCCCATCTGCTCGGAGTGTTATGCGCTCACGTTTTGCCCGATTGATAGGCGGTAGGTTTTCACGGTTGGGGGTGGGGCTTCTTCTGGCCTGTTCTCTGGTGCCCGCGATCGCACAAGGACCTTCAGGTCAGGCTGGCGCTGACAAGATGGCGGCGCCGAGTACGGCCGACCGGCTGACCAAGCTTGAGGCCCAGGTGGCGGATGCCAAGTCGTCGGCCGATAACAGCTGGATGCTGACCTCGTCGGCGCTGGTGCTGATGATGACCGGGCCGGGACTGGCGCTGTTCTACAGCGGGCTGGTGCGCAAGAAGAATGTGCTTTCCGTCATGATGCAAAGCTTTGCGATGATGGCCATCGTGACGACACTGTGGGCGTTCGTCAGCTACTCGCTGGCGTTTGATTCGGGGTCAAGTTTTATCGGCGGGCTGCACCATGTGTTTTTACGCGGGGTGGGATTGACGCCGGATAACGACTATTCGACGACGCTGCCGCTCCAGACGTGGATGATCTATCAGCTGATGTTTGCGATTATTACGCCGGCCTTGATTACTGGTGCGTTTGCCGAACGGATGAAGTTTTCGGCAATGGCGGTGTTTCTGACGCTGTGGTCGATTATGATATATTCGAAGATGGCGCACATGGTATCTGTAAAGGCCGGACTGCTCAACGCCTCCTTGGGTGGGCGCTTCCCTACGCTTGATTTTGCCGGTGGGACCGTGGTGCATATTACGTCCGGAGTTTCAGCGCTTGTGTGTGCGTTGTACCTCGGCAAGCGCGTCGGGTATCCGAAGGAAGCGATGATGCCGCACTCGGTGGTGCTGTCGCTCGTTGGGGCGTGCCTGCTGTGGGTCGCTGGCTACGAGCGCGTGTGTCAATACCCACTTCGGAGCTGCGGCGGCGGCGCTTGGATGGTCGGCTGCGGAGTGGATCCGCAACGGGAAGCCATCAGCGCTGGGTGCGATTTCGGGTGCAGTGGCGGGCCTGGTTGCGATTACGCCGGCCGCGGGGTTTGTGCAGCCGATGTCGGCACTTGCGATTGGGGCGCTTGCTGGAGTCTTTTGCTACTTCATGGTGGTCAAGGTCAAGGCAATCTTCGGCTACGACGATTCGCTCGATGCGTTCGGCGTTCATGGGGCCGGCGGAACCATGGGTGCATTGCTCACCGGCATCTTTGCCAATAGCGCCATCAATCCCATCCTGGGGGCAGGAAAAGC
>CAXTMM010000070.1:8203-14133 GCA_964245415.1 uncultured Acidobacteriaceae bacterium | reverse complement strand
CTTCGGAAGCGGCGGCGGGGGCGGTATCGGCTCTGGGAACGGCGGTGGTGTGGGGCCTGGTTCAGGCGGCGGAACGGGGGGTGGGCCTTACCATCCAGGTGGCGGCATCTCGACGCCGAAGATTATCTTCTCGGTTGATCCTGAGTTTTCCGATGAAGCACGTCGTGCCAAGTATCAGGGCATCGTCGTAATCTCTTTGATTGTCGATGCGCAGGGTAATCCGCAGCACGTGCGAGTGGTCCGAAATCTAGGCATGGGTCTGGACGAGAAGGCGGTTGAGGCGGTCAAGCAGTACAAGTTCAAGCCGGCGCTGATGCAGGGCAAGCCGGTGCCAGTTGAGATCAACATCGAGGTCAACTTCCAGCTGTTCTAGCTTGGCAGATTGGACAGTTTTAAGAAGAGAAGAGTCCGGTCTGCGCCGGGCTCTTCTGCATGTGAGCTGCATCCTAGGGGTTGGAGGGATATGCATGCCATACGTGAAAACCCAGGACGGAACTGAGCTGTACTACTATGACTGGGGCACCGGCGCTCCGGTAGTCTTGATTCATGGCTGGCCGTTGACTTCGGCGAGTTGGGAGGCCCAGGCGAGGGTCCTGGCCGAGAGCGGTTTCCGTGTCATCGCGTACGACCGGCGCGGTTTTGGGCGCAGCGACTGGCCATTCTCCGGCTACAACTACGACACGCTCGCTATGGACCTTGGCACGATCCTCGACAGCCTAAACCTGATGGGTGCAACCCTGGTTGGCTTCTCAATGGGCGGCGGCGAAGTGGCCCGCTATCTCAGCAAGTATGGCCCGACCAGGGTGATGAGAGCGGTGCTGATCGCGGCTGTTACCCCTTACCTGTTAAAGACGGCCGACAATCCCGAAGGGGTGGACAAGAAGGTCTTCGACACGATGGTCGAGAACCTGATCAAGGATCGGCCTGCTTTTCTGCAGCAGTTTGCGCAGGTGTTTTACGGTCGCACCCTGGTCAAGCATACGGTTTCGGAGCCGTTTCTCGAGTTCACGCAGGCCATGGCACTCACCGCTTCTCCCAAGGCGACCATTGACTTGGTGCGGGCGTGGAGCGAGACCGACTTCCGTGACGATCTCGCGCGCATTACGGTGCCCACGCTGGTGATCCATGGGACAGGTGACGCGACAGTGCCGATCGCCGTAGCCGGGCGTCGAACGGTCAAGTTTTTGCCGCATGGAGAGCTGATCGAGTATGACGGCGAACCTCATGGGTTGAACGCTACAGTGCCAGACCGGCTCAACGCCGACCTGCTTTCCTTCCTACGCAAATAGACCTTGGAAGCAATGCATATCACGCTGCAACTACGGCCGGGATTGGTGCTCGGGAGCGGCTGCACAGCGACCTCGAACTCACCCCGGCTTCTTATCGCGAGCTGTAGCCTAAAGGGCGAATGCTGAGGCTAAAACAGCTATGGTATCCTTACTTCATACACTGTGGATTGAACAGAATTAAAGCAATAGGAGTAACGCACACTCGTGCTGGCACCTGCTAAAAAGACCGACGTCATCTCCCGCTTTCAGGTCCACGAAAGCGATACCGGCAGCCCCGAAGTGCAGATCGCGATTTTAAGCGAACGCATCAGTGAGCTCACCGAGCACTTCAAAAGTCACGCGAAGGATCATGCTTCACGCCGTGGTTTATTGATGCTTGTCTCCAAGCGTCGCCGTCTTCTTGACTACCTGAAGACGAACGACACCGACCGCTATCGCGAAGTGATCGGCAAACTCGGCATCCGCAAGTAAGCGGAGAATCGAACCAGTTGCCTGTCCCGCATACGCGACAAAATTTACGTCATACAGGGCGGCGCTCACACGAGTCCGCCCGGTTTGCTTTGCGCGCGCCCCACGCGTCGCCCACTCCTTGTTATCCTTCCCGCTTTTCTGCATCGGCAGAATTACTAACCACGTGTCTGTCGCACTGCTTATGCTGTGGGCCTCGCGACGAGCGCGTGAAAGCACCTTTGCGCGTGCCGTTGCATCGCGCCCCGTCCGCACCAAAGAACACGAGTGAAAAGAGGAGCATATGAAACAGGAAGTCATAGTAGAGCTTGCCGGTGGCAGGCAGCTGACTTTTGAGACGGGCCGTATGGCCAAGCAGGCGCCCGGCGCCGCGCTCGTTACCCATGGTGACAGTGTTGTGCTCGCGACTGCGGTCGCTTCGCCCGAGCCTAAAGAGGGTATTGACTTCTTTCCGCTTACCGTCGATTACCGCGAGTACGCCTATGCCGGCGGCCGCATCCCGGGCGGCTTTATCAAACGCGAAGGGCGTCCTTCGGAGAAGGAGATTCTGACCTCGCGCCAGATTGATCGGCCGATCCGCCCACTTTTTCCAGAAACCTTCCGCAATGAGACCCAGGTCATTGCATTTGTGTTTTCGGCGGACAAGGAAAATGATCCTGACGTAATCGGCATCAACGCCGCCTCGGCCGCATTAGCGTTGTCGGATATTCCCTTTCATGGTCCCGTAGGCGCGGTGCGTGTTGGTTATGTCGGTAGCGAGTACGTAATCAATCCCACCTACGCGCAGCGTAAGGACAGCACGCTCAACATCACAGTCGTCGGCACCGCGGACGGCATTGTGATGATCGAGTCGGGCGCGAAGGGCGTGACGGAAGAGATCGTGCTGGGCGCAATCGACTTTGCCCACCCTGAGATCAAGAAGATTGTCGCCGCGATCAACGAGCTTGTCGCCAAAGCCGGCAAGCCCAAGCGCACCGTTGCCGCGGTCGAGCATGACGAGCAGTACTTTACCGATTTGCAGTCCAAAGTCAGTGACCGGCTCAAGGATGCGTTTAACACCCACGCCCACGCGAAGCTCGAAAGCGCTGCGCTGGTCAAAGGCATCAAGGACGAGCTGGCGGCTGAGATCAAGCGCCTGCCCGAAGATCAGCAGGCTGCGGCCAAGAAAAAACTGGCGAAGTACTACGAGCTGCTGCGTGAAAACATCTTCCGCCAGCAAGTCACCAAGGACCGCATCCGGCCCGATCGCCGCGCCTTTGACCAGATTCGTCAGATCTCGATTGAAACCTCTGTGCTGCCGCGAACTCACGGCTCGGCCTTGTTTACGCGTGGCGAAACTCAGGCGCTCGTCACGGTGACGCTCGGCACCGGCGATGACTCGCAGCGGCTGGAAGGCTTTGAAGGCGAGCAGAAGAAGCGCTTCATGCTTCACTATAATTTTCCACCGTTTTCTGTTGGTGAGACAGGACGTATGACCGGTACGGGTCGCCGCGAGATTGGCCACGGCGCGCTTGCCGAGCGGGCGATACTGGCTGTTCTGCCGACTGAGGACGAGTCACCCTACGCGATTCGGATCGTCTCCGACATCTTAGAATCAAACGGCTCGTCCTCGATGGCCTCGGTCTGCGGGGCGAGTCTAGCGCTAATGGACGCCGGCATCCCGATCAAGGGATCGGTGGCGGGTATCGCGATGGGCCTGGTCAAAGAGGGCGATGATTATGCCATCCTGACCGACATCGCCGGCGCGGAAGACCACTACGGCGATATGGACTTCAAGGTCGCCGGCACACGCGAAGGCATTACCGCGTTGCAGATGGACATCAAGATCGGCGGCATCACCACCACCATCATGCGCGAAGCGATGGAGCAGGCCCGTCGCGGCCGCCTTTATCTGCTCGACATTATGGATGCGGCGCTCGGCTCGACCCGCGAGATCAAGTCCAAGCATGCGCCGCAGATCAAGACGCTCCAGATTCCAACCGACAAGATTCGCGACCTGATCGGACCGGGCGGCAAGATGATCCGTTCGATCATTGAAGCGACCCAGGTGAAGATCGACGTCGACGACACTGGCCGCGTGAACGTGGCGTCGTCAGATGCGGATGGTCTCCAGCGTGCGCTCGAGATGATCTCGAACCTGACCGCTGTTCCCGAAATCGGCAAGACGTACCTCGGCAAGGTTGTACGCCTGGCTGAGTTTGGCGCATTCGTCGAACTCTTCCCGGGTACTGACGGCCTGCTTCACGTCTCGGAGATCGCCGAACACCGCGTCAAGGAAGTGAAGGACGAGCTAAAGGAAGGCGACCAGGTCATGGTCAAAGTTCTCGGCATCGAGGGCAATCGCATCAAGCTTTCCCGCAAGGCGCTGCTCAAAGAACAGCGTGAAAAGCTCGGTCTGCCCCTGCCCGCGCAGGAGGGTAACTCCGGTCGTGGTGAGCGTCCTGAACGCTCGGAACGTTCTGATCGCCCCGATCGATTCGACCGGCCCGAGCGCACTCCTCGTCCTGAACGAACAGAGCCGATCGAACGCCAGCCAAGCTCAAATGCCAGCACCATCACTATTGAAGGTGGCGACGAATTCGAGGAAGAGTTCGACGGCACCGACGAGGGAGAAGAGGGCGATGAGCCGAACTTCAACACCGAAGGCGGCGTGCCGGCTCCAGTGGGCGGCTCGCCGGCAGCAGGTGCTCCAAACGGCCAGCAGCGGCGGCGTCGGCGTGGACGCGGACGCATGGGCGGCGGTGGACGGGGTCCCGGTGGCGCTTCGCGGTAACAAGACTTATCAGCACATGATGCAGCATGAATGGGCGGGACCTCTTCGCCTGGCAATCTTTGCCGAGCAGATCAGGTCCGGCCCATTTCCTTTCTCTCTCGAGAAGGATTGAGGCTCCTTGCCGGCAAGCTCGCGCAGATCGATCGCCATGCTGCTCGGACTTTCGTTGGTATGGGGTAGCACGTGGATTGCGAATGATACGTTGCGACACCAGAGTGGACCGCTGCGGTTGGCGATGCTGCGCTACTTGCTCGCCGGATTGTTTGTCGCGTGCGTCTTCTGCGCCCGGCTGATATACGGGTGGCTGCGACGAGGCGGACACACAGGACGGCTCCAAACACATTCCTCATGTGGTCTTGACCTGCAGCAGCAGTTCGCCGGGCCTGACAAACAAGCAGTAAGGGAATACGGCTGGATCGGCGTAAACCTTCTACTCGGCTGTACGATGTTTGTCGTACCGGACCTTCTGCTCGTATGGTCGGCGGGGCATGTCGCAGCTGGCTGGGTTCCAATGATCTACGCAGCTTTGCCCCTTGGTTTGCTTCTCATGGCGGGGGATCTGCGTACGCCCGCCATACTGGGCATGGGCGCGATGCTGGTTTTACTCAATGGATCACTGCCGATCACGGCTGGCAGACTACCCTGGATACTGCCGATCGCCGGCGCGGTAGGCTTGCAGGGTTGGTCGCTGGTCTACGCGCAACGGCACTGCGCGGCTGCGTCATCGCTGGGAGGTGTTATGGTACAGCTTGTGGCGGCTGCGTTCCTGCTTCGTGCAATGATCAACTTATGGCACGAGCCGTCCCTAGCCGACTCTCTTCTGCGTCGGCCAGTCGCTCCACTTGGAGCCCTATGTATGCTTGCCGGGCCAGCCACAGCTGTCGCTTACCCGTTGTACTACAGGCTACTTCAGGGTCTTGAGCCGGCGAAAGTCGCGATTTCAGAATGGCTGCAGACGCTGGTGGCAATTTGCGAAAGCGCTGTCCTGTTTCACTTAAGGCCAAGCTGGATGATGATCGGTGCGGCATCCGTTCTGGTTGGCTGCGCGGCCTTGTTATTGTGTGGCGATCGCGACGAGGTAGAACCCTTCTTTCGTCCATCGTCCTGAGCGCCGCATCCGCTTGACCTCACTGCGATTTGGCACGGCAATGGACTGCGAGGGTCATTCGCCGCTACGGAGGCATCCTGCCGGCGCACGCTCTTGGCTTCCGCAGAAGATTCAGTCGTGCCAGTCCCCGAGCTGCCGGCGCACTAGGACCAGTTGGCCAAGATGATAGCTGGTATGGTCAATCACAAGCAGCACTTCACGCAGCATCGTCTGGCCCTGGCCCCATGGGATGCGAGCCTCAAGGTCAACCGCCGAATCCTCGACCAGCGCTTCAAAGGACGCCATGTCACCC
>CAXTMM010000070.1:0-8193 GCA_964245415.1 uncultured Acidobacteriaceae bacterium | reverse complement strand
AGATGTTCGAGGAGCTGCCAAGGGGTATGCGGCGAGCCTTCGGGTTTCGCACCGTAGTTCTGTTCGGGAACGTTGGCTAAAGCGGTACGAGGGTCGACATGCGCGCTGCCGCCGCGCAAAAACTCAAGCAGATGCGAACGTATCACTGACGTGGTTGTGTCCGGTTGCGCCTCTTTTGTGGGCGTGGTGCTCGACATGGGGAATGCCTCCGGGAAATAGGATGACCTCCCGGCTTTTTGCGCAGCCTGCATTTGCTCATTGTGCAGGTTCGCCTCGCAGAATCTATCTAGCTATCGAGCGTGACTAACTCCCGCTTGTCGGCAAAAACGTTTCCCATTCTTCGGATCTGTGCGCCTACGCCACGCAGCTTTTCTTCGATATGCTCGTAGCCGCGATCCATGTGGTAGACCCTGTCGAGGATTGACTCGCCATCGGCAACGAGCGCGGCCAGCACGAGCGAGGCCGAGGCCCGCAGGTCCGAGCACATAACCGCGGCGGCCGAGAGCGGCGTTTTGCCGGTGATGATCGCCTTCCGCCCATCGAGCTTGATGTTGGCGCCCATCCGGATCAGTTCCGAGACATGCATGAATCGGTTCTCAAAGATGTTTTCCGTCACGATCGAAGCACCCGTAGCCTGGGTCGCTAGAGCCATATACTGAGCCTGCATGTCGGTCGGGAAGCCCGGATACTCCTGCGTGCTCATATCGACGGCTCGCAGATTTCCCTCCGAGCGCACGCGCAACGAGTCCTTGCCGAGTACGTCAATGCGCGCGCCGGCTGCTTCAAGCTGGGTGATGACGGCTCCAAGGTGCGCGGGATTGCAGTTGGTCACGCACAGGTCGCCTCCGGTAATCGCGCCTGCAATCAGAAACGTTCCAGCCTCGATGCGATCCGGGTTGATGCGATGACGAACGCCATGCAGCTTGTCAATCCCACTTACGCGGATCGTCGGCGTGCCGGCGCCTTCGATCTTTGCACCCATGCCGGTCAGCATGGTGGCGAGATCGGTGACCTCTGGCTCGCAGGCGCAGTTCTCAAAAACAGTTTCACCTTCGGCCAGAACTGCTGCCATCAGCAGGTCCTCGGTTCCGGTCACGGTGATCTTATCAAAATGAATGTGTGTACCGCGCAGCCGCTCGGCGCGTGCCTCAATATAACCGTGCTCATAGCTGATGGTCGCACCCATCTTTTGAAGCCCGGCGATATGCAGGTCGATCGGACGGCCTCCGATTGCGCAACCGCCCGGCATGGCAACACGGGCCAAGCCCGTCCGCGCAACGAGCGGTCCGAGGACCAGCGAGGACGCACGCATGGTCTTGACGATTTCGTACTTGGCGACAGGATCGGACAGTACGGCGCAGCTTACCGTCGTTCGATGTTGCGCCCGTCCATAGCCGAGCTCGACCTCTGCTCCCATCGAGACGAGCAGGCGACGCTCGGTTTCTATGTCCTGCACCTGCGGGATGTTCTCGAGCACGACCTCATCCGCGGTAAGGATGGCGGCGGCCATGCAGGGCAGGGCCGAGTTCTTCGCGCCGCTTATGCGAATGGTGCCGAGCAAAGGGTTGCCACCGCGTACTACAAACTTGTCCATGTTCCCGATCACACTCCCGAGACCAGTGTAATATGCAGACGCGAAAGCTCGCGGCTCTCTGGGCGGCTGCAGTCTCCAGAGAGTACACTGGACCGCGATATGCGTTCTCTTCTCGCTGCTGTCGCTCTGCTCGTTCTTTTTCCTGTTGCCACGTATGCACAAACTCCATCCAGCACAGCTCTAGTCGTGCAAACGCACGTCGGCTCATTTCAAGGCAAGACACAGGACACTCCCGGCGGTGCGGCGCGGGCGTTCCTTGGCATTCCCTATGCCGCGCCCCCAATCGGCGAGCTGCGATGGAAGCCGCCGACAGGCGCGCCGCTTTTTAAAGGCGTACACGACGCGACGAGCTTTGGTCCTCGCTGCATGCAGCTTGCGCTCTATGACGACATGTACTTTCGCGACCCCGGCGTGAGTGAAGACTGCCTGACACTGAACGTCTGGACGCCTGCGAACGTCAAGTCGGGAGCAAAGCTGCCGGTCATGTTCTGGATCTACGGTGGCGGTTTTATCACCGGCAGCACCTCGGAGTGGCGGCAGGATGGCGCGCATCTTGCGACCAAGGGCATCGTCGTTGTGACCTTTAATTACCGGATGAACATCTTCGGCTTTTTCACGCACCCGGAGCTTGCTGCCGAGTCGCCGCAGCATGCGGCAGGGAACTACGGCTTGATGGACGCCGTCGCTGCGCTGCAATGGGTGCATGCCAACATTGGTGATTTCGGTGGCGATGCATCAAACGTGACGATCTTTGGCGAGAGCGCCGGATCGTTTGCGGTGAGCGGGCTGATGGCTTCGCCGCAGGCGCATGGCTTGTTTGTGCATGCAATCGGGGAGAGTGGCGGAGCGCTTGGTGGTCCAACGCTGCGCTTTCAGCCGGCAGTTGAGCGCGAGGCGAAAGATGCTAAGTTTGCGCGCACCGAACTGCACACTGACTCGCTTGCAGCGCTGCGCGCTTTGCCGGCCGATCAACTGCTTGCTGTGACTTCAGGGCCGAGCGGACACTTTGGCCCCGATGTCGATGGGCTTTTCCTGCCTGAGTCACCGGCTGCTATCTTCGCCGAAGGCAAGCAGAACGACGTGCCCTTGCTGGCAGGGTGGAATCATGATGAAGGCGGGAGCGGCAAGGCCGCGACGACGGCGACGCCAACGGGCGGATCGAGCGCGGCTCCGGCAGAGGACGCGCCGAGCGACTTGATCCGCCTGCACGATACCGCCGTCAAGGACTTCGGCGAGCGTTCCTCCGAGTTCCTTACGGCCTTTTCTGCAACCAATGACGCCGAAGCGCTCACTCGCCTGCAGCAGTATGCCACCGATAGGTTCATCGCCTTCGGCACCTGGAAGTGGATTGAGGCACAAGCCGCGACCGGCAAGGCGCCCGTCTACCGGTACGAGTTCGACCTGGTGCCACCGCCCGACCCGGCGCGTCCCGGTCGTTTCGGAGCCTTTCACTCGGATGAGATCGAGTACGTCTTCGGCGTGCTGGACTCGCGCAAAGGGATCGCCTGGCGGCCTGAGGACTATGCGATGAGTGAGCAGATGATGACATACTGGACCAATTTCGCGCGCACAGGAGACCCGAACGGCGCAGGCAAGCAGAAGGCACTCCCGAAATGGCCGGTGTACACGCCTGCATCCGGAGCAAAGGTGATGTATCTCAACCAGCCGCCGGTCGCGGAGAAGGATCCTTTGCGCGACCAGTTCCTCTTTCTACAGAGTGCCTGGAAGTAGGCGCGACCAGTACGGTGTTCGTCGCTGGTGCGAAAGCGCCTTCATGCGTTGACTAATGTTCAGGCTGCGCCTTCCAGTGTGCGCCCGGCCGCCCTACCGCATACATCTCCGCGCCGATCTGGTTCAAAAGGCTGTCCCGATCCTGGTCTACGCGGTAAAGGTCAAAGTGGGTGCGGTCCGGGAGGTAGGTAACGTGCGGTTCGGCACCCAACGTCTGCAGCCTTGCCTCGAATCTGTGCGCAGAGCCGTCGAGGTAGAAAGTGTCCGCAGTTCCCAAAAAAGATGAGTGCGACCCTTGAGCATCAGCCCATTTTCGTGCCAGTGCGTTCGACAACATGCGCCAGATCGTAATGGTCATGCCAGTAGGCGACGATCCCAGGGTGCACTTCGCCGGTGGAGTGATCAAACATTGGCTCAGGCGCGCCGCTTGCACCCTTCGGAGAAAAGATCCAGTCAAACGAGGCAACCTGGCCGCCGTAGGCGCCCAGAACATCTTTGAGGTGCGCAAACTGTTCAAAGGTGGCAACTACCTTGCCTTTGTAGCGCATGATCGGCGTTGGCGTGCCGTCGGTGCGGTGATAGACATTGGGGTGCGGCGCGTAGAGATCCGAGCCAGTGAAGTCGTGGAAGTCGCTTGGGTCGGGCGAAGTGGACCAGATGCCGCCGAAGACGGCCGGATAGTTAATCTGGAGCTGCAGGCTCGCCCATCCTCCGCTTGAGTGGCCGTTCAGCAGTCGGCCAAGGGACTTTGCTTCCATGTGGTACTTCTTCTCGAGCGCAGGAGTGAACTCGGTTGTTAGCGCGCGGCCCCAAGGACCGTTGCCGCCTGAATTGCAAATTCGTGGGTACCCTGCGGTACGGTTTCGGCGAGCATGACCCAGAACATGGGAGGCATCGATTTTGCCGCCACCTTCCTGTGTATAGCTACGCGGAGATAAGCGCGTACTCCAGGTTGCCGCCAAAGCCAGCCGCCCAGTATGCCGTTGGATGGCTTTCGTGGCTGCTGGCGGTGTAGCCAGGTGGCAGGATCACCCAGGCATCGATCGAGATGGGGCGTCCCCAGAACTGCGTCAGCAAGGCACTTGGGAACGCCTCATGGACCGCAACATCGGATGTTGCTGCGTTATGCGCGGCTTTGGTCTCTGCCGCATATCGCTCGTTCTCCTGCGGGTGATAGTCGAGCGTCAGGACGAGCTCGTTCGAGCCGGGCGTCCAAGCAGGTAGCGGCGCCACAGGACTTAGCCAGTCCGAGGGTCCACGACCGCTGTAGGTGTAGGTGTGGTTCACGTCGAGCACGGCCTGAATCTCGTAGTCGCCCGGCTTCAACGTGGAGAAGGCCGCCGGGGATGCGACTTCATTCGCGTCCAGTTCGACGGATGCGCCGGGCGCAAGGTCTTGAATCTCTCTTGCGGCCACAGAGGATGAAACGACGTGCGCGGCGAGCAGGCAGCCGACCAGGATAGCCCAGCTCGTATACAGCTCGGTTCGTGTGGACTTGTAGCCGTGCATCAAAGCCGAGTTGCCCCTGCTGCGAGTGCGCAGCAGAACACTTGGACAGGTAAAATATGGCGCGAGTCGAGTGTTGAGGCTTGAGCCCATCGCGACAAAGAGATAGAAGACTGCCGGTACACCAAGGAAGAGCGTCTCGCGCGGGCGGTGTACCTGCCCCGAGACGATGGCGCTCAGCGCCAGAGCAAGGATGGCGAAGCCGGGCGTGGACTTGATAAGGAAGACGCATGGCAAGTAGAACCAGACACCGTGCTCCCACACTCGCCCAAGGATGAAGCTATGCATACCGTTAGCCATGGAGCGCACGTCGGCCAGGCCGTAGAGGTAGGACTCAGGCAGCAGATGCAGCTTGGCAGACAGCAGGATGGCGTGAGCCTCCATCGGACGTAAGGGCAAACGTACCGAGCGAGTGTCGGATCGAGGTGCAGCCCAGCGGGGCGGGCGTTGTAGCGGAAGCCGTAGAAGCCATACAACACGACGACGGCAAGGATGCTTATGCCGACGACTGCCGCAAAGAGCCGCCGGTGTTAGCTGCCGGAAAGACCCGGCTGCGATGCGGTACTCCTCCCGCTCCACTCCTTCGAGATCTGCCACCCAGCCGTGGCGAGCCGTCTAGGTGAGCAGCAGCTCTCCAGCTGCGAGTAGTACCAGCCTCGGGAAATCACACTGCCGAATGCTTACTGCCCAGTGCCAGGCCGGCGATCAGCAATCGCGATATGCGCGGCCCGCACACTTAGCGCAAAACGCATAGACACGTGCACGGAATGCGAGTAGTTCGGCGGAGTAGCGGGGAGCGTTGCCGAAGAGCATTGCACGGCCGTCCATATAGGACTCGAGCTTGAAGAACTATGGCCAAGCGGAGGAGCCTTGACCGGCAAACGGCAAGGCGTGGGGTGGCAAGCCATTTGACCAGCGGCGGATGCTCCGGGTTCAAACCAAAGTCACCGGTCTTCCACTGCATGCAACCGGCGAAGATGTGATCACTCTCGTCCCAGGTGAGCGACTGCCCGTGCATCGCGGCACTAGTTCACCGGCAAGCACCATCAGGAGCAACAGGACGGCAGCAGCGGAAAGCGCGCTTCGACGGGTGGGAGGCAGCATCAAAGCTAACGTAGCGGGAGAAAACTCTTTCCTCGGGTCAGGGAGAAGGCCGAGCGTTTGGGCAAGGCTTGCTGAGCAGGGTTGATAAACCCTTGAGTGACCAAATAGAAGGGAGCAGGAGGCGCGGTCCTGCTGCCGGGGTGAACTACAGGTCTAGCTTGGAATCGTCGATAGCCCTGCGAACGTTCCCATCCGAGCGTGCCAGTCGTCGCACAGCTTCCTGCTTATCGACCTTCGCTTTGAGCATCACCAACGCGATGGGCACGCTACGGCCGGCAGACTTTATGACGTTTACGGCTTCCTCGCGCGCCACGCCGCAGGCCTTCATCAGAATGCTGATGCCGCGCTCGACGAGCTTCGAGTTCTGCATATGCACGTGAACCATCAGGTTCTCGTACACGTATCCCAGGCGCGTCATGGCTCCTGTGGTGATCATGTTGGTGATCATCTTCTGCGCGGTCGCGGCCTTCATGCGGGTCGAGCCGGAAATGACCTCCGGGCCTACATCGGCCACGATGACGATATCAGCCGCGTTGGCGATAGGCGAGCCAAGATTGCAGGTAATGCACGCGGTCTTGGCGCCCTGGGTGCGCGCGTAGGCCACGGCCGCTACCACGTAAGGCGTTCGCCCACTGGCCGAAAGGCCAATCACGACATCCTTGCGGGAGGGGCGACGACGCGCGATGTCACGCTGGCCGAGTTCTTCCGAGTCCTCGTTCACCTCGACAGGAGAAGCGAGGGCCTTGGGGCCGCCGGCCATAATGTACTGGATGGAATGGGGGTCGTTGGAGAAGTAGGGAGGGCATTCACAGGAGTCAAGAGCGGCGATACGGCCGCTGGAGCCGGCCCCTATATAGATGAGCCGGCCACCATCTCGAAGCGATCGGGCGACTGCATCGATAACCAACGCGATCTCAGGCAGTGCTTTCCGAACAGCTGCCGCTACCTTGGCGTCCTCATGGTTGATGATGCGAGCGATCTCGAGCGCTGATTTAGTATCAAAGCCCTGCGACGCCTCATTTGAGCTTTCGGTTGTAAGCTCATGCATTGGGAGCGAGGAGAAGCCGCTTGCTTCTCCGTGGAGCTCGGCTGGTGAAGGAGAACTGATAGTCGCCATTGAATGGTGTCCTGACACCGTTGATTGTAGACCCAGTAGGAAACGTTTTGGAATGCCCGTTCCTTGGCCGCGTTACCAACGTTCAAAGAGTTCGATTTTCGTGCGCAATACTGTTGCGTTAAAGCAGCTGCAAGACCACATCGTGAAAGGCAGGACGTACCTGCTGAATCTTCTTATTTTCGCGTCCCGGCCACGTTCTGTTTGTCAGCAGGACAACACTTAGATCCCGGCTCGAATCGATCCATAGCGATGTGCCAGTGTAGCCCAAATGACCCACCGAAAGATGGTCAAAATGGCTCCCTGAAGAGGAGGGTGTACCACTCGGGGTATCCCAGCCGAGCGCACGCGAGGAACCCGGCGGCAGGCCGCTGCGCGACGTAAACAGCCGCACAGTCTCAGCCTGGAAAATAGAGGCGCTTGGCGAGGCTTCCCGCCACAGCGGTGCAAGGATAGCTTCGGCAAAACGAAGCACATCGCCGGCCGGCGCGAACACGCCTGCGTGACCTGCGCAGCCGCCTAGCACATAGCAGTTCTCGTCATGCACCTCACCCTGCACCACCCGGCGCCGAAAGAGTTCATCCAGCTCGGGTGGCGGGATGGCAGATCGACTAGCCGGCGCGGGGTTATATCGAGTGCCGGTCATGCCAAGCGGAGAGAAGATCTCGCGTGCGCAGAAGCGGTCCAGAGGCTCGCCTGAAAGCACTTCCAGTGCTTTGCCCAGCAGAATGAAGCCCAGGTCGGAGTACTCGGCGCGGGTACCTGGCTCGGCGGTAAGCGGCATGTGAAGGCAGGCACGCAGCAGGCCCGATCGATCGGCATGCTCTGTGAAGAGCGGCGCATAGCCGGGCAAACCGGAAGCGTGGGCGAGCAACAGGCGTATCGTCACGCGATGCCTGCCCGAACCGCGCTCGCTCACGATCACAAAGCCGGGTAGAAGGTCGCCAAGCGGCAAGTCC
Source organism: uncultured Acidobacteriaceae bacterium (assembly GCA_964245415.1). Classification (GTDB taxonomy): domain Bacteria; phylum Acidobacteriota; class Terriglobia; order Terriglobales; family Acidobacteriaceae; genus EB88. The sequence continues at coordinate 185 of CAXTMM010000070.1, read as the reverse complement.
AGGTCAAGCATGCCGCGCCGGTAGAGCAGCATGGCCATTGCCGTGGTGGCAACCACCTTTGAGACGCTGGCCAGATCGTAGATCGTACCCGGTGTAACTCTGGGGCTGTCAGGCTCGTAGGTGAAGCCGCCCGCTGCTCCCAGCGCCCGCACCACCCCACCTTGAGCAATCCCCCAGGCTGCACC
>CAXTMM010000069.1:0-14456 GCA_964245415.1 uncultured Acidobacteriaceae bacterium | reverse complement strand
CCTCCCGCCGGCTTCGATCCCTCCCGATGTAATGGCCGCACTTGAGAAGCTAACCGCCGCGATGTGGCCCGGTATCCCGGTCATTCCCACCATGGACATCGGCGCCTCCGATGGTGTGATAACCAGCGCTGCCGGTCTGCCCACTTATGAGTTTTCAGGGGTCGCGATCGATGAGGACGACGTACGCGCCCACGGCAAGGACGAGCGGCTGCCGATGGAGTCCTTCAAACGCGGGGTCGACTTCTACTACAAGTTCGTAAAAAGCATCACCGGCGGTCTAGGCTGAGTTCGGCTACACCTGCGCCATTCGGCAAACGCCGGCCCCCCCAGAGCAGCCAATCGGCACTACGCAGAGCCGTGCCGAAAGCACAACAAGCGAGACCCACAGCAGGTCGGCTCCCAGCAGGTGCGTGATTTGCAGCCAGGTAGGCGCAAGCAACAGCACGTCGGCTGACCCAAGCACCATCTGGAAGAGCAGCAGCCCGAGGATCCACTGCCCCAGCGCACGATGCCGAGCGCTCTTCAGGGCTGCCGCAAGAATCACGCAGAGAAAGGCCGCAGCCAGAACGCTCATCGTCGGGTGCACCCAGCGTACTCGCAGCAGCCAGGTGCCCGGGCCTGCAATATGTCTGGAGAAGTCCTGCGCAATCGCCTCATGGAGGCTATGCGCCGGAAAAAGCGTATCGCCGAGCGCTGCCAGTGACCCAGTCACGCCAACAACAAGCGTCGCGCCTAGACCAGGCAGCACGGGCAGCAGCCCGCGGTACTCGACGCCTCCACGCATGCGCCCACTTGTCCGGGCCAGGAAATGAGCAGTCAGTGCAAGCGCGCCTAGCAGGAGCAGCGTGTTCGCCAGGTGCAGCGACAGATAAGCGGCGCGCAGCGGCGAGCGATTATCAGCCGTGAGCCCCAGCAGAACGAGCAGCGCCCCAATCAGCGCTTCGTTAAAGGTAAGTACAGCCGACGCGAGCACCGCTACCCGGGCCAGGTGGCGCCGCGGAGTCGCCTGCCAGGTCCACGCCAAAAGCCCCACCAGCAGCACCAAGGCCACACCGGACGACGCGCGGTGCGCAAATTCGATCACCGAGGCAGTCGTCTGCCAGTGCTGAACGACCGTGCCGCCGCACAACGGCCAGTGCTCACCGCAGCCCGCGCCGGACCCCGTGGCGCGCACAATCGAGCCCCAAAGTACGACTGCGACGTTGTAGCCCGTCACGCCCCACGCATACCAGCGCAGTCCGCGTGCCGGAAGCTGCACCGACACAGATTCACGCGCGTTCAGCGCAAGTGGAGCAGCTGTGGCCATACCGGCGGTCATCATTAGTTGGGGAGTCTCATAGGCAGGCGAACCGCCCGGCGTCATGATTTAACTGATAATGACGCCCAAGCGCGATTTTACTCCCTCAGCCTACAACCAAACCGGGAATCGAGGAATCTCTGATAGCGATATGAAGAATCTTGGACTTACCTCAGCATTTGCATCTCTCGTCCTGGCTTCCACCCTCATGGTGCCGGCCAACTTTGTCTTTGCTCAGTCCGGCACCACTGCCGGACAGGACGTGAAGGACGCCGGCAGCGATACGAAGGCGGCCACCAAGAAGACCTACCACTCGACCAAGAAGCACACCAAGAGCGCTTACCATAAAACCAAGAGCGGCACGGCGAAGGCCGCTGACTCGACCAAAGAAGGCACCACCAAGGTCGCAGACAAGACCAAGGAAACTTCCGTCAAGGCCTTTAATAAGTCTAAAGAGGGCATCGAGCACGTAGTCGCCCCGGGCAAGGTCAAGAGCACTGAGGCCAAGGATAACGCTTCTATGACCAAGATGACTGCAAAGGACAACGCCGGTCAAGCCAAGCAGAAGGTTAAGGATTCGACGCCTCAGTAGTCCGGAAGCTCAAATGCCCAAACAGCGCGCGCAATTATTAAGAGTTGCGCGCGAAGCATATCCGGATTAGGGTTCTACCCAAGCTCACCCAGCCTCTGCTCAAGTGCTATAAATCTTCTTTCTTCCGGCACATATACCTCCACTCCGCCGGTCAAGATGTCGTAGTACCACCCATGCACTTTGAGCCGCCCTGCATGTAGCCCCGCGGCCACCCCTGTCTGCGTACACAGGTTGGCCAACTGCCCCACCACATTCGCACATACCTGCTCTCGAAAGCGTCCATCAGCATCTTCAGCCGAGGAGTCCAGCAGCGCCCCGCCCCGCTTCTGCGCCTCCTCCACGTAGTGCATCCAGGGCTGCACAAGCGGCAGTTCCTTGGTAAGCTCAGGCTGCATTGCCGCGCGCACCGCACCGCAATCGGAGTGCCCGCAGATAATGATGTGCTCCACCCGCAGCACCTCGACCGCATACTCGATTGTCGCCGTGACGCCACCCGGGCGCTCACCTTCTGGCGGCACCACATTGCCCGCATTCCGGCAGAGAAACATATCTCCCGGCTCAGACTGAAAGATCAGGCTGGGCACCACACGCGAGTCAGCACAAGTGATAAAGAGTATTTTGGGCGACTGGCTCTCTGCCAGCAGGTGAAAATGATCCTTCCACTGCGGAAACACCTCCGCACGAAAGCGAAGATAGCCTTCGACAAGTTTATCCATCGGTCCTTGAGGCGCGTGAGCAGGTCGAGTTCCCGACGCGTCAACGCCTCATAAGGTAACACGCCCTCAAGGCAAGGCAGCCAACAAGCGCACTAGGCCCTGGAAACCCCTCCGAGGGCTTACCCTAGGAGATGGCCGGGAAATCTGGCGACTACGAACTTGTTACCGCCCGGAAGTTCGATCAAGGTGCCAGGTGCCAGAAGAACAAGTAGCAATCATCATTGGAGCCGGGCCGGCCGGCCTTACCGCGGCACTCGAGTTTTGCCGCCGCTCGGCCATCAAGCCCATCGTCCTTGAAGGGTCCCATCGCATCGGCGGCATCTCCTCGACCATCCGCTACAAGGGCAATCGCATTGACATCGGCGGTCACCGCTTTTTTTCCAAATCCGACCGCGTGATGGATTGGTGGACCGATCTCATGCCCATTGCAGGCGAGCATGCTGAAGGCGAGTTGGCCATCCGCTACCAGAACCAGAAGCGCGTAATCGGCGCCTCCCGCCCTCGATCCAACCCCATCTCCTCGACAGCCGTCGCTGAGCCCGACCCGGATCTCGTCATGCTGGTCCGCCCGCGCAAGAGCCGCATCTACTTCCTGCGCAGCTTCTTTGACTATCCACTTTCGCTCTCAGCGGCCACCCTTGGTCGCCTGGGCGCCGCACGCATGCTTAAGATCGGCTTCAGCTACATGTGGGCCCGGCTTGCTCCCCGCAAACACGAGAAGACGCTCGAAGACTTCCTGATCAACCGCTTCGGCCGCGTGCTCTACACCACCTTCTTCAAGAGCTACACCGAAAAGGTCTGGGGCGTGCCCTGCGAACAGATCAGCGCGGCCTGGGGCGCGCAGCGTATCAAAGGCCTTTCGCTGCGTACAGCCATCGCGCATTTCCTCAAAAAGACCTTCAGCCGCGGCAAGCGCGACCCTGCTGACATCGCCCAGAAAGACACCGAGACCTCGCTGATCGAGCAGTTCCTCTACCCCAAATACGGCCCCGGCCAGCTCTGGGAGCACGTCGCCTCGCTTGTCGAAACCATGGGCGGCGAAGTCCGCCTGGGTTGGCGCGTCGTCAAGATTCACGCAACCAGCCACTCCATCCTGGCAGTCGACGCTCAGGCGCCCGGTGGTGAAATCATCACGCTCCCAGGCGATTACTTCTTCTCAACCATGCCCATCCGTGAGCTGCTCAACAACCTCGACACCCCGGTACCGGCAGAGATCAAAGCCATCGGCGATGGCCTCGTCTACCGGGACTTCATCACCGTCGGCCTGCTCGTCGACAAGCTCCTCGTCACCGAGCCAGACGGTTCTCCACTCAAAGACACCTGGATTTACATCCAGGAGCCCGATGTGCTCGTCGGCCGCCTGCAGATCTTCAACAACTGGAGCCCCTACCTGGTCGCCGACCCGTCTAAGATGTGGATCGGCCTAGAATACTTCTGCTACGACACCGACCCGCTCTGGAAGATGCCCGAAGCCGAGATCGCCCAGTTCGCCATCGCGGAGGTCGCAAAGATCGGCATCCTCAACGCGGCCGATGTTCGCGACTCCTGCGTCTTCCGCGTGCCCAAGACCTATCCCGCCTACTTCGGCACTTACGACCGGTTCGACGAGATCATCGAGTACATGCACCGCTTTGAGAATCTCTTCCTGGTAGGCCGCAACGGCATGCACAAGTACAACAACCAGGACCACTCCATGCTCACCGCCATGACTTCGGTCGACAACATCCTGGCCGGCAACATGGACAAGCGCGGCCTGTGGAAGATCAACACCGAACAGGAGTACCACGAGGAGAAGTGACCCTCAAGGCAAGGGGCCGCCCTCACCCTAAAATCACTAGACACACTAGACAAGGTGTGCCTAAATTGTCAAAAGTGTCGAGCATCGTAAGCCCGTTTACACTTTGGACATTTTACGTCTAGCTTGTCAAGTAAATCCACCCGAAAACGGGCTTAGCGTTACGACTGTGTCCAGTGATCCTTGTGAGCCCGTACCCACCAGCAGGGCGGCATCCGTTGATGCGGCATTAAGGCCCGCACGCAAGGCTCGTCTATATCCCCCAGATAATCCAGCTCGCTCCGCCCGTTCTTGAGCGGCGTAGCCAGGTACTGCCGTACCGTCACCGAGTCGAGCGCGCTCCCTTGGCGCTGATGGTAGACAAACAACGCATAGTCCGAGGCCGCCGCACCAAAGGCGCTCATCGCCATTCCGAATGCAACCATCACGCCGATCCGCCTCAGCATCAGTGCGCGGCGAGCAGCGCATCCAGCTGCTCAGGATCAAAGCCAATCAGCACGTTCGAGCCTACGACCAGGGTCGGTGTCGACCGGCTGTTCAGTTCCATTAACTCGCGCAGAGCCTCGGGATCGGCCTGCACATCCTTGTATTCAAAGGCGATCTTGCGCGCCCTGAGGTAATTCTTCGCAGCAAAGCAAGGCGGGCATCCGGGCTGGCTGTAGAGCACAACGCGCTTGTCGGTCATCGTGCATACTCCTTATCCTCTAGAGTACGTCAGAGTCATTCGCGCCGCGGAATCACGGTCTCAAACTCGCCCGGCCTCCCGGCAAATCCGCGGGAAATTTCTCATCCCGCCGGGCCGCTACCGCCGCCCTCATAAAGTCCATCCATATCGGCAGCGCCGCTCGCGCTCCCGTCTCCTTGTCACCCAGCGAGACGCGATTGTCATAGCCCACCCATACGCCGCACGTCACCGATGGCGAAAAGCCGAGAAACCACGCATCCGTAAAGCCGCTGGTCGTGCCCGTCTTGCCCCCTACGGGGTGGTTCAGTCCTGCAGCATCAGCCGCAGTCCCAGTCGCGGCCGCCTCTCGCAGAAACGTTGTCATCGTACGCGCCACACGCGGCGAGGTCACCTCCGCCACAGCCGGCGCATCTTCCTGCAGCGGATTGCCATCGGCAGTCGTGATGCGTCGGATCAGCCGGGGCGCGACCCGCACCCCGTCATTCGGAAAAACAGCGTAGGCCGCCACCTGCTGCTCCAGCGTAATCTCGACGGCACCGAGGGCCACCGGCAGATACGCCGGAATATTCGCCGTAATCCCGAAACGGTGCGCCGTGTCGATCACCCGGCGCATGCCAACCCGCTCTGCCAGCTTCACTGCCGGTATATTGCGCGAGTCCGCAAACGCTTTGAGCAGCGTGATGCTGCCCAGGTAGTTCCCCTCGTAATCATGCGGTGTATAGCCCCCAAACGAGGTAGGCCCGTCAACGATCATTTGCCCAGGCGTCGCTCCTTCTTCAACCGCCGCCGTATACACGTACGGCTTGAACGCGGAGCCCACCTGCCGCTCGGCCTGCGTCGCCCGGTTGTACTGCGAGAGATTGAAGTCGCGCCCACCCACCATCGCCAGCACATCGCCGGTCACGTTATCGATCGCCAGCAGCGAGCCCTGGGCACCGGAGTCCTGCTCGAGCGTGCCGTGCAGAGCCCCTCCCGGCTGGTCTTCACCGATGTGCAGGTAAACCAGGTCGCCAGTCTTGAGAAATTCGGGCGCGGTCTTGTAGCCGGTCCAGACCCAGTCCTCAGGATGCAGCACGACTGGGTACCGGCCGATACGCGCACTCACCTGGTAGGGCAGCACACCTGTCACCAGCGCGTGCATGTAGGTTCCGGATGCAGGCGCAGGCTCGGTCAGGGTCGCCCAGTCAGGATGGCGGAAGCTCTCTATATCCAACCGTCCCGAGACCACGTTCAGCAGCCGTCCGTGCCAGCCATGCCGGCGCTCACACGCAGCCAGCCCGTCCAGCACCGCCTTGTTCGCCGTGCGCTGCATGTCCAGGTCAAGCGTGGTATATACCCGCAGCCCGGCCTCATGCACCTCATCCGACCCAAGCTTCTTCTCAAGCTCGCGCCGAACCTCCTCGACAAACCACGGCGCCTCGGTATTGGGAGGCGGCTGCAGGTGAAGGCCAAGCGGCTGCGAGCGCGCGGCGTCTGCGTCGGCGATCGTTACCTTACCATCCTCAAGCATCGCGTTGATCACCTGGTTACGACGCCGCAGCGCGCGGTCCGGGCTGCTGATCGGCGAGTACTCGGACGGCCCCTTGGGCAGCCCGGCCAGCAGAGCCGCCTCAGCCAGGTTCAACTCAGACGCATGCTTGCTGAAGTAGTACTCCGCACCAGCCTCAAACCCGAATACACCCTGTCCAAGATAGATCTGGTCGCCATAGAGCACGAAAATCTGCTGCTTGGTAAAGCTGCGCTCGATCTGAATCGAGAGCAGAACCTCCTCGAGCTTGCGCGTAGCCGTTCGCTGGTTGGACAGAAAAAGATTGCGCGCCAGCTGCATGGTGAGCGTCGACGCACCTTGGGCGCGACCCTTCGATCGCAGGTCATGGTAAACCGCCCCCAGCACGCGGAAGACGTTCACGCCCCAGTGGCTCTCGAAGTTCTTATCTTCGATCGAAATCACGGCCTGTCGCAGCACCGGCGCAAATCCCTCATAAGGAATCACAATGCGCCGCTCAAGCGCGAACGACCCAAAGAGTCGCCCATGTACGTCAAAAAGCTCGGTAATCGTGGAGGGACGAAAGTGCTCGAGATCGGAGATTTGAGGCAGGTCAACCGAGTAGACCAGCATCAACCCGGTAAGCGATCCGACCGCCGCGGCAAGGATCGCAAGCGCGACTAGCACCGCGCGATTGAGGGTACGATTACGGCCGGCGGAAGCGTCTTTTGTCAGGAGCGGGGTCAAGGCAGTTCATGCCTCGCCGCGATGATCAGGAGCAAGATACTGAGCGCAGCAGGAAAATGGATGATGAATGAAGATTGGGGTTCTTGCATTGGGCAAAAATGCGCTCAAGCACGCGTATATCCCGACCTCCCGTACGTTGCTCAAAGCGTGACTCTTGAGCTTTCAGGCGTTGCTAAAGCGACCTTCCTGAGCATCCGTGCGCTCCATCAGCCTCAGTTCGAAAGCATCCAGGTCCGACTTCATTGCTGAGTCGTCAGTCACAGATTTACCTCATCCCTTCTCTTCACTGAACAGGCTTCAAGCCATCTCACGAACTCCATTCCTACGCCGTCTTCGCCTTCAGTAGATCAAGCGCCTTGTTCAATTGATCATCCGCATGGGGCTTTGCCGTCTCTTCGGGCGTTGCCGCTGTCCCATCTTCCTCAGCCAGAAACTGGTCAATGCTTGGGCTCACCGTCACATTCGGCGTCACCGCATCATCCTGAATCTTCTTACCCGAAGGCGACTCGTACTTGGCCACAGACAGCAGCAGCGCTGCACCATCCGGCATGTCAATCGTCTTCTGCACCGCGCCCTCGCCAAAGGTTCGATCACCCACTACATCGCCGCGCTTCGAGTCTAGAATCGCCGCCGCCACCAACTCCGCCGCGCCTGAGGTACCGTGATTCACCAGCACCGCAAGAGGAACAGCGGTGATAAACTTAGCCGGATCAGCCGTAAACGTCTGCGCCGGGTATTTCTGTCCTTCCAGCGTCGCCAGCTTACCACTCTGCACAAATGCGTTCGCCAGACGCACACCCTGGGCCTCGTCACCCACCGTCACATCGCGCAGGTCTAGCAGCACTTTCTTGTTGTTGTTCTTCGCCATCGCGCGCAGCCGCGCCTCTATCTCAGTGACACGCTCTTTGGTGAGCACTACCGGCTTGAGGTACAGAATGCTCGAACTGTCATACTGCTGCTCACCGAGCGCGGGCGGCACCACCACCACACGCGTAAACTTCAGCACATCCGGTTCGGACTTCCGAGGCCGCACCACCGCTACCGACACCGTCGTGCCAGGCTTGCCTTCGAGCAGCAGCCGGATCATGGCCAGCGAAAGCTCATGTGTCGACTGCCCATCGATTGACTCAACCAGGTCGCCGTCCTCCACCTGCTGCTTGTCAGCCGGCGAGTTCGGCATCACCGACACTACTGTCGCGTAACCCATGCGCTTGGATACATTGAGCCCGATCTGCGCCGTACCGTCATTCTGGTGCGCCTTGTAGGTGGTATACTCCGCCGGCGTCAGGTAACTCGAGTCCGAGTCGAGCGACTCGAGCAGCCCATGCAGCGCGCCGTTGGTCACTGACCCGATGCTTGGCTCGACCACATAGTCGTTCTGAATCTTGTGCAGCACTTCTTCAAACACGCCCATCTGCTTGTAGGCGCCGTCAGCCTGCCCACCGGCACGCACATGGATGGGCACAAAGCCGCCCAGCAAAATCACGAGAGCAAGAACGACGGAAATGCCAAAGATGCTGCGGCGAAAGCTTTTCGACATAAGGGGGGCCTGCCCGGGTGAGACTTACTTCTATGATAACGCAGCACAGGCGTGGGTAAGCCTCATCAACCAGCGCGCATTTACTTGCCTGCAGCAACCCAGCGCCCGTTCACCAGGTTCTCCTGGGCCGGCCCGCTCGGGCGCACACAAAACCGGCTCGTTGGCTGCTGCGTTCCCGGCTGTAGCGCGTACCAGCACTGCTCCCCCAGATAGGCGTGCGCCAGCGCGCCATTCATCAGAATGTCGGAGTTGTAGTAGTGGTTCTGCGGAGAAAAGCTGACATTGGCACCCAGGTCACGCACATTCCCCAGCGCCGTCGCGTTGCCCCATTTCACGATCTGCACTCGCGTGTTGCCATTGATATAGGTGTTGAGCGCAGTGTCGGACGAAGGCATCACCCCAACAGACTGGTTACCCTGGTCGAGAGTCAGACTGCCATCGCTCGAGATCTTGAACCAGCCCTGGCCCTCCTTTTCTTCGCTGCCGGTAAAGATCGAGTTGTCGACAGCTTCCATCGCGAAGGATCCGGCCCAGGCATGCTGCGTCGGGAAGGGAACCCCGTAACCGTCCGGTACCAGGCCCACAATGAATTCAGCACACAGGCGGCTCGGGCTGCTCGTCCATTGCGTCAACTGAGCCGTGTCATCGCAACCGTCGGGAAAGCGCACGTGCCCATCAAAGCTGATGGAGTTGAAATGGCTTGACTCCACCCGCGCCACGCCATAGCTGTTAGGCTGCACCTGCTCGATCACAGAACCTGCCGGCCATGCAATCGCCTCCGTATTTCTCTGGCCTCGAGCGATCACGTGAGCTTGACCATCCCCGGCAAAGCTGGCTACCTGGATTGCTTCAATCGTGCCGCGGGTGATGCCGGGTACAGCTTTGCTCGGTTCGCCGCTGTGCAGCACAAAGTCCGCAGGATAAATGTTGAAGGCCGGTGTGTAGGAGTGGACGCCGTTGATCGTCGCCAGAGCCGGATCGTTGACGTAGAGTGGCTGCCAGCCGGCGTCGTCAACCGGAATCAGCAGGTCGCTTGCGCTGATTCTCTGGGTCAGATGCCCCAGCTCCATCTTGCCGCCAATCTCAACCGCGTGGTTAAGGCGCGGTTGGCCACCCCACGGATACCCTTCGAAATAGGTGTGGCTTACGCTGCTGGTCACCGGAGCCAGCCGAATGCCGCCCATGTTCGCCGTGCTCTTGATCGAAGAGTTCGTCCAGTGCACATTGTCTCCATCCAGGTACACCGCCGAGTGCGGGTCCGGCAGCCAGGTCCCGCTCGTGATCAGCTTGCCTGCCGGGCAGTTCACGCTGAAGCAGAAGTGGCCCTCATCCTGCCCCGTGTCGATCACGTTGACCCGGTCGAAATAGTCCTCGTTGGTATCCCCCTCGGTCAGCACCCCCCACCGCACCTGGGAGATCTCCATCTGGGAGAAGATCCAGCGCTCCGAGGCACCCTGCAGATTTAGGCCGATCCCCCCTGACTCCGTCAGTGTCACATCCCGCATCAGCCCGATTGCGGTCGAGTTGATCTCGATCAGCCCGCCCATGCTGTGGTGACCATTGGCCGCAAAGGTGATGCCCTCGATGGCGGTAAAACACGGACCAGGCTTTTGCGCGCAGTCGCCACCCGCCTGGTTGTAAGCCACCGTACCGGCACTTGGGCTCGCGTTGTAGATCGTCGTGCTCTGCGCTCCATCGCCCACCATACCGATGCTCGCGGTAAAGGTGAGCGCCGCCTTGTAGCCAGTGCCGGCCACCTGATAGCGCCCGTGAGGAAAGTACAGCACTGGATAGCCGCCTCCCTTCACCGGATTAGCCTGGGCAAACTTGATCGCGTTCCCGATGGCGCAGGTCGAGTCGAGCCGCCCGCTCCGGTCGGCAGGATTCGGGCAGCCGGCTCCAAAGTCGACGTGGGTTACATCCACGCGCGGCAGCTTGCTCGTGATACGGCGAACCTGCTGCACTTCATCCACTACGCGTCCGGCCACCTGCGCCAGCTCTTCGTTAGGCGCGCCGGACTGGGCAAGCGCCGCCGGCACAGATGCATATCCGAGCGCGGTGATGGAAATGAGGATCAGCGAGCAAGAACGCGGAACAGGCATGGATCATCCTTTCGGAGTGGAAACACGAGTGTGGAACTGGCAGCTTGGAAGTAGGAATCCAGAGATAAGGGAGATCTCAGAACCTGCTGGATGCACAATGGCTGCGTATTTTGCAGGAAGAAAACCGTGAAGGCGTTTGGGCCGGGGAATGTGGGAGGTCGTTCTCTGGTGCCGTAGAGAAAGCTCCTTGAGCGCAAGCGGGTAAAAGCTGTGTGCGCTTGGTGGCGGCGAATGGAATCGAACCATCGACCTACGGGTTATGAGTCCGTCGCTCTAACCATCTGAGCTACGCCGCCCCTCATCTCCAGTCAGCAGGAGGGTGCCACACTCTTTTGATGATACGGACGCCCGCCGCATGGGTCAAACCGAGAAAGCCTTAGCAGACAGCAGTCTGATGGCTACGAAATCAAAGCGCCTTTTGCGGGTCCAGATCGTCGGGCTTCTGCCGGAATGATTCGTAGTTTCAGAAGCTGACGACCACATGGCCTGCGCATCGAAAATCACAAGGATGTCGGGGAACTCCTTGGCTACTCGACCGGGCCCAAACTTCACAGGGACTGATCAGTCGGCCTCGTTATATAGACAAACTTGTCACTGATTTACGCTTTTCTACGGCTGGCTGCAAACCCGCTCACTAAGGTGTCGCCCGGGCTATCAGAGAGCAAGCGAGAAGGCCATGCCTCTCTTACCCAGCCCACTTGAGTAGCATCATAGACGTGCAGTGCCAAATGCCCACACAGTGATCCGCACCCACCGTTCTCAGCTTTTCTCCGCGGTCGAATCAGGCTCCCCTGCCGAGCCGCAGCGCATCCTCGGCGTCATCCCCGCGCGCCTCCACTCCACCCGGCTTGAGCGCAAGATGCTCCGCGAAATAGCCGGTGAGCCCATGCTCGCCTGGGTCTACCGTGCCGCCCGCGCCTGCCGTCAGCTCGACCAGGTCCTCATCGCCACAGACGCCGACGAGATCATGCAGCTTGCCCAGCGCTACGGCTTTCCTGCCATCTTTACCCCGGAGGACTGCCCCAGCGGCACCGACCGCGTCCACGTCGTCGCTCAAGCCATTGCCGCCGACATTTACGTGAACATTCAAGGCGACGAGCCGCTCCTAAGACCCGAGCACCTCGACGCCCTGCTCTCCCCGATGCTCAACAACGATCCTGACCCAATCCACATACCCGGCCACCTGATCGAAGTAGCCACCCTGGCCACTCCTTGCTCCGCCGCGCAGGTCCACTCCCCCCACGCCGTCAAGGTAGTCGCCGACACCAACGGCCGCGCCCTCTACTTCTCCCGCGCCGCCATCCCCTACGACCGCGACAGCACAGGCTTTTCAACTTATATGAAACATCTAGGCATCTATGCCTATCGCAAACGAGCCCTGGACCGCTTCCCTACCCTGCCCAGCTCGCAACTCGAAGCGATCGAAAAACTGGAGCAACTAAGGTTCCTTGAAAACGGCATAAACATCCACGTTAGCCATACACCCTATGACACTCGCGGGGTTGATACAGAAGAGGATCTGCTGGCCGTGGAAACACTGCTGGCCGAGCGTCTCCATAGCTAGCACCGCTTCCAGGGTCCTGCCGCGAACCATCCATCACGCTCTCGACCAGATCCCCAAGCTGCTGCGCCGTGAAACTTATTTCTTTAGGATTCGCCACTAACCTCACCCGGCGGTCGATGACCACCGTATGCAGCGCATGCGTGAGCGACCTTCTTCTCGCCAGAAGTTGATCCCGAACATACCGGCTACAAGCCGCACATCCAGCCTGCTGCGTAATTGCTGGTAGCTGCCTAGCAACGTCCGCGAACACACCGAACCACAACGCGACAGCAATCCATTGCCTCATGCCCACTCGCCACCAAGGCTGAATCTACCTGCTCGTTTGGACCAGAAGCGAACGCAGCTCGTCTCTTCTGCTTTACAGATACCCATGCCAAAAAGCTGGCTATATACATAGCCCCGCCAACGAGGCACAGCTCCCTTGAACGCCCGAACTTGGGCGAGCGAACGGACAAGTGCCTGCGTAGCTTGCCATCCTTATCCGCTCCATAAGCCCCACCCATGGCAGAATGGAACCCATGGACTTCGAGCAGTTGCGAACCTTTATGGAAGTAAGCCGCCTGCGCAGCTTTTCGCGCGCGGCCGAGAAGCTCAGCGTCACCCAGCCTGCCATCTCCGCCCAGATCCGCTCTCTTGAAAACGAGGTCGGCGCCCGCCTCTTCGATCGCGACGGCGGCAAAGTCACCTTCACGGCTGAATGCCGCGTCTTTGAGCCCTTCGCCGAGCACGTGCTCCAGTGCCACGCTCACATCGGCACCACCATCTCCGAGCTCCATCGCTCCCCGCGGGGCGAGATCGCCATCAGCGCCAACGAGGCCACCAGCCTCTACGTCCTGCCCATGGTCTTCGCCCAGTTCAAGCGCGAGTACACCCGGGTCTCGCTCAAGATCGTCCGCGCCGACCGCGCCAAGACCATCGAGTCGGTGCTCAACCGCGAGGTCGACTTCGGCATCGTCTCACTCCCGGTCAAAGACGCGCGCCTGCTCATCGACGTGATCCACAAGGACGAGGTTGTGCTCGTCGCGCCCAACGCCCACCCACTCGTCGCACGCGAGCAGGTCAACCTGCCCGAGATCCTGCAGTACCCGCTTCTCTTACCCAAACAGGGCCGCCAGAGAGAGCAGCTTGATGAGCTCTTCCGCGCCCACGACGCCCAGCCCCGCGTGGCCATGGAAGTCGAGTCGAGCGAACTGCTCAAGCGCCTCGTAGCCGCGGGCCTCGGCATGGGCTTCCTCCCCCGCGCCGTGGTCAGCGCGGACGAGCGCGCCGGCCTCCTGCGCATCCTGCGCGTCGAAGGCCTGCGCATCAGCCGCGAACTGGCGCTGGTCTACCGCAAGGAAAAGTCGCTCACGCGCGCCGGCCATGCGTTCCTTGAAATCGCGACCGGCCGCTCCCGGCCCCACCAGCCTGTCCCCGCCAAAACCCGCTAAAAGCTTTCCCCATTGGTGTAGAGGGATGGGTAAAGTTCGTCGTGACTTTCCCGTCAAGAAGAGGCACACCTATCCAAATTCGGCGCTGTACAGCAGTGGGAAAACGGCTCGAAACGAGCGCCCTTCCGAGCTCGCCGCGCATTTGACCGTCTCGCAACATCCATTCCCGCTTCAAACCACCCGCAACGTATGAATCACCTCGAAGCACCGAGTACAAAAAGTCATCAGCCTGATCGTTCGCGACCCAGTGTGAGTTCCATAGCGGCCACTAAGAGGAAAGCGCCACCAGCACCTGCTCTGCCGCCCGCAATCCCGACCGCAAAGCCCCGTGCACCGTCCCCGCATGCCCGGTCACATCCGTATGCTCACCCGCAAAAAAGAGTGTTCCCTCGACCGGGACCGTCATCTCGGCCGCCGCATCGGCCGCTCCCGCAGGCGCATAGCTATAAGCTCCCAGGCTATAAGGATCGATCTGCCAATCATGCGTGTGCCATCCCAGCAG
>CAXTMM010000068.1:12973-14561 GCA_964245415.1 uncultured Acidobacteriaceae bacterium | reverse complement strand
ATTTAGGACGGGTGGACGACCGGTATGCTGGGTTAGGCCAGGAGCGGCCGCAGGCGATGCATCATGATCTGCAAGACGCTGTGGGGGCGGTGCTTGCGGGGCGGTCTGTGCCGGCGGCGGTGGGCAGGCCGGTTGGCTGCGCGATTATGCCGCTCGAGCCGAACTCTCGCAACCAATGAAGTTAATCCGATCCTTTAGAAGCGGTTTACTTAGAACAAGCTTGTTTGCTTTGGGCTTGCTCGGCACGGCGCTGGCTAGCCGCAGTGTGGTTGCGGCGCGCGCAGCTGAACCGGCGCCAGTTACCTGGGCAGGGCAGATTGCGCCTATTCTGTACGCAAACTGCTCAGGATGCCACCACCCTGGAGGGGCTGGGCCGTTCAGTTTGCTGACGTACCGGGATGCGGTGCGATGGGGAGCGCAGGTGGCAACGGTTACCGAGTCGCGGTATATGCCGCCGTGGCTGCCGGAGCACCAGGGGGGCGCGTTCCTCGATGAGCGGCGGCTTACGGCTGGGGAAATTGCCGAGATAGCTCGGTGGGTGAAGGCGAGCATGCCTGAGGGGAATGCGGCAGTTGCGCCTGCCTCGCCGGTGTATCGCTCGACCTGGCAGCATGGGACGCCTGATCTGATCCTCAAAGTGGAGCATCCATTCGCGCTGCCGGCAGGCGGAACAGATGTGTTTCGCAACTTTGTACTGCCTTACCCGCTCAAGATTTCACGCACGATTGCCGCGGTCGAGATTCGGCCCGGGGCGCCGGAGATCGTGCATCACGCGAATATATTGATCGACAGGACGGCTTCGTTCCGGAGGCAGCACCCGCAGGATTGGGAGCAGGGTGTGGCGGGGATGGAGGTCGAGATCGATGCGGGAAATACGTTTGACCCGGATGCGCACTTCTTGTTCTGGAAGCCGGACTCGCCGGTGCTGGCGGAGCCGAAGGGAATGGAGTGGCGGCTAGACCCGGGCAATGACCTGGTGCTGAATATGCACCTGAAGCCCTCGGGCAAGGCGGAGATGGTGTCGGCGGAGATTGGGCTCTACTTCACCGACGAGTTGCCGGTGAAGCAGCCGATGCTGCTGCAGCTGGAGCATGACCGGGCGCTCGATATCCCGGCGGGGGCGCGGCAGTTTGTGGTCGAGGACGAGTTGAAGCTGCCGGTCGAGGTGGAACTGCTGGGGATTTATCCGCACGCGCACTACCTGGGTAAGCGGCTGGAGGCCTGGGCTATCTTGCCGGGTGGACGGCGCGAGGCGCTGATTACGGTTCCGGACTGGGATATCGATCGGCAGTCGGTGTATCGGTATCGCGATCCGATGCTGCTGCCAGCGGGTACGGTTGTGCACATGCACTATGTGTATGACAACTCGGCGGAGAACGTGCACAATCCGCATTCGCCGCCGGTGCGCGTGGTGGCTGGGAACCGGTCGGAGGACGAGATGGCGCACCTGTGGCTGCAGGTGCTGCCGGTGCATACCCCTGCCGGCTCGGCGGACCCGCGGCTGAGGCTCGAAGAGACGTGGATGCGGAGGCGCCTTGAAAAAGAGCCGGGGGATGCGATCGCGCAGTATGACCTGGCGGCGGCGCTC
>CAXTMM010000068.1:0-12963 GCA_964245415.1 uncultured Acidobacteriaceae bacterium | reverse complement strand
TGGGGAAGCAATTGGGGCCTATGAGCTGCTGCTTGTCGCTCACCCGGGGGATGCACGGGCGCTCAATTCGCTGGGTGCGACCGAGGAGAGCGCGGGCGACTGGCAGCAGGCGCAGGAGAGTTATGAGCGGGCGATCGCGGCGCATCCGGAGACGTGCGACGCGCGATTTAACCTAGCGCGGCTGGAGCTGGGGCATGGGCAGGCGGGCCGAGCCGAAAAACAATTTCGGGCGATGCTGGCGGGGTGCCCTGAAGATGCCGCGGTAAATGATGGGCTCGGGGCAGCGCTGGTCGCGCAGGCGCGGACGGGCGAGGCGCAGCCTGCCTTTCGCCGTGCGCTGGCGCTTGATCCAGCCGACTCGACCGCGCTCTATAACCTCGGCGGCCTGGCGCTCGCATCCGGATCACCCGTAGAAGCGGCGGCACTCCTGGAGGCTGCTGTGAAGCAGAAGCCGGACGACCCTGAAAGCCGCCAGCAGCTAGCCGGCGCCTATGCCCAGTTGGGACGGATGGCGGACGCGGTGACCGAGATGCGCACCGCTGTGCGGCTTGCACCTGACGAAGCTGGCCTGCATGCCCTGCTTTCGCAGGCGCTGGCCGGCACGGGTGAGCTGCAGGAAGCGATTGCGGAAGAGAAAGCAGCGTTGGCTCTGGACGCGCGGGATGCGGATGGCTGGAACAATCTTGGTGTGCTTGCGGCTCGCAGCGGGCTTGCCGCGGAGGCGCGGGAAGATTTTCGCCATGCGCTGGTGCTGGCTCCGGATCATGCACAGGCGCGTGCGAATCTTGAGCGTCTGCCGCCAGGGTGAACGGCTGATTGCCCCTGCACATTGCTCATCGCAAACTTTTACGTCCCCTGGGGGAATGACTATCCCGAGAGTGCGGCTTTTACAATGACAAATCGAGCGTCACGATGCGACGACTGACTTAACCGCGAGCCTCTCTCCCAGCAAGCGCGCTATCTCGTTGGTCGCAGTAAGGCAGCGTTGGGAGTGCATGGTCATCTGGATAATGCCATGCGGCAGATCCGGGTAGTGGACGTAGACAATGTCGTTGTCCGCTTCGGCCAGCTTCCTGGCATATGCGTGTCCCACATCCCGTAGCATATCGAATCCACACGTGACCAGCAGCGTCTTCGGCAGGTTCGAGAAGTCTTTCGCGTTGAGCGGCGTGATGTAGGGTTGGCTGTAATCAACTCCCTGGGGCACCAGAGACCACACGAAGAGAAGCACACCGGCCGTGTCCACATAGCCTCCAGACACGTTTTCTACTCCAGCCGGTGTATCAAAGGGCATCTTCGCTTCCGGGTAGAGGGGCATCTGCAGCAACAAACGCGGGCCGTTTTCGTCACGCAGCTTCTGCGCAATCACGCACGTCATGTTGCCACCGGCCGAGTCACCGCCCAGAGCAATGCGATTCGCATCAACATTGCGCTCGGTCGCGTGCGCAAAGAGCCAGCGCACCACACACTCGCCTTCTTCAATCTGCACAGGCCACTGGTATTCGGGAGCCAGCTTGTAGTCGACGGCATAGACCTGCGCTCCGCTGCCTTGGGCCAGGCGGCGCATCGCGGTGTCGAACTGGTCCAGTGAGCCCACCACGAAGCCGCCACCGTGCAGGTACACGAGCGCGCCTGCTGCGTCCGCATCGATCCGTATCGGATGGTACACCCGAACGGGGATCGTGCCGTAGGGACCGGCAATGCTCAGATACTCGATTCGCCCAATCGGCGGTGGATTCTTATCAATAAAGGCATCGTGTTCGCGACGCTGCACATGAATCGGTTTGTGCGCTCCAAGAACTGGCCCCGTTTTCAGCCACTCCGCGATTTCGGGATCTTTCGTAGTGCTCGTCACTGTTTCTGGAATCGACTTCCTGTCGTAGATCGACATATGCCCCCTTTGTGGCGAATGGGCGGCCAACGTGGACTACCCGCAGGTCGTGAGATGCCATTCGTCAATGAAAATGCTTTTGTGCTGATCTACTAGGAGTTGGCTCGAGTGATCGGCTAAGCGGAACTGCTTTACCCGGATTTTGCCTGTGATTCTCGATACTCTCGATTGATCTGGAGCAGGATAGTCACGCCGGATCATGCCCAGGCGCATGCGCATCTTGTGCGGCTGCCGCCGAGGTAAAGGCTAGGTTTCGCCTGCGAATGGCTTTTCCTCTGGAGGTATTACAGCTCTTGGGAGTGACCACGACTTCGAAAGATGCGACAAACGAGAACTCGCACGAGATTTCCCCTGAACACTGTATGCACTAAGCGTACAGTGACCTGTGTGGCCCATGCAGTTCTTCAAATCGCGCACGATTCGCCTACCCCTATCTACCGACAGATCGTGGATCAGGTTCGCATGCACATTGAAAGCGGGGCTCTTTCTCCGGGAGCTACACTGCCGTCTGTACGGAGCTTGGCGACCCAGCTGGGCATTCACTTCAACACTGCCGCCGAAGCATACAGAGAACTTGCTCAAGAGGGATCAATCGGCCTTGCTCACGGCAAGCGAGCCACCGTGAAAGCTCTGGGTTCTACCCCTCGGTTTGTAAAAGGTGAAGCAGACGGTCTTCGCCAACGGCTGCGTTACCTGATCGCTGAGATGCGACTGAAAGGGATTCCCGGTTCTGTAATCAGGGCTGAGGTTGACGCCATTCTTGGGAGATAGCTATGCGCGCATTGATTTTGATCGTCTTGACATTCGCACCAGCAGTTTTGCTTCTCATCGCTTCCGCGCTCCTGAAGCGGCGTAGGCTATTCGCTTATGGAGGGCAGTCAACTGCGATGCTTCGCACGGCTGATCTCTCTGCCCCAGAGATCAATGGCAGGGCATGGTGGCTTGGTCTGCTTTCCCCTCTATTGTTGGTCGCCGGTACTGCAGCGTTGCTAAAACTTCGCTGGCAGACTTTACCAGAGCGCTTTCCCATTCATTGGGGGATCAACGGCCAGCCGGACCTTTGGGCAAGTCGAAGCGTTACCAGTGTCTTTGGCGCACTTTTATTCGACTTGGCGCTCGTAGTCGGCCTCGGCCTGCTAGGAGAACTGATCGTCGCTTCCTCTCCAGGATACGAAGGACGTTCCACGATGGTCAAAACAACTCGGATGGTCCTTATTACGAGTCCGTGCTTTGTCACAACCTTGATTTGCACCATTAGCCTGCTCCCGTTGTCCCACTATCCGACCAATTTTGTGCCGCTGATCACGATGAGTGCCACCGTATTCAGTTTCGGAATAGCAGGGTATGCAGTGTTTCGCGTCTTCCGCATGGAACGGTTTGTCATTGCAGGTCAGAACAGTACCGATGGTCGCTATTGGAGAGCGGGCTTCTTCTATTTCAATCCTGGAGACAGTGCTCTCGTGGTCCCGAAACGAAATGGCTTCGGTTACACGCTGAACTTCGGTCGGCCCGTGTGCTGGCTGATCTTTGTACTCATTCTTGGCATTCCGCTCACATTTTCATGGGTGCTCTTTAAGAGCCGTTAGGCAAAGCTTCCTTGAAGCTGAGACATCGCCGCTGCTAGATAGTTCCATTAACGCCGCTGTGTTGATCGACTGAGCGGCGCCTTTGGGTGATCGGCTGAGCGGACATAGCTTTCTGCGGATCTGACATGTGTTTCTGGATGTCTCGTTTGTGAGCAGGAGGGTCACTCAGGGGCGCAGATTATTCTCAGCGTCTGCATGCAGTTCGGAAGTCTTAATCAATCCGGGCGCGGGATAAATCGGCCTAGGAAGTTAGTTGATCTGGCCCGTGCGCTGGACGCCGAGTTGTTTCCTGCCGCCCTGGATGAGCCTTCGGAGAAGAGCAGCGGCGAGGCGATTGAGATCACGGGCGTGGCCGGGATTGGGCCGCACCAGGTCACCGTGTCACCCAGTATTGCGAACCATTTTGGCCATTTGTCCAAACGGCAGCGATGGAGCCAGACGGCTCAGCAGGTAAAGCACATTGCTCAAGCCGGGCCGGATCTCCGTCTTGCCCGCTTCGATTCCAGCGATAGCCTTTGCTACCAAAACATCCGCCGGCATGCCTTTCTGGCCCTTCATCTCGTTCTCGAACTCTTCCCTAAACAGCTTTGTTTCTACGCCGGGAGGGGCGAGCTCTACTACCGCGACGTTTGAATTTTTGAGTTGCACGCGCAGGCAACGCGAGTACGCGTGCATGCCTGCTTTGGCAGCGCTATAAACCGGGGATAAAGGGAAGGGGATAAAGGCCAGTCCTGATGACACGTTGACGATCAGCGCGTTTGGTCTGCTTTTAAAGTGAGGAAGAAACGCCTGCACCATCTGCACCGGTCCATTCAGGTTTATGTCGAGTTCCCGGGTCACGTCCGTCAACGAACGCCGGTCGTTGAGGTTCAGGTTGCGCATAATACCTGCGTTGTTGAACAGGGTGTCGCAGGCGGGAAACTGCGTGATGACCTGCCGCAACAGGGCATCCATCTCCTCCGGTTTGCTGGCATCACTCTGGATGACGTGAACGGGGGGCAGGCTGGACTTCGCCTGCTGCAGCTTGCGCGGATCACGGCCAGTGACGATAACAGTATTGTTGCGTGCAATCAGCTGTCGGGCCAGTTCGAACCCAATGCCGCTGGTACCGCCCGTGATCAGGATCGTTCTTCCTTCGAGTTTCATAAAGCCTCTCTATGCTGCAAGTGATTGTGGGTGCAAGTAGGACTTCAGCAGGTAAACGCCACTGCAAGCAGGAGTGTCGTGAACGGGGCCACCGCCATGCGTGGCTGCGGATACTCGCGAGAAAGCACGCTGAGCGCGAATCATGCGGAGGCCACGAGTAGGCTCAGCAATGCCGGGCGGTTGCCTTACTGGCGATGAGGCCCTGCCGAGTGGCCAAGGGTGCAACAAGTGCATGCTTTTGCCTCCAAGAGTAAGGCTTGGTGTAGCGTAAGCGACCTGTATGGCACTATAGAACTGCTACTCTCCTTCGGAAAGTAGGCACTTACAAGTGCAATACGCACCAGGGAGAGAGTGTGACGATGGCAACAAAGCTCCAGCTCAGGACCGAGCAGATCGCCTTACTTCAGGCTTATGAGAGCTGCGGCTCGATTGCAGTAGCCGACCCGCGCGTGGAGGCGCTGGTGACGGAGTTGATCGGTCACGTCGCCGACAAGTGGACGATGCTGATCCTTGAGGTGTTAACGGAGCGAGGAGAGCTCCGGTTCACCCGACTAAGGGAGTTTGTGCCGGGAATCAGCTACAAAATGCTGACACAAACGCTGCGCTCCATGGAACGCGAAGGGCTGGTCGAACGCACCGTCCATCCGGTTGTACCGCCAAAGGTCGAATACAAATTGACCGGCTTAGGTTTGAGCCTGGGAGCTGCCTTCTGCGGAGTATGGATGTGGGCAGAGCAGCATCTAGAACAGGTGGAAAAGGCCCGTATCGCCTTTGATCAACGAGCTGTCTCTGGTTTGCCTGCAAAATAGGTTCGGGAGACGCGCCTGTGTTGAAGTAGCGAGCATGACCTTGCAGATGAATTTGATTCGAACGCGGCTCCCTCCGGCGCTTGCATGCGCTTCTTTACGCCTGGATCACTTTGCGCAGGAGGGTCAGTCGGCGGCGTAGATGCTTCTAGGCGGCTGCGTGCTGTTCGAGGGTGTTGGTCAAAACCGGGTGCGGGATAGAATCGGCCTATGAAGTTAGTTGATCTGGCCCGTGCGCTGGACGCCGAGTTGTGTCCGGCCGGCTTGAACGAGCCTTTGGATACAAGCGTTGGCGAGCCTGGAGAAATTACGGGCGTGGCCGGGATTGAGGAAGCCGGACCGCAGCAGGTTACGTTTGTTTCAAACCCGAAGTATGCGCCACTGGCAAAGACGACGCGAGCGGGGGCCATTCTGGTCGAGCCTGAGTTCCCTGCTGTGCCGGCGGTGACGCTGCGGCTTAGGAATCCTTACCTTGCGTTTGCGCGGGCGCTGGAGATTTTTTACCGGCCGCCTGAGTATGCGCCGGGGGTTCATGCCACTGCGGTTGTCGACCCCTCGGCGCAGCTTGGCGAGGGAGTGCATGTGGGGCCCTATGTGGTCATTGGGGCCAGGGCGGTTATTGGCGCAAACAGTGTGCTGCTGGCCCACGTGGTGCTGTACGAGGGGGTGCGGACGGGGTCGCACCTCTTTGCGCATGCGCATGCGGTGGTTCGCGAGCATTGCGTGCTGGGCGACCATGTGACGCTTGGCAATGGAACGGTCGTTGGCTCGGATGGATTCGGGTTTGCCAAGGATGCCGAGGGCGGCTGGTACAAGATTCCGCAGGCCGGCAAGGTGATTCTTGAGGACTGGGTGGAGATTCAGGCGCTGGCCGCGATCGACCGGGCGAGCGTCGGGGAGACGCGGATCGGACGGGGAGCGAAGATCGATAATCTGGTTCAGGTTGGACATGGATCTTCGGTCGGTGCGGGCACGCTCCTGTGCGCGCAGGTGGGGCTTGCGGGGTCGAGCCGCGTGGGGCGGAACGTCATCCTGGCCGGACAGGTCGGCGTTGCAGGTCATTGCACGATAGGGGATGGCGCGATCGCGACAGCACAGAGCGGGATACCGGGTGATGTGGAGGCCGGGGCGGTGGTCAGCGGATATCCGGCGATCGCCAATCGACAGTGGCTGAGGGCAGCAGCAGTCTTCCAGCGCCTGCCCGAAACATTACGCAAGTTACAGAAGTCCCACAACGGGCAAGAAAGTTAGCATCGGCAAGCGTAAGCTCTAGCATCACAGAGCACTTATGGCAGAAGATAACGATCAGTATCTACTCGACATACTGGGCGCGGCCGAGGATCCGATCCGTGTGCTGCTGCTCGACGACCAAGTAGATAACCTGCTGCTGCGCGCTACCATCCTTCACAAGCATGGTTATTTGACGGAAACGGCCTCGAGTATTGAAGAGGCCGAGGCGCTGCTGCACACGATCGATGTCGCGGTGCTCGACTACCACCTGGGTGCGGGCAAGTTTGGCACCGATGTAGCGGAAAAGCTGCGGGAGCAGCGGCCAGAGGTGCCGATTATCATCCTTTCGGCGACGCTTGAGCGGCGCTTTGGCGGGCCCGAGGACATGCACCTGCTCAAAGGGTATAGCTCGGTCGATGACCTGGTAGCGGCGCTGCGGTCGTTTCGATCAAAGCGCATGGGCAAGCCGGTGATGGTGGATGCGCGTGATTTCTTTTACTCGCGCATCAACATGGCGATGGGCGACGAAGTGGTGCTGGAGATCTTGGACAGCAAGGGCGAGTGGCAATATGTGAACGAAACCTGCGCGCGGCTGCTGGAGCGGCCGAGGGAGTGGTTTCGGGGCAAGAACATGTTTCGCGAGCTGCCGGAACTGGCGTTTGACTGGCGCGAGATCATTCACAGGGTGGCGACGACACGCGAGACCTACATCGACCGAACGTATCGGGGGCTCCTCAACCAGCCTCGCAAGGGGGAGGAGTGGGTGTGGAACGTGCTGGCGTTTCCCATCACGCTGCATAACCACGAGAGCGGGGTTGTGTTGACAGCGCGGATTTTGGAGCGGCGACTCCCGATCTAGCTTGCCAGGGGAGAATACTCTAAGCTCGCTCTATGAGCGTTCTTTGGAGTTTTTCTGGTTCGTGCTTGGCTTGTGCCGGGGTTGGCTTCGCTGCCTTGCTGGCTGCCGGGTGCCAATCACGGTTTGTCGCGGCAACCATTGAGAACGATACCGATCGTCCCTTGCAGATGGTGGAACTGGATTACCCGGGCGCAAGTTTTGGGGTGAGCAGGCTGGCACCGCATGGGGTGTACAGCTACCGGTTCAAGGCGATTGGGTCGGCAGCTTTGGCGATGAGCTATACCGATGATGCCGGCGCCATGCACACAGCAACCGGCCCTGAGGTAAAGGACGGTCAGGGTGGCAGCCTGGTGATCTCGATCGGCGAACGGGGCGCAGTGAGCTGGAAACCGACGTTGAGCCGTCGCTAGGTGTCGGCCTTCCACTTGAAGACGGCACTGACACTACTTTTCCGCCCGTGCTCCGGCTGCGCCGGCAATGTCTATCTAGACCGGAGTTCGTTCGACGGCGAGATGTTCACGACGTAGAGACACGACCTGGGTGTCGAGCGTTTCTGACTCAACCTTGGTGACTCGAACTTCTTCTTTCAGGACCAGTTGCTTGGTCAAGATCAATCGCTCTTCCAGGATCGGATAGATCGTAGTGTCGCCTTCCTGCCGAATCGGAGGCGGAGCCTCTACTACCTGGTCAAGAGCAATGCGCTCGACGCGAAACGTACGGGCGGCGAGGGGAACGTTCAGCTCTTCTTCATATTCCTGAACCGTCTTCTGCAAGCGTACCTTGCCCGTCGGTACAGTGCGGGTGCGAACGTCCAGCCTCTCCGCCACGAGCGGTACGGTCACACTTTCCAGGTCCGAAGAGAGGAATTGATCCTGCTGCGGACCGGCGTCGGTTGCCGGGATAAGGAGAGCCGTCGCAACGCGAACGACTTCACCACTGGGCAGGCGGAGTGCAGTGAAGGCACATGCGGGATCAAGCTCGCCGGAGACAACCATTAAGGTGTTCTCAGAGCGCATGGAAGGAAGGGGAGGCTCGTTGGGTGTGTTCATCACGCTGTTCATAGGGGAGTCCTGTTGTGCTTTCGAGTGAGTAGGAGCTGCCGTAAGTGCAGCTCCTACTCATTCCGGCACTGCTTTAGGAAGACTTCTTATCAAGGTTGGTCTCAGCGAACTGGCCCGTGGTTCCCGCCAGCTGCTCGACTTCCACCTCTGTCCTGCGAACCGTGTCATGAACAGCTTCTGTGTGCTCGCTGCTCTGCTTGCCTACAGATACCTCCTCAACGACGCGGCTTGTCTTGCCGACTACAGCCTCTTCGCCGCTAGCAGTCATCTCGATAACGGCGCCGCGTCCGGCCTGAATGTCTGCCGCAGTTGCAGGCCGGTTCACCGGGTGACGCTCTACGCTAATCCGCTCTTCGTGGAGTGCGATCTCGGCATCGACCGGCCGCTCTGTGACGTAGGAGTAGATGCGAACGCCACCACGGTCGACTTCGCGCTTGCCCACCACTAACTGTTCTTCGACCACCGGGATCACTGTCTCGCCAGATACATTGGCGACGCTAGGCGTTGTGCTGCTTTCAGCGTATGTGCCGGCAGATTCGTTCTCGATCTCACGGGCGCCGTGCTGCGTGAGAAGCTGAGCGACCTCTGCCGCCTGGGGATCGTTCACGGTAACCGCGACCAAAGCGCCGCCCTGATTGACGCCGGTTGCATAGTGGGTCTGCGCTGCCTCATCGCCGCCGGTCAGGTTGCGAAAGAAGCTGCCGACCTTCTCGCCGATGCCTTCCGCAGTGCTCTTAACCGAAGGTGTCGATGCGGATGCCGATGTGCCGGCGCCGGACAGCTCGTTATCATCGTTTGCGATCACGGTAGCTTCATAGCCCTGCGCACTAAGAGTCTGCTTGACCTGCTGCGCCTTTGCGAAAGTACTAAATAATCCAACTACTGTCTTTGACATACTTGTCTCCTTGTATATGCAGCCGACTTGAAAGCCGCTGAGTTTAGACCTTACTGTTGCGTGAAGAGTTCGACCCGGCGATTATCTGCCTTGCCCGCTGCGGTGCCGTTGGTGTCAGCAGGGTTTGCTGGACCGAAGCCCTGGCCCGTCAAGCGGCTGCTGTCGACGCCTTGAGCCTTGAGAAAGTTAGCTACAGTTGAAGCACGCTGCTCAGACAGGCTTGCGTTGTGCGGAGTCGATCCCGTGCTATCTGTATACCCTTCGAGGCGCAAGTGCGCGTTTGGGTTGGACTTCATGAACGCAGCAGCGGTCTTGAGTGTGGCCTCGTCATCCGGGGTGAGGGTCGCTTGATCCGTATTAAAGCGAACGGCTCCAAGTTGAGGCGTGCCGTTGGCAGGCGTCGCGACTGTGGCCGGCGCCGCCGCTGTGTTGGTGCTTGCCGGATGCCGAGTAAGGAAATAAATAAGTAGAGCGAGGAGAAGCAGCAGCGGAAGAAGCCATGCCCAGATGGACAAGCCTTTTTTCTGCGCTTCTTCGTAGACTTTAACGCGGTCAGCCATGGTGTTACTCCTGGAGAACGAAAGGGTTGTGAAAGTTCACGCGCAAGATGAAAGTAGTCAGCCGTTTTATACCTGGTTTGATCGCAGGCTTCGCTCAGTCTCTGGAAGAATCTCTTCGACTTCCACTTCTGTCTGGCGCACCGTGTCGTGGATGTGCTCGGTGCGTTCGCTCGCTTGTTTGCCGATGTGCACCTCTTCGACCACGTAGGCGCTTTTGCTGACCACTGCCTGTTCTGCGGTCTCGGTCAGCTCGATGGTGTGCTCGCCCTGCCGAGCCAGGTCCTGCTCTGTGACCGGCCGATCGACAGGGTGCCGCTCCACTGCGACGTGTTCTTCTCGAAGGTTAATTGATTGTTCAACGGGCACCTCGACGAGCCGGCGATACACGCGAACGCCTCCGCGGTTGACTTCGCGTTTGCCGACGACAAGCTCTTCTTCGACAACCGGAATGACCGCCTCAGCGGCAGCCGCAGCTGCAACCAGTGGCGCAGCCATGGGAAGGACCTCGCGCGCAGGTGGCTCTACAGCCGCTTCGTCAATCTTGGCAGCTTTATGCTTGCCGAAGATGCGTTCGACATTCGCGACGCGATCTGCAATCGATTCGACGACCACGATTGCGCCGCCGCCGCGAACGCCTTCAAGAAGATGGCGCTGATCGCGCTCGGGAACGCCTAATTGCTGGAGCCTAGCTTCTGCGTCTGCGGTCTGTCCGCGTCCGGAAGCGGCGCTTTCAATCAGAGAGATGGATGTTTGTGGAACACCCGCGCCGGCAAGGTCCTCAAGCGCCGCCTGCGCCTGAGCCTGGTGGTGGAACAGGCACAATAATGTTGTGAGATCGTCTGTCATTACGATGAAGCCTCTGACTTTCTGGAAGTTTGAGAAACAATGAGCGCGATCACGGGGGCACGCGGTCGGGCCGGCTGGATTGCATTTAAGAGCGCGAGGTGAGAGGAGGAGGGTAAAGAGCTTTGCGACATTCGGATCAATACCTGCAATCGCGCCCGCTTACTGCGAAGCTGATTTGTCCGGTGAAGTTGTTAGACGATCATCAAGGATGTTGATCTGACGCAAATTAATTGTCGCCTATGCCGGCTAGATGACTGATCGCGCGGCTAATGCGAGCGAATAAAAGCTGCTTAAGCAATAAGCGGAGCTCTCTCCAGGAAGCCCCGTTTGAAACTTGCTGGTGTCCCCAATGATGGTGATCACGCCGAAAGGTGTTATTGATCGAGAACGGTTGCGGTCAAGGCAGAGAGCAGGAAGGATGTGCACGAGTAAGCCCCGAGAAACTGCGGGGTATCGACGAACACGAAGAAACACGCAGCCGAGATCGGCCGGCCGTTCACGCTTTTAGCGTTAACTCCAAATCCTGTGCGTGAGCGAAACTCCTGCTAGTGCACGACGGATTGAAAGAGAGGCGATTTCAAGAGGCTGGTGAACTGGCTGTCGGAGGAGGAGAACTTTACGTCGAGAACCCCGGCGTTGGACGAGATGTCGGTTGAATCGATAGCCTGCTTTTCAGTAGGGTTGCCGCTTACCTTCTCATACATGGCGGCTGCGTTCATCAAGGACGACATGGTCGCGGCGGTGAAGGTGTCCGGGGTGATGACGGAGAGATTGAACTTAACCCCGTTGTCAAAGTTCATGCTGTAGCGCGAGCTGATCAGGCGCTTGCGGACTGTGTCAAAGTCGGCCAGCTGCGAGGCCTGGCCCATCACGCTGCGCATCATGATCTGGGTGCCCTTCTGGTCGAGCAGGCTCCAGAGCGGCTCTGTGTCGACGGAGGCCATCTGCTCGAGCATGGCCTGGTTGGTGAGCATGCTGGGAGAAAAGCCGTCGCGCACGTTGAGCGCGTACCTGAGCGCGTCAGAGGCGCCGAAGATCATCGTGGTGGGGTTGACGAAGGCGACGAGCATGCCGCTGCCGCCCATGGGGTACATCTTGTTGGTGCGCAGGACAACTGCCTTGACCTTCTGCTTCTTGAAGGTGGCGACCATATCGGCGACGGAGAACTGGCCCTGGGCAATGCCGATGATCTTGGCGTTGTCGCCGCTGTCAGCGGTGCGGAAGGAGGCAAAGGCGAGCTCTTCGACGTCATGGTTGTCGTTGAGGCCGGAGGTGGCGAGGGCCTTCTCAAGCTGCTTGAGCTCGGGTGGCATGACGCGGGCCTTGAGGTCCATGGCGGCCTGGGAGTTCTGCATGGCGCGGTAGTCGACGACGATGATCTGCTGCACATCCTTGGGGATAGCGCCGCGGGCTTCGCCGGTGAGCTGGGCTGAGTGGGCAGGCGCGGTGGCGAGGGCAGCGAGCAGCGCGGCTGCGGACGCATAGCGCGAGAGGCGCCGGTTGAAGCCGAGATGGGCCTTGAGACAGTTCACGATGGTTCTCCTTCTAAAACACCAGGCATGGCGCCTGACAGGTGGTGCTGTAAGGGGTGCGGCTTGTCGCCTGCCCCTATCTTAGACTGACGATGCTCGGCGATCGTTGTTTCGCGCGACTCGGGCGCAACTGGCTAGTACTGCGGTAACGATTCTTCTTCTTTGGCCTCTTCGCTTTGGATGCGTCAGGCGGACGGCCAGGCGAGTGGGCTGGCCAGACGGCGTTCAAGGATCTTCTCCGACGGAAAGAACCCGTCTAACTGACGCACCCAGGCGGCATCCTGCTCATAGGCCGCCTCGGGGAGCAGGCCGATGAGCTCGCCACGGATGGGCGCGGCACCGGCGTGACGGGCACACTGCTCGATGGCGGCGTAGACGAGGCTGATGGGAGTCTGGCGGAAGTCGGTGATGTTCATGGAGATCTGGGCATGGCCGTTCACCATAAGGCCGAGAGCCTTGACGCCGGCTAGACCGCCGCTGGAGGCGCGTATGTCGCGGGCGACGGCGCGGGCGGTGGCAATGTCGGACCTATCGAGATAGACGTTGTAGGC
>CAXTMM010000067.1:0-15496 GCA_964245415.1 uncultured Acidobacteriaceae bacterium | reverse complement strand
CAACTCATGCACCGATAGCAACTCCCACTCCGCACCATAATCGCCCCGCACGTCAAACAACTGGGAGCATCCCCCATGTCATACATCCCGCGCATGGCATCGGCCGCGTGGTAGACACCACGATCCTCCACCCGGGCCGGAGCCTCAGCGCTGGTGCTCGAAACCTCCCGCACCAACCCACCCTCAGGAGCAGACGTAGCCCCCATCCCACGCGTGGACGCGTGCTGCTCAGGCGCAAACGGAAGCGGCGAAGTGAACTGAATCCCATCATCGGACAGCGTGCCCGCAACCGGGATCGAAACTGCACCTGCACCGTAGCCGCGATCACCTGCACCTGCGGTCTTGCCGCTGTTCTCAGCGAGTCCGGCAAACAACGGCAGCTGCGTCCCCGACAGAAACCGCAGCTCGATCCACCGGAACAGATAATCCATAATCGACTTCGCGTACCCAAGCGTCTCTGACCCGGTCCAGCCCGAAGGCTCAAACCGCGAGTGCGCAAACTTCTCGCACAGCAGCTTGAGCGGCACGCCATGCTGCAGCGCAAGCGAGATCGCCGTCGCAAACGAGTCCATCAGCCCGGATATGGTCGAGCCCTCTTTCGCCATGCGAATAAAGATCTCGCCCGGCTGCCCGTTCGGATACAGCCCTACAGTGATATACCCCTCATGCCCGGCAATCGAAAACTTATGCGTCAGCGATGCCCGCTCATCCGGCAGACGATGTCGAACAGCCCGCGGCGGCGCCTGCTGGTCCTGCCCTGCAAGCTGTCCTGCGAGCGGACTTGCAAGCGGCGCAGCGTTGACAACCTTCGCGGCGGCGGTGCGCAGCGCCAACAGCTCCTGCTCAAGCGCAGCGATGCGCGCCTGGGCCAGCGCAATCTCGTCCGCACTTTCAGTCTTCCCGGTCCCGGTAGCCTTCGCTTTATCGCCATCCGAAACATTCAACGGCTGCGCGCCCTTCGACCCATCGCGATAGATCGCAACCGACTTCAACCCAATCCGCCAAGACTCGACATACGCATCCGCAACATCCTCAATCGTCGCATCATGCGGCAAATTCACCGTCTTCGAGATAGCCCCCGAAAGAAAGGGCTGCGTAGCCGCCATCATCTTCACGTGCCCGCCAGGCTGGATCGACCTGGTACCTTTGGCCGGCTTGAACGAGCAATCAAACACCGCCAGGTGCTCAGCCTTCACCGACGGCGCGCCCTCGATCGTGCCCGTCGCGTCAATGTAGCTGACGATTGCATTCACCTCATCATTTGAGTAGCCGAGCTTGAACAGCGCCGACGGCACAGTGTTGTTCACGATCTTGATCATCCCGCCGCCGACCAGCTTTTTGTACTTCACCAGCGCCAGGTCAGGCTCAATGCCAGTCGTGTCGCAGTCCATCATGAAACCGATCGTCCCCGTAGGCGCGAGCACCGTCACCTGCGAGTTGCGATAGCCATACTTCTCACCAGCGGCGAGCGCCTTATCCCAGCAATCCACGCTAGCCGCGATCATCTCCGCCAATTGCGGCGCAACAAACGGCTCCGACGATTGGCGCGAGCGCCCAATCTTATTCACCTCCGCACGATGCATCCGGATCACATCGAGAAACGGCTCGCGATTGACAGAGAACCCAGGGCACGCCCCACCCGTACGCTCGCCCTGAGTCAGCGAAGTAGCCGAAGCAATTGCAGGCGCCTTCTCCGCCAGCTTCGCCGACTGCAGGTAAGCCTCGCCGCACATGATCGCAGTCAGTGCCGCAGCAAAGTCGCGCCCAGCGTCCGAGTCATACGGCAGCCCAAACGACATCAGCAGCGCGCCCAGATTCGCATACCCCAATCCAAGCGGCCGATAATCATGCGAGTTACGCGCAATCATCTCCGTCGGGTAGCCCGAGTTATCAATCAGAATATCCATCGCCGTGATCATCACATCCACACCGCGACGATAACTCTCAATATCGAACGTCCCACCCGCATCCACAAACTTGATCAAATTAAAGCTCGCCAAATTGCAAGCCGAGTTATCGAGAAACATGTATTCCGAGCACGGATTGGACGCATTGATCCGCGCCGTGTTCTTCGACGTGTGCCAGCGATTGATCGTCGTATCGTACTGCATGCCCGGGTCGCCGCACTGCCACGTCGCCTCGGCAATCTTGTTCATCAGGTCGCGGGCTTTGTAAGTCTTCACCGGCGCGCCGTCTTTCACCGCGCGCGTCGTAAACTCACCATCCCGCTCCACCGCTTCCATAAACTCGTCCGTCACGCGCACCGAGTTATTCGCGTTCTGAAAAAAGATCGAAGAGTATGCCTCCGAGTCCGGCCCCGAAGAGCCGTCATAGCCCTCGCGCATCAGCGCCCACGCCTTCGCCTCTTCCTTCATCTTGCATTCGACAAAGTCGACGATATCCGGATGCTCGACGTTGAGGATCACCATCTTCGCCGCGCGCCGCGTCTTGCCGCCCGACTTGATCACACCCGCAAACGCATCGAAGCCACGCATAAAACTCAGCGGCCCGGAAGCCGTACCGCCACCCGAAAGCTGCTCCGTCGAGCCGCGCAGCGTCGACAAATTAGACCCCGTGCCAGACCCCCACTTGAAGAGCATGCCCTCGGTCTTTGCAAGCGTCAGGATCGAGTCAAGCGAGTCCTCGACGGAGTTGATGAAGCAGGCCGAGCACTGCGGATTCCGGTAGCCAGTCACGGAGTAGCGGACTTCGCGCGTCTTCGGGTCCCAGTGCCAGTTGCGGGCATCAGAGTCGGGTTCGAGGCGATCGCAGCCTACGTTGAACCATACGGGCGAATTGAACGCGACCTTCTGGTTCACGAGCAAATGCACAAGCTCGTCATGAAAAATCGCCGCATCTTCCGGCGTAGCGAAGTAGCCCCCCGCCATCCCCCAGTCGCGGATCGTCTCGGCCACCCGCGCAATCAAGTCGCGCACGCCGCCCTCGCGCTCCGAAGTCCCGATCTGCCCATGCAGGTACTTCGAAGCGACGATATTGGTCGCCGTCATCGACCAGTCAACCGGCACCTCCACATCCTTCTGCTCAAAGATCGTCTTGCCCGCGAAGTCGGTAATGATGGCGCTTCGGCGCTCCCACTGGACCTGGTCATACGGCGAAACAGTCGCCGACGAGAAGTGGCGGGTAAAGGCAAGCGCTGGGGGGGCGGTCTTGAGAGTCGAACCGGATGCGGTCTGTGCCATGAAAACTCCTTGGGTGCTCAGGTAGTGGACGGATGTCGGGGTGATTACGCTCGGACGCACAGGCGGCGGGCGGGCTCCTCAGCTGTCTCTGGGGTGAAGCAGCGCTGAGAAGGAAGGTAGCGCTACCCGCTGGGCCAAGTCAAGCGAGAACCACAATATCTAGTGTTACTTTCGATCAGCTTACCAGAAAAGTTGGGGACGCGTTATCCACCGACTTTGGCGAAAAGGTATGATCTCCAGCAATATCTTTGGTAAAGTACCCCACGATGTGCGGGCAACCGGAGCGATCCAATAAGCAGGCAACTGCGGAAAGAGTTAGCGCTGACGTAGAGCATCAATTGCAGTCTCTTCTTGCGCTGTGGAATCCGAGTGGGAAACAAGGATAGGCACAATCCGACGGCCCGCCGACGCTTGATGGAAGTAGTGCAGCAGCAGCGCATAATCCTCGGTTTGCTGC
Source organism: uncultured Acidobacteriaceae bacterium (assembly GCA_964245415.1). GTDB lineage: Bacteria > Acidobacteriota > Terriglobia > Terriglobales > Acidobacteriaceae > EB88. The sequence continues at coordinate 11,839 of CAXTMM010000067.1, read as the reverse complement.
TTCGCCGGCGCGTCAGTTTCCCCGGTCTTCGCCTCAAGGATGATGATGACGTCGCCGACTAAAAGGACTACATCTGTCCTTACTTCCTTGCGAGGAATCGAGAACTCGAGGAGCAATCCCCATGAGTTTCAGGCCTCGGAGTGTAGACTGCATGTTATAAGAGCTTGGCGAATCGAAGCCAAGTCTCTCTCAGGTTAGTGTTTGGTCGGAGTAGAGACTGGATATTCCCGGTTTGCATATGCAACCCCTAAACACGCGAGCACCGCTTCATTGGATTGGGCGAAGAACTCGGCAACGGTACTTCGATAGAAGGACGCCATTCTGCCAGGCTACAAGGAGTGCACGCAGGTTGCTTAGTCACTCCTGTTCTCGAGTTTCACAATGCTCTGTCGTTCACACTACTACAGCTCACCTCAAAGCCGGCATTTGCAGTTTGGCTCAGCCACACCCGCAAGACACTAAGGACTAAGAGTAATAGCAGCGGAGACTTTAGATGATCTGCTGCCCAGCGAATGAAGGACCTCTATTCGGCTAAAAAGCTGGCGTCCCGTATGTATCCAAAATCGGGCGAGGCGATAGACTGCGACGTACTTACCGAAGCGATGCAGTTGCACCTCGAACAAATCGAAAAAGATGTCAAGGGGCTAGACGATATGTTCGGGATCCCGAAAGCAGGCAGGAGGCAGAAAGGATTGCCAGGAAGAAAAGAGAATCTCACTCCCGAGGTAAGCGGACTAGCTTCGTAAACCGCCTACCCTCGGAGACTTCCGCGAACGTACTCCTCAGCTCTCGAGCAGAGCAGAGAAGCAGACAACAATCAGCCACTTTGCCACGCGCCTGATTGTTAGGCCGCCTTGCTGGTGCTCTTCTTTGCCGCCGGCTTCGATCTACTACTTTTCTTCGTTGCCGTCTTCTTGGCTGCGCTCTTCTTTGCTGTCTTACTTACTGACTTGCGTTCCGCGGCATTTGGCGACTTGGTCTTTGCCTGCTCGGCGCGTCTACCCCCCAGCGAGATCTGCTTCTTGCGCGAGGTCTCGCGATCGGGCTCTTTACCGCCGTTGCGGCTTGCTGGCTTCTTGCGGCAGCTGCCTTGCTCGTGCTCGCTCTTGCCTGGCACAGGCTCAAAGCCGGGCCAGCAGCGAGACGTCTTCGTATCTTCCTTGCCTTCGCTCTTCTTGGTCGCCATGGTGTTCCCTTCACGCTGAATTGCTGAGTGAGAAGAGCGAGCACTGCAAAGCGTTTCTTGCATGCACAAAGCAGCATTGACGCGGTGAAATGCCAGCGCACTCTCACGCTCTTATTGGCTGCCTTCAGCGCTAAAGGCAGCGGGCCAGTCCTAGTCCGGTTTGGCTTCTTCGGCGCTGTCCCCGTCTTCTACCAACACTGCCGAAAGACCAACCAGGTCAAAGCTCGCCGCAGGACCACCCGTTGGCTGAAACGTAATCTGCAGCGGCTCCCTCTGCCACGCAGCAGGCGCACACGCCGGTGAGGGATGATCGAGCGGATTCCAAGGCTGAAGCTTCTTCGCAACCAAAGGCTTGCGTGCCGCTACTTGTGCAACCACCGCATACAACTGCTTTCCTCCGGCTGTCAGCCCGCAGTAAGCCGCATAGTCCCGGAACCAGGCGACATCGGAAACGCCAGGATCGTAGTCAGGCAGGTGCAGCGCGACCACGTGCCCAACTGTACGATCAATCAACAGCCAGGGCCCGCGCTGCCACACCCAGTGCTCAGTCTTATCCGTAGGCAGGGCATCATTCAACCGGATAGCGCGACGAATCGCAAAACTGCGATCAGTCACATCGTGTGACTCCCCAGCCGTCCACTCCTTGATCTTGCCGTCGACCACCAGCGGTCGCACCCGCAGGTCTCTCTCGGTCACGCCGGCTCCAGCCGGGTCACCCTCTCTCGAGTAGGGAACCTTCTTGCCCGCGCCCAGTACAACCGTGTGTACCTTGGGCGGCCTGGGCGGCTTGGGCGGCTTGGCGTCCGCGGCGTAGATCGCGTTCTGGAGAAAGACCAGCATGCAGCATATGACAAGGCGGCGCATGCGTAAGCTATCGGCAGGAGTTCCGGCGCTGTCCTGTTACCAAGGTGCCGACTGTGTCTCAGATACGCGAAGCCTGCCCCTATTTCGTCTGCGCTTCGGCCTCATCGAGCATCTCGTACAGCCGATTTCGATCCAGCACCTCGGCATAGGGCGCCCCGGATTTCTTGTCCGTCACGACCCAGATCGTCGGCGTGTGCCGGATACCGATGCTCTGCCCCAGCGCGTAATCGGCCTTGACCTCGGCGGCAAGCTTCCCTTGCGGGTCCATGGCAAACGGCAGCGCCAGCTTGTGGTCGGTCGCGAACTTCTGCGTAAAGCTGCGCAGGTCATCCTGGGTCTGAATGCTGGGCTGCGCGGCAAACACCGCATCCCGATAGTCATCCCCAAACTTCTTGCCCTTGGTATCAAACCAGCGCGCATTGACCGCCGCGTCAAAGCTCCAGACGTGCATCGAGAGTGGGAAATCATGACGCTCCCACGGGATGTGGTACTTCGCGGCAGCCTGCTTCAGCAGCGGGTTGGCTCGCGCGCAGTCCGGGCACTCCATGTCTTCAAACTCCAGCAGCGCGACCTTGGCGCCAGGGGGCGGGTGCAGCGGCTTTGCATTCTGGATAGGCGTGCTCGGCGGCGTTTGCGCGCCACCGAACTGCGCATGGGCCGCAGCACCCGAGAACAAGGCCATACCCAGGGCCAGAAAGAGCGAAGAAGCAGCGATCCGAAGAGCTTGCATCTCCTCGATTGTAACGCCTAGCGCATCGCTCAGTCTCACTGCCGAGTCAGCTGTTGAGCGCTGCGAACACAGTTGCGGCCCCCGTGCTTGGCTGCGTAGAGGGCCTTGTCCGCTTCCGGCAGCACGGACGGCAACTCCTGCTGCCATTGCTCGCACGTTGCAGTCGCTACCCCGATGCTGATCGTGACCGGCACAGCGCCCTGCGTATCCTCGGCAACCATGGCCCGCAGCCGCTCTGCCTGCTTCAGCGCCACCTCGCTCCCGGCGCCCCGCATGAGGATGACAAACTCCTCGCCTCCATATCGGCATACCAGGTCCGTGTCGCGGACTGAAGACCGCAGCAGCTCGGCAACCCGCTTCAGCACCAGGTCGCCCGTCTCGTGGCTGAATGTATCGTTGACCCGCTTGAAGTGATCGACATCGATCATCAGCGCCGAGAGTGGCTTGCCCGGCACTGCAGGCGCCTGGCGCAGTTCATCCAGGCTTGCCTCGAGCACCCTGCGGTTCGGTAGGGCGGTCAAAGCATCCGTTGCAGCCAGTAACTGCAGCTGCCGGTTGGCTTGTTCCAGCAAAGTATGGTTTTCGCGCAGCTGGTACTCGACTGCCCGGCGCTCGTCGGCATTCTTGAGCAGCTGCTGTACCTGCCCGCGAATGGACAGGTACGCCGTGGCCGACCGGCTCAACACCAGCAACGCCTGCTTCTGCTCTTCACTCAGCTCGCGCGGTTTCGCGTCCAGCACGCACAGGCTGCCGATCTTGTGGCCGTCCACGGTTGTGATCGGCGCCCCGGCATAGAAGCGGAAAACGCCACCTGTCACCAGCGGCATGCCGCTGAATCGCTCATCCTGCGCGGCATCGGGCACAATGAAAAGCCCGGGCTGCTGAATCGTATACGCGCAGACAGACTCCGATCGAGCGGTGCCCTCGAGCGCAATGCCCACCTTGGACTTGAACCATTGCCGGTCCTTATCCACCAGCGAGATCAAAGCCATTGGCGTGCCGCAGATGTAGGAAGCCAGCCGGGTCAGATCGTCATATTGCTGCTCGGCTTGTGTATCAAGAATGGCCAGGCTGTGCAGAGCTGCAAGACGCTCCTGCTCAAGGCCGTGGATTGCCGTTTCGTTTGAGATCGCTGCAATGCGCGCAGCCGAGCCTTTATCAGCCGCCGCGATGCGCGCCGCGTCCTGAAGCGGCCACTGGGGTGAAGAGTAACTCTGTGCCTGCGGCTCCATACCTTTGTCTCCACCGTCGCGAGCTGCGCAATCCGCACATACCAGGCGTCTCGATCCGCAAGGCCTGGCCTTGCAGTAGCGAGACCTTGCGCAATCCACCACGAACTCGAGGCTACGGGAACAGCAAAGGCGAGTAAAGCAAAAGCAGCCCGCCCTTTTCCAGCTGATGCCGGAGTGGGCACCCGTTCCAATATGCAACCATTGCGTTCATCTCGGAGCGCTTTTCAATCGAAGGATGAATCCAGTTTTGTAAATCTGTCGAAACTTTCACGACCAACCTTGTTAAGCGGGTCGACGCTAGATTGTGCCAGCACGCAACTGAACCCTTTCGGCAGCCAGAGACCCACCAGAAGGCGCCTGTACCTTTTGGCCGGCGGCAGCCAGATCGACTACCTGCGGACCCAGATTGAAGGGCAGAAAGATGCTGAATGTAGTCCCGTGCCGTCCTGGAGCGGTCGAGGACCGCAGCTGGATCTCGCCGTTGTAGCGCCTGACAATGGACTGCGACACCCACAGGCCCAACCCTGTCCCGCGCTGCCCTTTGGTCGTAAAGAATGGCTGCCCAAGCTTCTGCCGCACCTCAGGCGCAATCCCGCTGCCGCTATCGGCTACCAGCAGGCGCAACCCCTCTACCGCTCCCTCGGGCAGCCTTCGGCGCGCGCGATGGATGCGCAACACAATGCGCCCACCGGCCGCGGTCGCCTCAATGGCATTGGCCAGCAGGTTGGCGTACACCTGGCGCATCTCTCCAGGAAACAGCAGCACCGGCTCTTCCGACTCATAGCGGCGTGCGACCTCAATCCGCTTTTCGCCGAGCCGCCGCGCATACAGTACCAGCACCTCTTCAAGCAGTGCTGACAGCTCGACCCGAACCGGAGTTTGCGTATCACGATAGAAGCTGAGCGTCTGCTTGGTAATCTGCGTGACACGGTTCAGTTCCTGCTCCGCCAGGCTCACATAGGGACGGAGGTGTGACGCTAGTTGCGCGTCGCAGCTCAGCAGGTAAACCAGGTTGGTGATAGATTCCAGCGGATTGTTGATCTCGTGGACGATGGATCCGGTAAGCCGACCTATGATGGCCAGCTTCTGCACCTCGCGCATGTGTTCGGCTGCATGCTGCAATTGGGCCTTGGCGGTAACCAGATTCTGCTGGCGCTCCTCGCTTCCACGAGACTCGCGCACCGCCTGGTCAAGCATCATTGGCAGCCAGGCAAGCCGATTGCGCCGGCACGAACACAGGTAGAGACCGGCAAGCTGGCACAATCTCACTCGTTCTTCTCGGCTGTCCCCCCCAATCAGCAGCAGCAGAACACCGGCCTCGCGAGCGATACACGCAAGCTCCGTTACGGACAGGCCAGAAAAACCTGCATCTTCATCGCCCGCAAGTCCGTCCAAGGTGCTGACCAGAACACTCGGCTGCCGCCCGAGCAAACGCTCAAGCTCCGTCGCCGTCGTCGCCGACTCGTAAAGAAACGGAACGCCCGACCGTCTACTATCGCTGCGCAGTCGATGCAGCGGCAGAACCTTGTTCTCGATTAACAGAATGCGTGTCATCGTCGCCAGTCTTCTCGCCATGAGCCGCTGGAGATGCTGGCGGGCCTTGCTCGATGCGTCTCCAGCCGTCGAAACGCACTCTAGTCCTTTGGGATGGGCATGACCCCCACACTGTTGCTCGCTGCACCCGGACAATGGTTACTTTTTGCCGGTCAGCATGCGCATGCCGGTCTGAATGGTAGTCGCGATGCGTGTGACTCCAGCCTTGGCCCTCGCCGGGCGACAAGATTTGGCAACCTGCCGCCTATACTGCACTCTAATCTAGGGACTCTTGCGATTGATTGCCGGAGCAAGCTGAAAGACCGAGGAATCCTGAAGCATGAAGGCAGCGCTGGGCAGCATGGAGAGGAGGGCCGCAGGCGCCTTGACCGCCCGAACTCTGGCCATGGGAGTGGCAGCGGCCATGGTGTTCTCGGCGACGGTTGGCACGGCACAGCAGGCCACCTCGGCCAACTCCGGCGCAAGCCCCACCGGAACCAGCGCAACCAGCAGTTCGGCACTGCAGGTGCCCACTACCAGCTCGCTCTTTAACCCCTACTATGGCAGCGTGCAGCAGCTCCCCGCCCGGCCCGAGGTCATCAAGCTTTCGCTCGACGACGCCCTGCGCATGGGCCTCGATAATAATCTCGGCCTGGTATACGCGCGCCAAAGTGAACAGCAGCAACGTGCCCAGGAGCTCACCCTTCTCAACGTTCTGCTGCCCAACCTCGACGTGCAGGGCTCGGAAGCTGTGCACCAGTTCAACCTGCAGGCTGAGGGATTTCGACCCGGACTGCTGGCCCAGCTGGCTCCGGTACTCAGCGGCGGCATGGGCGGCAATGCCTCGGCGGCGATCGATATTTCCTACATCGCGAAGGTGACCGTAACTCAGGGTCAGGCCAATCTCTCGCAGTACCTCTTTAACCTGGCAGGCTTCGACCTGGTGCGTGCCTTCCGCCACAGCGAAAAAGCAGCGCGGGCGAACTCCAGCTCCTCCCGAGGCATGGTCGTGCTCAATGTGGGCACTGCCTATCTGCGTGCAGTAGCCTCGCAATCCCAGGTAGACAACGCGCGCGCCCTGCTCAAATCGGACGAGGCCACGCTCTACCAGAGTGTTGAAAAGCACAAAGCCGGCATCACCGCCAACCTCGACGAACTGCGCTCGCGCGTGCAGTATCAGACCCAGCAGCAGACCGTGATCAGCGATGAGAACAGCCTCGCCAAGGCAAAGATCGCGCTCAATCGCGAAATCGGCCTCGCCCCTGACCAGCAGACTGAGCTGACCGACGCTACTCCCTACGCTGAGCTTGAAACGGTGACGATTGAGGAGGCCCGCCGCCAGGCGCTGGTCAACCGTCAGGACTATCAGTCTCTGCTCGAGCAGCTGCGCACCGCCGAGTATGAGCGCAAGGCCGCCACCCACGAGCGCCTGCCCACCCTGATCTTCAACGGCAACTACGGCGTGACCGGGGTTCCGGGGCTGCTCTACCACGATACCTGGGCAGCCACCGGCTCGCTCAACATCCCTATCTTTCAGGAAGCCAGATTCCGCAGCGATCGCGATACAGCCGAGTACCAGCTCCAGAATATCCGCGCCCAGATCGGAAACATCACCGCGCAGATTGATCAGCAGCTGCGCGACAGCCTCATTGATCTGCGCACCTCGCAAGAGCTCGTTCGGGTCGCGAAGAGCAGTGTCGATTTAGCCACGACCGAGCTCCAGCAGTCCTCGGATCGCTTCCGGGCCGGCGTCGATACCAACCTGCCCCTCACCCAGTCGCAGTCCACCCTCGCCCAGGCGCAAACGCAGTACGTGACCGCGGTCTACCAGCTCAACCAGTCCAGACTGGGCCTGGCGCGCAATCTGGGCCTGATTGACACGAGTTACCACCCTGATGTCCCCGGCGGCCGTCCAGTCGGCGTGCTCAATGGCCACCCGCTTCCACAGCGCTGAAACTTAACCCACATCGTTGCTCAGTGCGCTTGCGTCCGCGACGAGCCTTGAGCACATCTCACCGTATCGGGGCGGAAGTCCGACCTGGCAGGAGAGCGGTCATGATTGGATGTGTCGAACGAAGGCGGCTTCTGGCAGGTGCACTCGTCATCTGCGCGGTGCTGGCGGCAAGCGGCTGCAATAAGCAGAAGAAAACCGACGAGGGCAAGACCTACACTCCGGATACGTCAGTAAAACAGGCTCCCCAGGGCGGCGGTTCGTCCTCTGGCGGCGGTGGCTCGCAGTCCGGCGGCGGTGGCTCGCAGTCCGGCAGCAGTGGCTCGCAGTCCGGCGGCGGCCAAAGTGGTCAAAGTGCCGCCAGGCGACTAGATGCGCCTGCCGACACGACCAACGGCAAGGCCTCCAAGGCTTCCGATGCAGGCTCGAGCGACGCGATTCATGGTACGGCCGTCGCCGAGCCGGGCGCACCAGTCGAGCACGACCCACAGCCAAAGTCTGCGCCGAAAGCACCTTCGCCAAATGGACATTCCTAGATCTGCCGGGCGCCCTTGCGGAAACGTCATCGATTTCCCCCCTGCCGTCCGTCTATGCAGAATAGGGCTACTAGCGCTTTGCCGGCCCACAGACACCAGGAGGGATGAAAGTGCGGATACTATTTGCCTTGGTCGCGTTGTGCGGCATGGTCGTTTCAGGCCTCGCTTTGCACGTGCACTACTCGCAGGACACTGAGCCCTGCGACATCAACGAACGCTGGGATTGCGGCATCGTCAATCACAGCCGCTTCGCCGTCGTGCATGGCGTGCCTGTTGCGTTGATCGGGATCGCCGGCTATGCCGCGCTGGTGGGCTTGAGCTTCACCCGGCAGTCACTCTTGCTTTTTCTCGGCTCGGCTACGGGCTTCCTCTACGCGCTTTCGCTTACTCGCATTGAGGCGAAGGTCATCCACGTGTGGTGCCTTTACTGCGTCATCTCGCAGGGCATTATCACCCTCCTGCTCATGCTGTCCGCGGTGCTTCTTGCGCTTGATCACCGGGGAACAAAGAAGGTGGCATCGACAGCGTAGTGTTGAAGCGGCGTTCCCATGAGCCGCGCCCCGGCCCCAACAGGTCGATATACTTGGCCCTATGCTGTTGCACACACGTTCTGCCGCTCTCCACGCCCGCGCACAAACTCTTCTGCCCGGCGGGGTTGACTCACCCGTGCGCGCCTTCCTCGCAGTCGGCGGCGCGCCGCCGTTTGTCGAGCGCGGCGAGGGCGCCTACCTCTGGGACGCGGACGGCAACCGCTACATCGATTACTTCGGCTCCTGGGGCCCGATGATTCTCGGCCACGCCTTCCCTCCGGCCGTCGCCGCGATCCAGGCTGCCGCCGCACGCAGCGCGAGCTTCGGCGCCTCGACCGCTGCCGAGGCAGAGCTCGCCTCGCTCGTTGTCGAGGCCTATCCATCGATCGAGATGCTGCGCTTCGTCTCCTCCGGCACCGAAGCGACCATGTCCGCGATTCGCGTCGCGCGCGCCTTTACCAGTCGCAAATACATCCTCAAATTTGAAGGCTGCTATCACGGCCACGCCGACGGCTTGTTAGTCAAGGCAGGCTCGGGCGTCGCAACCTTCGGCATTCCCGGCTCAGCTGGCGTGCCGGAAGAGATCGCCCACTTCACCCTCGCCCTGCCCTACAACGACATCTCTGCTGTCGAGCAAGCTTTCGCCGCGCGGCCGAACCAGATCGCCTGCATCATCCTCGAGCCCGTCGTCGGCAACATGGGCACCGTGATTCCGGCCGATGGCTATCTGGAAGCACTTCGCGCGCTTACGACTAAGTACGGTGCGTTGCTGATCTTCGACGAGGTCATGACCGGATTCCGCGTGGCGTACGGCGGCGCGCAGCAGCGCTACGCAATCACTCCTGACATGACCACGCTCGGCAAGATCGTCGGCGGCGGCCTGCCCTGCGGCGTCTTCGGCGGGCGAGCCGAGATCATGCGCGTGCTCGCCCCGCTTGGCCCCGTCTACCAGGCCGGCACTCTAAGTGGCAACCCACTAGCCATGGCCGCCGGCCTGGCTACAGTAGGCTATCTCCGCGAGCATAAGTCCGAGGTCTACGCAGGGCTCGAATCTGTAGCAGCCGCAGTGGCAGATGGCGTAGCCGCAGAAGCCGCCCGCGCCGGCGTGCCGCTCGTGACCAATCGAATAGGCGCGATGTTCACCTGGTTCTTTACGAGCGAACCCGTAATCGATTTCACCAGCGCGAGTCAATCAGACACAGCCGCCTTCGGGCGATTTCACCGCGCGATGCTGGAAGCCGGCGTATGGCTACCGCCCTCACAGTACGAGGCCGCCTTCCTTGGCGCGACCCATACGGATGAAGATGTGCAAACCACCATTGCCGCGGCGAAAAACGCCTTCGCGAGCGTCGAGGCTTTTACGTGAACTACTCACCTCAGGGGTCTCCCGCCTGAGCGGAGCGAAAGGATCTGCGTTTGCTCCTCACGCAACAAGGGATGAACGCAGATCCTTCGCCTCGCTCAGGATGACTCTTACTCCACAGTAGCGCTGCTCATCACGAAATCTATCGCTTGCGCTTAGGCTTCTTGCCGGCCTTTTTAGGCGCAGGAATGCGGTGCTTTGAACTGCTAACCTGCATACTCTTGCGCTTCTTTTCTTTCTTCGGCTTCGCAGGTTTGGCTTGGCCTAACTTCGGAAAGCGACTCGGCGCGCCGGCTTCCTCTTTGCTTAAGACAATCGAAAACTGCAGCCTCTTCTCGACAGCGTCTACCTTGTCGAGCAGCACACGCACACGCTGCCCCATGCGAAACTTGCGGCCCCAATGCTCGCCAATAATCTCGCGCGTCGTCTCGTGATAAATGTAATAATCACCATCCAACGCACCCAGCGAGCCCAGCGGCACCAATCCCTCCACGAATAAGTCCGCTAACTCCACAAACAACCCATACTTGGTCGCGCTCATAACCATGCCGTCGAACTCTTCGCCGACCTTATCGCGCATGAACTTGATCTTCTTCCACTCGACCAACTCGCGCTCAGCCGCAGCCGCCCGCCGTTCGTTCTCGCTCGACTCGTGCGCGATCGCAGCTAACTCACTTTCCGGGATCAGTGGCCCTGCAGATGCTCCACGTGGAACGTGACTAGAGTTCCACAGCTTCTGCGCACTTGCTTGAGAGTTATGCTTTTCCTCAAAGCGCCGCAGACCCGGTATCTCTTCCGCCGTGTGCTCATGCTTCGCGTTGTTTTCACCGGTAGACGCATGAGAGCGTCTCTGCTTCCCGCGCGGTGTCAACCCATCCGGCCCCGCTGCCACATTCGCAGCAGCCCCTGGCTTCACGCTGTGCGGTTCACCCGGAACTAACCTGCTCCGACCACTTACACCTTCCCGCAACAGCCGTTTCGCGATCCGGTGCACAATCAAATCCGGGTATCTGCGAATAGGGGAAGTAAAGTGCGTATAACATGGCGCCGCCAGCGCAAAATGGCCTTCATTCTCCTCTGAGTACCTCGCCTGCTTAAGCGAGCGCAACATCAGATAACTCAGAATTCGCTCCTCCGGCTTACCCGCTATCTTGGCCGCTAACTTCTGGTACATCCGCGGAGTGACCGGAATGTCCTCCGGGATCTCGATCGACCGCGTACTCGTCGACTTACGACCACGCCCATACCGGTCGTTCAACCGCTTCGCATCCCGCCGGTCATTTTTCATCGCAAATCGCTTCACCGGCAAATTACCGATCCCCAGCGAGTAGCCAAACGTCGCCGCCGTATCTTCAAACTCGACAATCCGCCGCGGGTCAGGCTTTTCATGAATGCGATACAAAGACGGCGCCAGCGCTTCCAGCCACGACGCAACCGACTCATTCGCAGCCAGCATGAACTCTTCGATCAAACGGTGCGCCCAGTTGCGCGTCGAGCGTGTCACCGCCTTCATCGCCCCCCCCTCGTCGAATTCAATAATCGGCTCAGGCAGATCGAAATCGATCGACCCGCGCTGCTCACGCTTGGCATATAAAAGCTGCGCCAACCGCTTCATCTTTTCAAACTCCGGCACCAGCGGTGCAAACTCCGCACGCACACCCTCATCCGGCGCAGACTCATCGAGGATTGCCGCGACCTGCGTGTACGTCATCCGCCGCGCCGAGCGGATCACGCCTTCAACCACTTCGTAGCCTGTCACATCTCCACGCGCGTCAATCTGCATCAGGCACGAGAGAACCAGGCGATCCTCATAAGGCCGCAGCGAGCAAATGCCGGACGAAAGCTCATGCGGCAGCATCGGAATGGCTCGGTCAGGAAAGTAAACAGAATTGCCGCGCAAGCGCGCCTCAAGGT
>CAXTMM010000066.1:11774-15520 GCA_964245415.1 uncultured Acidobacteriaceae bacterium | reverse complement strand
GGCACACCGCCGCCTTCTTTCGAGAAGCGTGCTGCATGCTGACCGAGTTGGCTGCCATGGCCGCCTGCTTCCACACCGATCAGCCGCACCTGCTTGTCCGGGATGAACTCGTAGAACGCGCCAATCGCGTTGGATCCCCCACCCACGCACGCCACTACAGCCGTCGGCAGCCGGCCAAGCTTCTCGAGCATCTGCCGCCGAGCCTCCTTCGAGATTACCCGGTGAAAGTCCCGCACCATCATCGGATATGGATGCGCCCCCAGGACTGACCCCAGCAGATAATGCGTTGTCCGCACATTGCTCACCCAGTCCCGCATTGCTTCGTTGATCGCGTCCTTGAGCGTCTTTGACCCCGACGAGACCCCGCGAACCTCCGCTCCCAGCAGGCGCATCCGGTATACGTTGAGTTCCTGCCGGCGCATATCCTCCTCGCCCATATAGATCACGCACTCCATACCGAAGAGCGCGCAAACCGTCGCAGTCGCCACCCCATGCTGGCCAGCGCCCGTCTCGGCGATAATCCGGCGCTTGCCCATCCGCCGCGCCAGCAGCCCCTGGCCAATGCAGTTGTTGATCTTGTGCGCGCCGGTATGCAGCAGGTCCTCGCGCTTGAAATAGAGCCGCGCCCCGCCCAGCTCTTCCGACATCCGCTTGGCAAAATAAAGCGGAGTAGGACGGCCTGCATAGTCAGCCAGCAAGGCATTCAGTTCCACGTGGAACACTGGATCAGCCTGCGCCACCGCGTAAGCCGCTTCCAGCTCCTCCAGCGCCGCCATCAGCGTCTCCGGCACATACCGACCACCGTAAGCGCCAAAGCGCCCCACCCCCGGAGCAATCACCACACTCTCAGCCACAGTGCCCACAGCGCTCACCTCGATCTCTCTAGCCTAACGCAAAGCCCCAGCCGCGATCTGCTTTGAATCCTTAACGCCTAAAACCGACGAACGAAGGCCCCATCCTGAAAGTCAGCCGTGTGGTCGTCTCGTTGCTGAACTGGGCGATTACCCGGTCAAACTCCGTCACCAGCGTCTGCGCCGCATCCACGCGTACCGTCCTCAACCGCCAGGCTCGGAAGAAGGGTGTACGTCACCGCACCGCTCAGCACCAGGCGCTTTCCAGCCCCATCTACATAGGTCTGGGACGCAGACCTTAAGCCCGCCTCGACGCGCGCGTACTCCTGCGCTCCCGCTGGCACTGTACACAGCACCACCACCAGGCCAAGCTGGCAACTCCTCCTCTCCGCAAGCTTGTATCGGCACTCCCCGCCGGAAACTAAGCGCAATCCCCTTCACTCGCCCGCAAAACACGCGTGCCCGCCCCGCAAACAAGGCGTATCCTGTTTGCACGAGGGAACCCCCTATGCTCCGCAGAGACTTCCTACGCCGCACCGCTACCGGCCTGGCCGCCGCAGGCCTCACCGCTACCGGCCTTGTTCCCAAACCCGCCCGCGCCGATTACATGGACCTGCCCCCACTCGCACACAAACACGCAGCCAGCGATGAGGTCGTCCTCGGCTCGACCGGCATCCGCACCAGCCGCCTTGCCATGGGCACCGGTACCATCGGCTCCGGCGGCGGCTCCAACCAGACCCGTACCGGCCGCGCCACCACCCTGCTACGCAACGGCTTTCACGACAACGGCCTCCGCTTTTTCGACGCAGCCGATTCCTACGGCTCCCACCCCTACGTCAAGGAAGCCATCAAGGGCCTGCCCCGCGACAAGGTCACCGTCCTCACCAAAACTGACACCCGGAACGCCGCCGGCGTCCAAGCCGATCTCGATCGCTTCCGCCGCGAGCTCGGCGTCGACTATATCGACATCGTCCTCATCCACTGCACCACTGAGGCCGACTGGACCACCCGCTATCGCGGCGCCATGGACGTGCTCTCCGAGGCCAAGCAGAGGGGAGTCATCCGCGCCCACGGCGTCTCCTGTCACAGCCTTCCCGCGCTCAAAGCCGCCGCGGCCTCTCCCTGGGTAGAGGTCGATCTCGTTCGCCTCAACCCGATCAGCTCCCACATGGACGCCGATCCCGATACCGTTCTCAGCGTTATCAAGCAGATGCGCGCCCAGGGTAAAGGAATAGTCGGCATGAAGATCCTCGGCCAGGGGGATATGCGCGACCAGCCATCGGAGGCCATCCGCTACGCCCTTTCCACCGGCGTCCTCGACGCCTTCACCATCGGCGCCGAAAACCAGAACGAGCAAAACGACCTAACTCGCCGCATCGCCGCCGCCTAAGCGTCGATGGCAGACGATCGCCCGCCAACACACGAGGACCGCTGCGTTCATCGAGAATCGGCAGGCATGCAGGTTGGCGGGCAGCGCTATCCAGGCTGTGCTTAATGCAATGAAAGAAGCTGTACAGACCAGCGTGCGCACGAGGAAACTGGATGAGATTGGCAGCGCAGTGATGATGGAATTAGGAAGAACGCCAGCGCTCGACCTGGTCTACGGCTTTCCAGTAGCTAGATGTAGCAGCGTCATGAACGAGATTGAACCTGCATTCGAGTTGTAGACCCGCCCGCAAGTGTGCGTCTTCTCAAGGCACGTAGCTAAGTGGCAACGTCCGCGTTCCCAGCGGAGGTTTAACTGCTAGTTTAGGGTTCATTTCGATGACTACGTTCAGATACGCTCGACGCTCTTCGCATCGTTCACCGTCTAAAGGCTTGAAGTTCGGCATCCGTCACAGGCGGCTCAAGCACCAGGCTGGGGGCGACGTCATACGTCGATCGGAAAAGTAGGCAGCGCTGGATTCCAGACCATCTCTTTGGCTGGCAAGATAACCCGGCAGCCGGGTGCCACAGGTGTCGAAGTTGAGACACGGGATTCCCCCTTTTCAAGACAGCAAAGCCACCTGCTGCTCCACCTCAACAACACTCCCAACCGGCTTCTTGACTCCCAGTTCTCGCACATGCTCTGCAAGCTCATCCGCCACTTCCTTCGAATAGATCACAAAGTGATTTGCCGACAGCAGCACCAGCACAGCCAGCCACAGCTTTGCGTCATCAAACGCCCACCTACGCAGCACCTTCCCCAGGAACTTCCAATACGTCTTCTTGTACTTTGACCGAACTCCCTGGTGCCACATCGACGCACCAAACACCCGCAGGTTATAACTCAGCGGCATCGACGGCGGTACCTGCGTTTTCCGCGGCTGCCAGTGTTCAAGCGACCGTAGCGCCCGCGCAAAGAAGGCCTCCGGCGTATACAAGTCGGCCAGTAGGCCGCTCAATCCCTCGAGCAACGTAGGCAGCGGCATCACCGTACGAAAGTTGGGCGGCGAAAAGTTTGATGTCGCCTGGCTATCCTCGTACAGGCGACCTTCCCGCTTCATCCGATCATAAAGAGCCGTGGTCGGGGGCGCCTGCAGCACCCCGGCCATCGCCCACGTAATCGCCGTCTTCTCGATAAACAGCCGCTGCCGTTCAAAAATCGTCTCGTCATCCGAATCGAAGCCGACAATGAATCCAGCCAGCACCCACAACCCGGCGGCTCGTATTTTCTCGACATTCGAAACAAGATCCCCGCGCAGGTTCTGGAACTTCGACGACCCCTTCAGCGCCTCGAGCGACGGCGTCTCGATGCCCAAAAACACATACATAAAGTTCGCCTCAACCATCGCCGCCATCAGCTCGGGACGGTCTGCCAGGTCAATCGAGGCCTCGGTAAAGAACGACACTGGCCGCTTATTCCGCTCCTGCCACAGCGCCAGCTCCTTGGTCAGCGCCAGCGCCAGCTTGCTG
>CAXTMM010000066.1:0-11764 GCA_964245415.1 uncultured Acidobacteriaceae bacterium | reverse complement strand
CCACCCACGCTCCCGCAGCCGGTCAAGCTCGGCGATCATTTGGGCCGGAGTCTTGGCTCGCGGCTTGCGCCCGTAGATCGTGATAATGTCACAGAACTCGCATTGAAACGGGCACCCTCGCGAAAACTGGATTGGCATCGAGGTGTAGTTCGACATGGTCAGCAGCTCAAAGCGCGGTACTGGACTCTCAGTAAGCGCCGGCTTGTCGATTACCCTGTAGAGCGCATGCGCGGTTCCGTTCTCAAGCGCTGCGGCAATCCCAGCAAAAACCTCCTCGGCCTCCCCCACCATTACGTGGTCAGCCTGCGTCAGCAGAAACTCTGGCTCGCTTGACGCCCAAGGCCCACCAATAAACGTCCGTCGGCCAAGCGCCCGAGCCCGGTCAAGCGTGGCAAGCGTATCGGTTCGCTGCGCATGCATCGCGCTCACCATCACCAGGTCGGCCCACAGCAGGTCTTCATTCTGCAGCGCGTCGAACGACAGATCAAGCAGCCGTATCTCCCAGTTTGCCGGGCACAGCGCCGCCACTGTCACGAGGCCGAGCGGCGGGATCATGGAGCGCTCAGGAATGATGTCGAGCACGCCTTCAAAGCCCCAAAAAGAGGCAGGAAATCGCGGCCATATCATCAGCGCCTTGATGCCCGGCCCTAACGGCGGGAAGACGGTCTCTGTACGTGGCTTGGCTGCAAACTGCTGAAGAAGGTCGGGTACTACTGGGGGCATGCGCTACTCTCCGGCCGAGCGGGTCACGCCATGCCGGAGCTTGCCGTCAGCAGCGGCGGCCCGAGGTTTCCCTCTTGAGTGCCAGAAGTGATTGGGTCAGCCGACGGTCCCGTTGGGCTCTTGGTCCCGATTATGCTCTTCGATTTAAATGCGCGCACGTGAATTGTGTTCGGTGGCAAACATTTTGCGCGGAGCTGTACGCCCATGTGCCGACAAAGTGGGGGAGCGACCGTCTCAATCAGCACCGGCGAGCGTCAGTTTGGCTCGCAGATGCGGATCGCGCAGCCGCAACAAAAGCACGCACCCGCGCAGGGTCCTTGTGGCCGGGAGCGCTCTCAACCCCTGTAACCACGTCAACCCCCCACGGGTCTAGCGTTCCGATCGCCCCCCATACATTCTCGGGTGTAAGCCCCCCGGCAGCGATCATCCGCACATGAGGCGTCATTCTGCGGAAGGTAGCACTCGCCGCTGCCCAATCAAACGGAACTCCTGTGCCGCCCACGGCCGTTGCGGTCCGAGAGTCAATCAACACCGCATCGACCGCATGGTCGTGGCTCAAGGCCTCAAGTTCGCGTTCGAGCTCCACTGGATTACGAAAGTGCAGGACCTGAATAATCCCGAGTCGCCGCCTTCCCGGGAGAGCCGAAAAATGTTCCCGGAGCCGAAGCGGGAGGCTGGGGACTGCCGTAGAGTGCAGTTGAACGCCAGTCAACCCGCACGTTTCGACAGTTGTCAAAATGTCAGACAAAGGCGCGCCCAGGAACACCCCAAAAACTTCAATCCCATGCGGCAATTTAGCCGTAATCGCAGCCACTTGAAGAGCCGTAACTTGCCGCGGACTCGGCGCAAACACAAACCCGAGCGCACTCGCCCCTGCATTAACGGCCTCAAGTGCATCGTCAAGATTGGTCGTTCCACAGACCTTTACCCACATGGAACACCCAAACATCCCGCCCGAAGCAGGGCAGTGAAATTCTTCGCTTTGCTCAAGATAGAACGCCATCCAGAGGAAGCCGAGTGTGGCTTTGGGCAGCTGGTGCGAGCCACGAGGCTAGTGCTCTTCCAGGGTCCGGCTGGCGCATGAGAGATTCGCCAATCAGGAATGCGTGAAATCCTGCGCTGCGCAGCCGGCTTACATCTTCTATCGAGCGAATACCACTTTCAGCCACATGCAACGCTTTATCGGGCAGATCCCCAACCAGCTCAAGCGACGTTTCCAGGCGCACCTCAAACGTAGCAAGGTCACGATTGTTGACCCCATACGCATCGCAGCCTAGATCGCGTACGCGGGCCAGCTCGGCTGCTGTGTGGACTTCACAGAGTACGTCGAGACTGAGGTCATGAGCGAACATTGTCAATCGAGTGAGTTCGGCGTCAGACAGCGCTGCGGCAATGAGCAAGATCGCATCGCCAGCCCACGCGCGTGCTTCGAGGATCTGGTACGGATCGACGATAAAATCCTTGCGCAGGCAGGGCAAACCGCTCGCATCTGACGCTGCTGCAAGGTAGTCGAGTGAGCCCTGAAAGAACGGCTCATCAGTCAGTATGGAGAGAGCTGCAGCGCCCCCACCACGCAGTGAGCCGGCCAGCCAGGCTGGATCAAAGTCGTCTCGAATAAGCCCCTTGGATGGCGAGGCCTTTTTTATCTCGGCCAGGATCGCCGGTCCATGCGTAGCGGCAGCGCGCAACGTTCGCGCAAAGCCCCGCGGCTGGTGAAGAGCTGCGCGCTCTTCAAGCGCCGTAGTAGAGGTTTGCTGCTTGCGCTCGGCTACCGTCTTGCGGGTCCTTGCCAGAATGCGTTCCAGATGCACTTCGTCAGTATATCGGGCGTGCCAAGCTATCGCCTTTCAAAGGCCGAGTCAGTGCTGCTTGGACTCACCGGCGCCTGGCTGCTTGTCATGATGAAAGATGTCCAGCCCGAACTTCGGATCCCCCCTGGTGCCGCTCACCGTGAAGGGCACTTCCGTTCCTGCGCCGTGCTTGTTGAAGAATGGATCGACCGGCACCAGCAGCAGCGACCGCCAGCCTGTGACCATCTGCGATACCTTGGCCTCCAGCCGCGCAGTGCCGTGGAAGTCGAATTGGCTGCCATCGAGCGTATAGATTCCGTTGAGCGCGATCTGCGCACCGGGTACCGAGTAGTCGAGGCCGGTGAGCGTCATCTTTGCTTGAGCCAGGTCGAAGTTGCCCTGCATCTGCGACTCGACCGAATGCAGGCCTTCGACCGAAGCGCTTTTCGCCTCTTGAGGGCGGCCTTGCCCGCGCAGGCTCAGCTGTTGCAGATCCTTCTGGAAGCTCTCGTTTGAGAACGTTCCGTTGTGGATGGTAAAGCGACCTTTGAGGTGCATCCGGTGCGGCACGGTCTCGGGGCCCGGAGGCAGATCAAGCGAGGCAGTCAGCTGCAGGCCGCCACGCAACACCGGTGGGCTCGTCTTGACTGCCAAGCGCAGTATATCGGCGATGTCAGCCGGACCGACGTTGATGTCAAGCTGCACGCGGCGGCCGAAATAACCAGGCTGCCCCGGCTTCGTTGCGCGGGTCACAGCACCCCGGGCGCGGATGTGCGAGTGACCGAGCGTCGCGTCGACCGGCTGCAGGTAGGTGTTGCCGTTCATCCCATCGACGACCGCGTGAAATTTGGTATGTAGCGGCATGGGTCGGCTGCCGCTCACATCCAGCGAGAAGTTGGGCGTGTCGGTCGTGCCATCGATGGTGAGCTGGTTGAGCCGGCCCGCATATTGGCCGGTTGAGCTAAGTAAGCCGCCGATGCCCTTAATCGTGTTCAGATCGGCATGGCTGAAGCTGTAGTCCCCGCGGACCGGGCTTTTGCCGGGCTCGTGTACATCGTATGGGCCAAAGTAGCCGGAGGAGTCGATGTTGCCGATTGGCTTCGGATTGACTAGAACAGCATGGAAACGCAGCGGCTGGTTGGCGCCTACCTCGTTCAGGCGCACAGATTGAACGTGGAACTCGAGCGGGCTCTTGCCAGGCTTGTCGGTGCCTAGCCGCAGAGTGGCGCGGCCGATCGTAATTTCGTCGGCAATGATCTCGATCTTGTTGCGCTGCGCCTCCTCGGCAGGCGGATTCGATGCGGCAAGCTGGTGACGCTGCTCCTTCGTGGGCCGGTAAATTTCGAGGTCAGAAAGCGAGACCTCGGAAATATGCATGGGAGAGCGGAGCAGGTTGAGCAGGTTCCACCAGTGGGTGCGGAAGCTAAACTCGCCAACGGAGAAGATCGTCTGGTCGTGGTCCGAATCCGTATTAAGAGCGCGTGGGTAGAGCTTGAGGCCTTTGCCGGTGGCTTCAAGGCCCTTCCACACCGAGATGTCAAGCTCCGGCAGATCTACGCGACTATCAAAACGGGTAGAGAGCGTATGAATGACGCGCGCGCGAACGATGGGGGCAGCGCGGTGAACGAGCACCTCAACGGTGACGAGGAAGGCGACGCCTGCGCCCAGCAGCACGAAAGCCAGGATCGTCCATAGGCGGCGCTTGCGCGGCCCGTCTTCTACTACAGCCGTACTTTCGACCTGGCCGATCGTCATTGCAGTCTCCTGCGAAGCCAGGTGCCTAGGCCAGCTTCTGAGATGACGTCTGGCCAGTCCCTGTAGTCACATGATCTATTTCCGGCCACTCAGTTATCAACCTCTCCGCGGGTTGATTTACTATTCCGGGAACATGAAGTCCAGCCTGACCTCGGAAATCACGTTACGTACCTCCTATCGTGCGCTGCCGCTCGGCGTAGCGTGCTTGCCTGGCCGAGCCCAGATATCTGCTTCACAATCCACATCGACGGCAGTCTCGACAGCGGCCGCTGGTGCGACGGGTGAGAACACGATGCGGGTGCTGCGTACATGACTGACCACATGGTAGAAAATGCACGCGGACTGCGCGATCTAGCCCTTGTAGGACTGGGCGAGCTGTTATGGGACCTGCTGCCGGGTGGCCGGCAGCTAGGCGGGGCGCCGGCGAACTTTGCCGTGATGGCCTCGCGGCTGGGTTCGCACGGGATTATTGCGAGCCGCATTGGAGAGGACGAGTTGGGACGGGCAGCCTTGGAAATGCTGGGCTCGATGCCGGTCGACACACGTTATGTGCAACAAGATAGCGTGCAGCCAACAGGCTCGGTCTCGGTCGAACTGGTTGGGGGTCAGCCTTACTACACGATCCATGAACCGGTAGCGTGGGATTTTCTGGAGGTGACGCCGGCCTGGCGGGAGTTGGCTGGTCGGGCAGACGCGGTCTGCTTCGGTGGCCTGGCGCAAAGAAGCGCGCTCGCGAGAGAGACGATCCACGCGTTCCTTGCGGCGACTCGGCCGGAGTGTGTGCGTGTGTTCGATGTCAACTTCCGTAAACCTTTTGTCAGTGAAGATGCGGTGCGCGCGTCGCTCAAGCGGGCGACGATACTCAAGCTCAACGATGGCGAGATGCCGGACCTGCTGGCGATAGTCGGGTTGCCAGAGGCAGCAGAGGGCGAGAGCGAGGCGGACCAGGTGCGGGTGGATTGGCTGGCGCAGTCGGCCAAGCGGTTGCTCGAGGCGTGGCCTATGCGGCTGGTTGCGATTACACTCGGTGCGCATGGCAGCCTGCTGGTAACGCGTGAACATGTGGCGCGGCATTCGGGAGTGGCGACCAAGGTGGCGGATACGGTGGGAGCGGGTGACGCATTTACCGCGGCGCTTACTACCTACTATTTGCAGGTGGACAGTTTAAGTCTGGAGGGCCTGAGAGTTTTGAACGAGGCTGGGAATCGCTGGGGATCATGGGTTGCCTCGCAGGCTGGGGCGATGCCGCGGCTGCCGAATGATGTACG
The DNA here is from genome assembly GCA_964245415.1 of uncultured Acidobacteriaceae bacterium. GTDB lineage: Bacteria > Acidobacteriota > Terriglobia > Terriglobales > Acidobacteriaceae > EB88. The sequence goes on along the minus strand of CAXTMM010000066.1, from coordinate 6,228 downwards.
AGAGAGGATCGGCGCAGAGATAGCTAAGGCGCACTCGGCAGGGTGAAATGGGCTCTCTTGTTTGTAACCGTGGCGATTGCAGAAGCGCGTAGTGCATGGGGAATGACAGAATCGTCGCGTGCGCGTACAAGGAAGTATGACCAGCCACTACATGAGCCATGCCGAGCGTATCGAGCTTGGCGTCACCCGCCGCAAGCAGATGCCGCGGCAGCATCACGCAAGCTGGAGCGCGAACCAGCGCAAGCATGACCCTTTGTCGTTGCTCGCCGAGTCGGCGCGAGGTCGCGTGCCGGAGCTCGTTTCACTCAAGTACAGGCTGATGGCTACTTCGCCCTTTGGCTACTTTCGCGGCTCTGTGCCGGTCATGGCGGCCGATTTCGCGATGATGCCGCACACAAACATTCTGAATCAGATCTGCGGGGACGCGCATGTGCGCAATCTTGGGGCATACGAGGCGCCGGATGGTCGGCTGGTCTTTGACATTAACGATTTCGACGAAACCACCCGCGCTCCTTTCGAGTGGGACCTAAAACGCATGTCGGCGAGCCTGGTACTTGCCGGGCGCGAGAGTGGCAGTAAAGAGAGCGCCTGCCGCGAAGCCGTGTGCGACTTCGCCGGCGCTTATGCCGAGCTGATCGAGTGCCTGAGCGAGAAACCGGTGCTGGATGTGACGCGGTTTCAGGTGAAGCGGCTGGATCGCAGCGGTCCGGTAGCGGCGGTGCTGTTGAAGGCAAAGCGCGCGACGCCGCAGAAGAGTCTTGCCTCGCTGACGCGGCCGGCGGTGCTGGGCGACACGCTGCTTGAGGGCGTGCCCCCGAAAGAAGGCTTGCGCGTCTTTAAGCAGATTCCGTCGGCGCTTGAAGGTGCGCCGCTCACGCTCGATCGTGTTACGCCCGAGCAGGCGCGCGCCGTCCTGTCCTCACTCGGGGCTTATCGCAAGACGCTGCTGCCTGAGCGGCGACACTTCCTGAACCAGTACACTGCCATGGATGTGGGCTTCAAAGTTGTTGGCACGGGCTCAGTCGGGCTGCGCGACTACGTGGTCTACATGGAAGGTAACGGGGCTGAGGATCCGCTCTTTCTGCAGGTGAAGGAGGAAGTGCCTTCGGGCTGGGCTCCCTATGTTGGGAGTATGGACGGCTTCGGGCACGAGGCGTCGCACCAGGGAGAGCGTGTTGCCGACGGCCAGCGCGCGATGCAGTTCCAGTCAGATCCTTTTCTTGGCTGGACTACGATCGAGGATCGACCTTACCTGGTGCGACAGCTCAGCGATCATAAGGCTTCGATCGAAGTAGACGACCTGCACGGTGCAGGGCTTGCCGCGTACGCGCGTATCTGTGGTGAGCTGCTGGCCCGCGGACACGCCCGCTCCGGGGATGCGGCCGTGCTCCAGGGTTATATTGGCAAGGGACATAGCCTGGCCGAGGCACTGGCTAAATTCGCGGTGAGCTATGCCGATCAGACCGAACGAGACTGGAAGGCGCTGGTGCGCTCAGGCCTTGGAACCGTGCCCAAGGCAGCCGCGAAGCTGGTCGGCAAGGTGGTACTGGGGATGGCGGCCAAGGCTGCGGGGAAGAAAAAGAAATGAGCCGAAAGAAGCCCGGTCCGGAACGCCTAAGCGCATTTTCAGACGGTGTTATCGCAATCATCATAACGATTATGGTGCTAGAGCTAAAGGTTCCGCACCAGGCGACACTGGCCGCGGTGCTGGATCTGTGGCCGGTGCTGGTGAGCTACGCGCTGAGCTACTTGATTGTGGCGCTGGTCTGGGTGAACCATCACCATCTATTGCTTTATATCCGGCATGCAGACTCATTGATTCTGTACACGAACCTGCTGCTGCTTTTTGTTGTTTCGCTGATTCCATTTTTTACGGAGTACATGGCGGAAACGCGTATGGCTCGCTTTTCAACGGCGATCTACGCGGCTAATTTTGTGGTGGTGGCGGCTGCGTTCACGCTCTTTGAGCATCGCGTGGCGTTGCAGCTCGATCCAGAAGACCATGACTTACAACAGACGCGACGCCTAGCCAATCGGCGGAACTGGATCGCGCTTGGGCTCTACGCGGTAGCAATGCCGGCGGCGTATGTGCACCCTGCACTCTCGCTGGGGCTGATCCTTGTAAACGCGTTGCTGTACGTGGTGCCTGATGCTTACAGGCTGCTCTTCCGCGAGCCGGCGCAGCCCTGGCCAGAGATGGGACCGTAGAATAGGGGCATGCTGCAGCTTGCTGACGCCGGCAAACGGTTCGGCCACAAACTACTCTTTGAGCATGCCAACTGGCTCATTACGCCGAGCGAGCGGACCGCGCTTGTAGGGGCGAATGGGACGGGCAAGTCGACGATCATGAAGATCCTCGCGGGGCTCGATACGTTGGATTATGGCAGCGTGCAGCGAACTCGCGGGATGAGTATAGGGTACCTGCCCCAGGATGGGCTATCGCTCTCTGGGCGCAGTGTGTTCGATGAGTGTCTTTCTGTCTTCGATGAGTTGCGCGGGTTGGAGGCGGAGTTGGAGTCGCTCTCTGCTTCGCTTGCGTCGTTGGACCCGGGGAGTGCGGAGTATGCCGCAGCAGCTGAGCGCTACTCGAAGCTGGACGCGCGGTTTCATGCCGGTGACGTTTATGCACTGGACTCGCAGGTTGGCGCGGTGCTGAGTGGGCTTGGCTTCTCAAAAGAAGACTGGTCGCGACGGACAGAAGAATTTTCCGGCGGGTGGCAGATGCGGATCGCACTGGCAAAGCTGTTGCTGGCCAAGCCTGACCTGCTGCTGCTGGATGAGCCGACAAATCATCTTGACTTAGAGACGCGGAACTGGCTTGAGGAATATCTGCGCTCCTACCCTAACGGCTTTATCTTGATCTCGCACGATCGATACTTTATCGACACGACCGCGAGCAAGATCGTCGAGGTGTGGAACAAGGCGCTACACACCTACATCGGAAACTACGCGAAGTACCTACAACAGCGTGAAGAGCGGAAGATACAGTTAGAAGCTGCGTACAAGAACCAGCGGGACCGGATCCAGGACCTGGAAGCGTTCATCAATCGCTTTCGGGCGCAGGCGACGAAGGCGAAGCAGGTACAGAGCCGCATTAAAGAGCTCGAGAAGATCGAGCGGATCGTAATTCCTGACGAGGAGCAGGCGATCCACTTTACCTTTCCGCAGCCGCCGGTGTCTGGTAGGACGGTGGTCGGAGTTCGCGGGTTAAGGAAGGTATATGGCGCGAAGCAGGTGCTGTGCGATGTCGACTTCACTATTGAGCGTGGCGACCGGATTGCGCTGGTTGGTGCAAATGGGGCAGGCAAGTCGACTTTGGTGAAGCTGCTTTGCGGCGAAGAAGCGGTGACATCGGGCACGCTGCAATTGGGCCATAACGTCGTTGTGGAGTACTTTGCGCAGGATCAATACAAGGTACTTGATCCTGCAAAGCGCATGCTCGATGACATCAGCGCGATCGCATCGCGGGTGGCGGATGCAGAGCTGCGAGGATTGCTGGGGTGTTTCCTCTTCTCGGGCGATGACGTGTTTAAGCCGCTGGGGGTGCTGTCGGGGGGGGAGCGAAACCGGTATGCCTTGGCGCGGGTACTAGTAAGTCCAGCTAACTTTCTGCTGCTCGATGAGCCGACGAATCACCTGGATCTGCGGGCGAAGGATGTGCTGCTCGATGCGGTGCGAAAGTTTTCGGGGACTGTTATTTTCGTATCGCATGACCGGTACTTTATCGACGCAGCGGCGACGCGCGTATTTGAAGTTGACTGTGGGCATGTGCACGTGTATCCGGGAAATTACGAAGACTACCTGTATCGAAAGGGACTGGACGTCCAGGCAGACGCTGCCCCTGGCGCGAAGGGCACGCTCCCGTTGAGCGCGCGAAGCATGCAATCCATTGTGAGCGAACTTGGTGCCGTGCAGGCTCCGCCGAATGGTGCTCTCAACGGCGCTGCGGGGAAGCTACGCAAGCTCAACCCAATCAAGCTTAAGCAGATGCAGGAGCGGCTGAGCTTTGTGGAGGAGGAAATTCCGCGCTGCGAGTCAGCGATCGGGATTACGGAGCAGTCGCTGGGCAGCTATGTAAGCGCGGAGGAGACGCAGCGCCTTTCGGCCATGCTGGGGAATTTGCGCGAGCAGCACGCCTCGCTGAGTATGGAATGGGAAGAGTTGATGCTGCAGCTTGATGAGCAGGGCGCGCTTAGCTGAGCGGATCGTCCAGGACCGCCAAGGAAGGCGCGTTTCCTACAAGGCAAACGCATTCACCGCGCTCATGCATAATCGGTGCATGACGCTGCCACTGTGGAAGCCGGAAAACTGGTCGCAACGCCTGGCTGAGCTTGAGGCTCGTACGGGTGAACTAAAGGAAGCGCCGCTGCGACGCGATGTGCGCTCGCTGGGCATGCTGCTGGGCGAGGTGTTGCGCGAACAGGCGGGAGAGGCGCTGTACGAGCAGGTGGAAAAGCTGCGCCAGGCAGCGATCCGCCGGCGTGAGGCGCAGGAGCAGGCGCAGAAGAGCGGTGGGCACTCGCGTGAAGCTGAGCAGTTGATGCAGCAGGCTGTGCTCGCCATAAGCCAGGTGTCGATCAAGGAGGCCGAGCAGCTTTCGCGCGCCTTCGCGTTCTACTTTGAGCTGACCAACCTGGCTGAGACCAACCACCGTAAGCGCCGGCGTATGTCGGCCCAGATCTCGGGCGAGGCGGCGCGGCAGCGTGGGTCTATGCGCGGTACGCTTCACGCAATGAAGCTGGCCGGCATCTCTGCCGAGGAGGCGCTGCGCCGCTTGGGTGAGATATTCATCGTTCCGGTCTTTACCGCTCACCCCACTGAGATCGCCCGCCGTTCGGTGCTCTTCAAGCGCCGGCGCATGGGCGAGTTTCTGGAGGAACTGGACCGTATTCCGGTACCGGATGAGGAGCTGGCGCGTTTGCAGTCGGAGCTCACGGCGGAAGTGACGGCCCTCTGGCAGACAGACGAGGTACGCAGCCGCAGGCCGACAGTCGAGGACGAGATGAGGATGGGCCTGGACTATTACGATGTGTCGATCTTCGCGACGCTGCCGACGCTCTACGATGAGATAGAGGCAGCGCTCGAAAGCGAGTACGGCTTGTGCGTCGAAGCGGTCGATCTGCCGTTGGTTTTGGGCTTTGGCTCATGGATCGGCGGAGATCGCGATGGAAACCCGTTTGTGACCCCAGAGGTGACGCGCACTGCTATCGCAGCGGCGCGCCAGCGGGTGCTCAGCTTTTACGGCGAGCAGGTGCAGCGTGTGATCGACCTGCTGACTACCTCGGCCCAGCAGGTGCAGGTCAGTGAAGAGCTGTGGGATCGTCTGGGGAGCTACTATGCAAAGCTTGGCCCCGGCGGAACAGAAGCGTTCGGGGCTTTGTTCGAGTTTGAGGTGTACCGGCGGTTCATGTTTTGCGTAAAGGCGAGGCTCAAAAAGACAGGGGGCGAGATAGCGTCGGATGCCGACCCTCTCGATGCCCAACTGAGTGCGCTGCCGGCGTACTGCAGCGCGGAAGAACTGATAGAGGACCTGCGCACGGTGCGCTCCAGTCTGCAGGAGAATGAAGGCCGACGGCTGGCCGAGACGCTCATCGACCCTTTGCTGCTGCTGGTGCGCACCTTTGGGCTGCATCTGCATACGCTCGATGTTCGCCAGCATGCACGTCTGCACTTGAAGGCGCTGGAGGAGACCTCGGGCTGGAGTGCGGAGAACGAAAAGTCGGTGCCGGGCAGCTTCAGTCCGCAGACGCTCGACGTGCTAGAAACGTTTCGGACGATTGCCGAAGTCAAAGCGGGATGCTCGCCGGAGGCAATCCGGCAGTACGTGATCAGCGGCGCAGGGACAGTTGGCGATGTGATGGCGGTCCTGTGGCTGGCCAGGTACGGCGGCGTCAATGTGGCAGGGCAGGGACGGGATCCGGGACTGATGCCGGTGCCGCTCTTTGAATCGATCGAGGACCTGCAGAATGCGCCGGTAGTCTGCCGTGAGCTGTGGGCGAACCCGGAGTACCGGGCGCTTTTAAAGTCGTGGGGCGACATGCAGGAGTTGATGTTGGGCTACTCCGACTCGAACAAAGATGGCGGGATGCTGACCAGCACCTGGGAGATCTTCCGCGCGCATAGGGCCCTGCACGAGGTGGCGCGCGAGGCCGGAATCAAGCTGCGGCTTTTCCACGGGCGCGGGGGTACAGTGGGGCGCGGGGGTGGTCCGACGCACCGGGCGATCTA
>CAXTMM010000065.1:5588-15543 GCA_964245415.1 uncultured Acidobacteriaceae bacterium | reverse complement strand
ACCCTCACCCATGCAACAGATAGCCGCTTCGCTGCCCTCGCTCAGGAGCGCATCCACGCCCACCCATTTCGCTACTACCTGCTCCTCCCGGCCGCCCGCGTAGCCGACATGCTCCTCCGCCCCCGCCTCGAACTCCTCCCCAACGACCTCCGCTGGTGGCAATATGACGAGCACGAAGGAGAGACCGAAGTAGCCTATGCCGCCGCCGCCATCAACCTCGCCTACCTGCTCCTGGCCGTCTGGGGCGCAGCGCGCCGGCCACCGCTGGTGGGCGCGATGCTCGTTTTCCTGCTCCTGCGCTCGCTCCTGCTCGCAACCATCGAGGCCCCCGAGCAGCGCTACACTCTCGAGTACTTGCCTATCTTATTGATCTTAAGTGGTATAGCCCTAGGCGGCACACGCCGGGCACGGAGCAGCTCACTTCCGAATGACGTTCGTCCCTGAGGGCACCTTGAGTGAAAACATCCCATCTGGCGATCTGTTCAACACGATGTTCGTGTAAACCGCCGTTCGCACATCCCCGCTCGGCTCAAAGAACTCCTGCTTGAGCGAGGTCGCACGCACCGGATCGATCCAGATCGTAATATGCGTAAACATGGCATTCGGCGCCGCATGCTTCGCCGTCAGGTCGAGCTTGGCCGTATCAACCCTATCGATCTTCTCCATCCCTCCAAACCCAACATTCCATTGGCCCGACAGCTCTCGCCCGCTCACGCCGAACCCGAGCGTCGAGTAGCTCTCGTACTGCTGCCGGTTCGCTCCTGCGGACAAAATCGTCTCCTGCTTGATCTGCGGCTGGTACAGCCGAACTTCCCCATCCTTGAACAAAACATCCTTGGGTGAAGCCTGGTCGTTGTCAGTCTGAATGTGGGCCACCATCGCCACCGACTTCGACCCGCGCCGAAACGCAATCGCGCCCTTTTGCACATCATGGTTCTGGACCACAACCGTATACTGGTCCCAGGCAAAGTCAGCCTGCGCACTCTGAAAATGAGCCGCCGCCGCGTCAAGCTGCGCAAGCACCTTGTTCAGCTCGGTATTTGCGCCCTGACCCGCAAAGGCTGCCGGAGCTATCACGCCAGCTGCCGCCAAGCACACCACGCCAACTCGCAAGTTGTTGCAGCACATACCTTTGTCCTTTACTCAGTTAACGGTGCGCCCAAACCCTGTAAGCAGTCACCGTCCCGCTCGCATCCTTCAGAGGATCGTAGTGATCCACCTTGATCACCCCTGAGATCGGCGCAATCGCCTCGGCAAGGGGCTCCCCAAGCTGCCCGGCCAGCACGCCCGTGCCCGCGTGAACCCGGTCAGCCGGTATCTCGTAGACGAGCCCGGTGCTGGTTGGACGCACCAGCACCATGGCCGGCGAAAGATTGTCGGCTACCGGGTGATCGTGATAGTTGATCAGGTGCGGCGAAATGAAGATGAACGCCAGAATCATCGTCACCATCACGTCGTAATGCAGGCTGCCCCGCTCGTATTTCCAGAAGATATAGTTCCCGATCATGCCCATGCTTACTTCTCCGTCCCCGTTTTCACCCGCGTGCGCGTCACTCCAGCCCGAGGCTCAAGCACCGTCACTCCGCCCATGTACGGCACGAGCGCCTCGGGCACGCGCACCGTGCCGTCCTGCTGCTGATAATTTTCAACCACCGCAATCCAAGTCCGGCCAACCGCCAGCCCGCTCCCATTCAGCGTGTGCACGTGCTCGGCCTTGCCCTTGCCCGGCGCCCGATAGCGGATGTTCGCGCGCCTGGCCTGGAAATCGCCGCAGTTCGAGCAGGAAGAGATCTCGCGATACAAACCCTGCCCCGGCAGCCACACTTCGAGGTCGTACGTCTTCATTGCCGAAAAACCCATATCGCCCGCGCACAGCAGCATTCGCCGATACGGCAGCCCCAGCCGCTCCAGCACCGCCTCGGCGTTCGCAGTCATGCGCTCATGCTCGGCTTCGCTCTGCTCCGGACGCGCAAACTTCACCAGCTCCACCTTCTGGAACTGGTGCTGCCGAATGATGCCACGCACATCGCGCCCATAGGACCCAGCCTCGGACCGGAAGCACGGCGTGCAGGCCGTCAACGAAAGCGGCAAGTCTGTCTCATCCAAAACCTCATCGCGAAAGAGGTTGGTCAACGGGACTTCAGCCGTAGGGATCAGCCAGTGGTCATTGTCCTTCAAAACCGAGCCGGCCTCGGTATCGTCACCGCCGCAGCGAAACAAATCCTCGGCAAACTTAGGCAGCTGCCCGGTCCCGAACAGCGACCGGCTGTTAACCATGATTGGCGGCTGTACTTCAAGATACCCATGCTCCGCGGTTTGCAGGTCGAGCATGAACTGGGCCAGCGCTCGCTCCAGCCGCGCCCCCTCGCCCCAATAGACGGCAAAGCGGGCCCCGGAGAGCTTGGCCGCGCGTTCCAGATCAAGAATGCCCAGGCTCTCGCCCAGTTCCCAGTGTGGTTTCTGATGCAGGCTAAGGTGGTCCTGCTCCGGGTCCACGCCAGTCGGGCTCCAGCGCTTCATCTCTTGGTTCTCAAGTTCGCTCGTACCCGGCGGTACGCTCGAATGCGGCAAGTTAGGCAACCTCGCCAGTAGGATACGCAACTCAGCCTCCGCCGATGCTGCCGCCGCTTCCAGTGCCTCACCTTCCTGCTTGTCGGCGCGCACCTGCTCCATGAGCGCAGCCGCGCCCTCGGTTTGGCCGGCTTTCTTGCGAAAAGCGATCTCGCCGCTCAACCGGTTGCGCTCGGCCTTGAGCTGTTCAGCCTTGGTAATCCTTTCCCGCCGCTCCGCATCCAGCGCACGAAAGCCGCCGAGCAGCACAGAGGTATCTTGTCCGCGCGCCCGAAGCTTCTCCTCAACCAGCGAGAGATTGGCGCGCACAAATCCTAAGTCGAGCATACGTCATTCAGCTTACTAGACGGCCGCGAGAGAACACGTTCGCACGTATCCGGCAAGGCAAGCCTGACCTGCTAAGCAGCCTTCTCAAAGGAGATCGGGCGTTCCCGGCGCAGGGAAAATGTGGACGTGCGATGCATCGCGCAGGCTGGCGGACAGGACTCCTGGCACATGGGTTCGCCCCAGGCCTGCCGCAGTCGGTCGAGAACAGAACTTAGCACACGCATGGTTGCCCCCTTGGCTTGTACATCTGGTACTCGCGCAAGTGCCCGCTTGTCTAGAGTACCCGCCGACTACGATCTGAATACGGAGCTGACAAGTAGCAGAAAAGGATCCATGAAGTCCAACTCGAGCGTAGCCCCGGCTGTGGAAAGATAAAGTTTTGTGGCAGGAAGACCAAGCTGGCTGGGAAGATCACTTCGAAGCCTCCCCAGCGAAGGGAGGAGAATATACCAGGCAGAAGTTCGTTGTTAAGGCAAACAGTAAGACTCTCGCAGCAATGTTGCGGGATGTGTGGAAAATCGACATCCGTGTACCGCAAAGCAGGCCAGGTTTACAAAGCACCTGCAAGCCTTAAGGCTGTGCGCACGATTGTGAACGTTTTCCCTTGGCGCTTTGCTGTGCCTTACCATTAGGACCAGCACGCCGGTTGGGTCCGGCACGGGGACCTCATGTTCATTCTGCAGCGCTGTTCCGTTTTTGCCCTGAGCTTGGGGTTCGTTCTGGCGCCCGCCCTTCAGCCGGCTGCCCAGGCCAGCGCCTACGACGCGCACCCGAAGATTGTGGTCATTGTGGTCATCGACCAGTTTCGCGCCGACTACCTGGAGCGCTATCGGGCCGACCTCAAGGGCCGTGGCTTCCGGCTTTTTCTCGACCACGGCGCCTACTTCCCAGACTGCTACTATGGCTACGCAAATACCAAGACCGCGCCCGGCCACGCGACCATCGGCACCGGCGCCTACACCGATGGCCATGGAATCGCAACCAACGAGTGGTGGGATTTAAGCCGCAATAAGCAGCGGCCTGTCTCCTCGGTCGAGGACGAGCGTTACGCGATCGTCGGTCTGCCTGGGCCGGGCAGCGAAGCGAACCAACCGCCCGCGCAAGCTCAGGCTGCCACCCAGGCCCAACCCGCCAGCCCGTCAGAAAAGCCGCCAGCCAGCCAGCCCCCACCGGCAACAAGCCTGCCCGCAGCGGCTGCCAGTCCCGTACCCGGCTCCTCGCCACGCAACCTTCTCGCCTCCACTCTCGGCGACGAGCTGCGCCTAGCCACCGGCGGTGTTGCCGAGGTGTACGGCGTCTCGCTCAAGGATCGCGCTGCTATCCTGCCGGCCGGCGCCGGCGCTAATGGAGCCTTTTGGATCGACGCCACCACCGGCCGCTTCGTCACCTCCACCTACTACATGCAGCAGCTGCCAGACTGGGCCTCCACCTTCAACGACGGAGCGGCCGCCACCGCAGCCCTGTCGGCCGCCGGGATAGATGGCCAGCCAACTTCCTTCTACAGCCAGGTAGGCCGCACCCCGGCCGCCAACGCCTACGAGCTCGCCTTTGCCGAGGCCCTGATCACGGGTGAGCAGCTGGGCAAGCACCCGGCCACCGACCTGATCACCATTAGCCTTTCCGCGACCGATATCCTCGGCCACCAGGTCGGCCCCGACTCGCCCGAGGAGCACGCCATGGTCGAAGGCCTCGACACCGACCTCGACGCCTTCTTCACCTGGCTCGACAAGAACGTCGACGGCGGCCTAGGCAATGTCTGGGTCACGCTCACCGCCGACCACGGCATCGCATCCACGCCCGCCGTCTCGTCCGCCCTCGGGCTCAAGGGCGCCTACATCGACGTCAAGCAGCTTACCGCCAACCTCAACGACGCCATGAACCAGAAGTTCTCGCCCGGCGAGAACCAGCCTTATATGCTGCCCCAGCAGGAGCTCCCTTACATCGCGCTCAACGAACCGGTTTTTGCCCGCGCCGGCATCAACGAGCAGGAGGCCGAGCAGGCAGTCCAGGCTGTCGTCGACAACTCGGTCGCCGCACTGGCCAAGCCGGGTGACACCGCAACGCCTTCACCCACCCGGCTGCCAGCGCACCCTCGGATCTACCGCACCTATACCCGCCAGCAGATGGCCAACGGCGAGCTGCCGCGCACCCAATTCGGCGACCTGCTCGGACACAGCTACACGACCAACGGAGGCTGGTACGTGATGATCATTCCCGTCGCCTACCAGATGGAGAGCTACAGCGATAACACCGGCACCACCCACTACAGCCCTTTCTCCTACGACCGCCATGTGCCGCTCGGCTTCTACGGCGCGCCGTTTGCCCCGGGCACCTATCACGGCCGCGTGCAGCCGGTCGATCTCGCCGCAACCCTGGCCTCCCTGCTGGGCATCAACCAGCCCTCTGCTTCGGTCGGCCAGGTGCTCACCCAGGCGCTCAAGCCGGCTGCCCTCGTCGTCTACCCCAAAGAGCCAGTACCCGTTCCAAAGACCAAGCCGCGCAGCCGGCGCCGCACCCACGGCCCCGCAGAAGCCGATCCGTCTGACGCCCCGGAGGCACATCCGCAATGAAGCCTGACATGCGTGTAGAGCTCGCCGGCATCCCCCTGCGCAGCCCGGTCGTCGCAGCCAGCGGTACCTTCGGCTACGGTGTCGAGTTCGAAGACATTGTTGCCCTCGAGCGGATCGGCGCCTTCGTCACCAAAGGGCTCTCCTACCTGCCCATGGCCGGCAACGCGGCGCCCCGGCTCATCGAGACCACCGGCGGCATGATCAACGCTATCGGCCTCCAGAATGTGGGTGTTGACGCCTTCGTCACCACCAAGCTCAACGCCTTTTCGCATCCCCCCGGCTGCGCGCTCATCGCCAATGTCTTCGGCTACGATGTCGCCGACTATGTCTCCGTTATCGAGGTGCTCAACGTCGCTGACGGTATAGCCGCGTACGAGATCAACGCCTCCTGCCCCAACACCAAACACGGCGGCATGGTCTTCGGCGCAGATCCGGCACAGCTCGCCGGCCTGGTCTCAAAGGCGAAGAAAGCCAGCCGCCGCCCCATCTTCATCAAGCTCTCGCCCAACGTCACCTCGATCGCCGGCATGGCCCGCGTGGCGGAAGACAGCGGCGCAGACGGGCTGTCGCTGGTCAACACCTTCCTCTCGCTCTCAATCGACATCAAGACCCGCCGCCCACGCATCGCGAACATCACTGGCGGCCTCTCCGGCCCGGCCATCAAGCCGATTGCCGTGCGCATGGTCTGGGAGGCAGCGCAGGCGGTCAAGATCCCGATCCTCGGCATGGGCGGCATCGTCTCGGCGGAAGACGCAGTCGAGTTCCTGATGGCCGGCGCTACCGCCGTCCAGGTAGGTACCGCCAGCTACGCCGACCCGCGCGCGGTCGAGCGCATCGCCACCGGCCTCGAGCAATGGTGCCAGCGCAACCACGTCGAGCGCGTCGCCAGCCTGACTGGGAGCCTCGACACCAGCCGGCCGAAAACTGCTTTTGCCGCACCGCAGCGAGTTTCTTGAAACCTTGCCGCTGCGAGACTAAGCTGCTCTTAACGAGCCACTCCGAGGTTCCCATGCGTCTGCTTGCGCCTCTTCTTCTGCTGTTTTCAACCGCTGCCGCCTTCGCACAGGACCCTACGCAGCAGATCCTGCTCAATCAACAGACTCAGATGGCCGTTCAGCAGGCGCAGCAAATCGCACAGCAGGCCCAGCAGGCTGGGCAGCAGGCGAATGATCAGGCCATGGAGGCAGGCCAGGCGGCACTCTGTTGCGCGCTGCCTCTCACCACACTCCGCGTTTCTCTCTCAAGCCAGGCAGCTACGCCGCCGGTACGACGCTGAGCCTCAAGGATCGCACCCGTGGTGCCGCGATTTACTACACAACCGATGGCTGGACCCCCACCACGCATTCCACGCGCTACATAGGGCCGATCGTGCTCTCTCAGCCAAGCGTGTTCCAGGCGATCGCCGTTGCTCCCAGCGCTCAGCCAAGCAGGATCGCGTCCGCGGTCTACACCCTTTCCGGTACCGGGGCCATGTCGGCTCAGGTAGCGGATACGTCACACGATACGATTCTGCTGACTTTTACCGAACCCGTTACTTCTGTTGGCAAGCAGATAGGTGACCGTCTGCCGATCGTGCTGGCAAAGGATCTGCATATCGGCGGTCGGTTCGCCGCTCCCCAAGGCACGACTGTGTTGGCCACCATCACGGGAGTCGATGGGCCGGGGCACGGAGGAGCTCCCGGCTCCATCACGTTTGCCGTTCACTCGGTAAGCTTCCACGAGCGGACTATCTCCTTGGCTGGAGAAGAGACCAAGCAAGGCCAGCCCCGGACCAGGACCGCCGAGTCCTTGATGGCCATCCCCTTTGTCGGGATTTCCGGAGCCTTTGTCCGTGGCAAAGACGTCACCATTCCTGCCGGCGCTACCCTGACCGCGCGGGTCCAGGGTGGTGCTTAGTCAGCTTCAGCAAGCCCGTGAGCCTGAGTCATGGAAGCATACATAGGCTGAAGTGGATCTCGCAGATAGACAAAGCCATTAAAGGCAACTCGCCCTATCCAAACTCCTGCGACCGGCTCTAGACGATCGGCCACGGCTGGCGAGGTGGTGACAGACCAGGATCTCAGGATGGTCATCCGTCTCTTCATTGCGCACGCCATAGGGCAGCCGCACCTCGGCCGCGATATGCCTCCCAGCCCGCTCGGAGGCTCTCAGCCAAAGTTTTGGTGTTGCTTCCAGAACTCGGGCCAGCCGACTCGCGGCGCTCCGCAGACAAAGATCTCGGGATGCTCTTTGCTCTCCTCGGTTCGGATACCCTCTGCATTGCCATTGTGACCCGCGAGCCGGCAGCCCGAAAAGGCTCCGTCGGCATACGCGCGCTAGAAGCCGATCACGATCAGCGTTGCAGGCGCCGGCGTCGAATACCTTGCAACCAAGCGGAGTTGGTATGGCTGATCGTCCGGAGCAAGCTTTCGGTTCCAGGGAAGCTAGTCTCAGCCACGGCCTCCCTTGAGAGGCGCAGGCCCAACGCAAAAGCCCCGCCAAGGCGAGGGCTTTTGCTCTTTTTTGACGAGCCGGTTTACGCGACCTTGCGTGGACTCCGGTTACGAATCTCACGCTCGATCACCCGCGCCTGGGTCACAGCCATACCGGTCAGGTACGTCGGCGCAGGCGTCATCATCGCGACCAGCGCCCAGGCCAGCAGCGAGAGCAGCAGCCCAGCGATCGCTAGGTCCTGCAGCGTGACCGCGATATAGCTCTGGTGCAGGTGCATCCTGACAACGTAGTTCTCGCTCAGATTCAACTGCCCGACCGCCCAGTATCGCAGCGGCTCGACGTGGTGGATCACGGCGATCGCAAACAGAAACGCGAGCGTCGATAGCGTCGTTACCCCCACTAGCACGAGATCAATCGTCCGGTGCAGCCGCTGCCGCGTTCTGCAGCCCGCGCACTCTTCCAGGTGATGCTCATAGTCGACACGCATCTCGGGCGAGATCCCGGAGATGTCATAGCGCCAACTCGAAAGAATGTCTCCGATGATCTGGTCTGTGCACATGGCCATTCGTTTCGCTACTCTCTTTCTGGTGGCGGGCTCGGCTCGCACACTGCGCAGAACCATCCCCATCATGCTCTTTTTGGATGCCTTACCGGCAGCGATGATGCAGAGACATCAAGCGAACCGCCGCAATCCTCAATTATAAACAGCAGTTAGAGACAAAGTGGTTCGGTCGGAGCATGCTGGCTGGCCAGAACGAGCTTGTTCGCAAGCAGGTTCATGCGATTGCGCAGTGCAAACTCGGCTGCGACCCGGGCCAGCTCCGGCATGTTGTTGCTCTCCGACAGATGAGCGAGCACCACGTAGGCCGCCTGGCCATCATAGCCCTTCTCGAGGAACTCAGCCGCGGCGGTGTTTGACAGATGGCCTACCCGCGAGAGCACCCGCTGCTTCACCGACCACGGATACGGCCCGTCCCGCAGCATTTCCAAATCGTGATTGGACTCGAGCATGACGATGTCGCACCGGCGCAGGTGCTCGGAGACGCTGGCCGGCATGTAGCCCAGATCAGTCGCGAGCCCCACCCGAATGCCCTCCGCGGTAAACACAAATCCAACCGGATCGGCCGCGTCATGGGGAATAGTAAAGGGTAGAACCTCGATGTCGCCGATGGAGAATCTTATGCCGGCGCGGAAGTATTCGATTGCCGGCAGAGCCGAGGGATCGGGTGACGGCCGCCTCGCCGCAGCTTCTTCCGGCGCGCACGCCGCTACTTCAAGTGCCGCCGCGCAGCCGAGCGCATCAGCTTCAGCATCCTCTTCGGCCACGCACTCAGCCAGCTCACGCTCCCGATAGAACGGGTTATCGTCCAGAGGAGCTCCGTCCGCCTTCGTGGGCTGGCTGGGTGCTTCGTCCCGGGCTTCCTTCGCTCCTTGCGCCGGAGCATCTCCTACCGAAGCTCTCCGCGCGACTGCCTCCTGCTGCCGCGCCAGAAGCCAGTCCGCATAGCTCATGCGCTTGCGCGGATTCATCCAGCGGAGCCATGCGCGATGCGTTGCCTCGGTAAAGTAGACCGGGATGCCCAGCTTGCGGGCGGCAACCGATAGTCCCTGCACATGGTCCTGGTGCTCATGCGTGATCAGGATAGCGTTAAGCGTACAGGGGTCTTCACCCGCCTGCTGCATACGCTTGAACAACTCGCGGCAGCTTAGCCCGGCGTCCACCAGGATGCGTGTGCGGCTGCTCGCCACCACAGCGCTGTTGCCCCGGGACCCGCTGGCCAGCACCGTCATCCTTACCATGAATTCAGCATACTCGATCCGGGTGCCTTGCTCCGGCGCCCAGAATCCACAACCGGGTATCGCCGTTGATTCCTGGCAGCACCCTCAAGCCATGTGTACCGTCAAGCACGTGATGTTGTCCCCACCTCCGGCTGCCAGCGCCTCCCGCACCAGGGCCTCGGCAAGGTGGGCGTCTCCTTCGCCTTCTAGCAGCTCAGCGATCCGGACCTCGTCCAGCTCCCGCGTCAATCCATCGGAGCAGAGCAGAAACAGAT
>CAXTMM010000065.1:0-5578 GCA_964245415.1 uncultured Acidobacteriaceae bacterium | reverse complement strand
GGTTCGATATCGAGCTCCTGCATCTCGACGGCCACGCTCCTGCGCACCCCCACCGCCCGGGTAATGACATGGCGCATCGGGGAGGCAGCTGCCTGCGCCGGGGTAAGCTGCCCAAGGCGCACCTGCTCCTCAACCAGCGAGTGATCGCGTGTGCAGCGGCGCAGCTTTCCCGCCCGCAGCAGGTAACAGCGGCTGTCGCCCACATGCGCGATCCAGGCCCGGATATGACTCGGCATCCGGGCTCGAGTTCGTCTGGCCGGTTTGACTCCACGAGTCACATCCGCACCTGAGCGGGTTTGCCCTGCATGCCCAGCTTCTTCGGGCAGCTTTTCTCGAGCAGGATCAGCCAGTACCAGCGCCACCAGGGTCGTCCCCATGCCGTGCAGCGCCTGCTCGCGCTGAGCCCGCGTGTAGAGGATGCGGTTTGCCGCCGCTACTGCCTGCTCAATCCGGCGTCCAGTTGAAACCGGCGCGCTCTCTGGAGCCGGCTCCGGGCCCAGGCGTTCCAGAAACGTTTCAACAGCGATGCGACTGGCCACCTCGCCCCCCGCCGCACCGCCCATCCCATCGCACACCGCGAAGCACTGCGCCTCGGAGCTGTAGCCGTAAGCGTCCTGGTTAGCCGGACGCACGTTTCCCGTGTGACTGGCGGCGGAGACGACGAGTTGGGCTGCTGTTCTGGTCAAGCACCAGCAACCATACATGCGCCGCCCTATCTTCGGCCATCGTTTCCTTAAGTGCTGGCTCGTAATTTCGACCGGGCGTTCCAACCTGGCACAAAGGTTCACTTTGGGCACCATGCGCAGGCTCGAACGTACGAACGCATCCTAGCAATTGGAGGACTATCCATGTCTGGTATCCCTGTGCCTGAGGAGCAGGTCATCTCACTCGACGAAGTCGCGCCGGGCGTGCACGGGCTGCGCATCGCATTCGTCAACGTCTTCGGGATCACCCATCCCGACGGCAGCTGGACGCTGCTCGATGCGGCCATCCCGTTCTCCGCCCGCTGGATCGAGCGCTGGGCTGGTAGGCACTATAGCGGCCCACCCGACTCCATCGTGCTCACGCATGGACACTTCGACCACGCCAGCGCAGCCGGTGAGCTCTCCCAGCGCTGGAACGTCCCCGTTTACGCCCACGCGCTCGAGTTTCCTTACCTTACCGGCAAGCAGCAGTATCCCGCGCCAAATTTGGGCGCAGGCGGCGGCATCATGCCCTGGCTTTCGACAATCTTTCCTAAGGGCCCGATCAACCTGACCGGCCGGCTTCTCGAACTGCCTCGGGAAGGGGAAGCGCTCGAGGTGCTGCCCGGCTGGCAGCTCCTCCACACGCCCGGCCACACGCCCGGCCATGTCTCGTTCTTTCGAGCCGGCGATCGAACCCTGCTGGTCGGCGACGCCTTCTGCACGACTAAGGCCGAGTCGTTCTTTGAGGCATCCGTCGCGCAGGCCCCCGAGCTGCATGGACCGCCCGCCTACTTCACCTCGGATTGGAACGCTGCCCGCGCGTCTGTCCGGAAACTGGCGGGCCTCGATGCCGCGATCGTCGCGCCCGGCCATGGAAAGCCTCTGGCCGGGGAGGGTATCGGCGAGGAAGTCCGCAGACTCGCCGTCCGTTTCGAGGAGATCGCCGTGCCTGCCAATGAAAAGCAAGCGCTCAACAGCCTCTCGTCGTAGCCAGAGGCAGCAAGGCCCGCCAGGACTCCCGCGCGGGCCTTGCTGCTTCCTGCGAAAGTCGTCTTGAGAAACAGGTCTAGGCTAGGAATGCCCGGATCCGGCACTCTCCAGCTTCGATTCTGCTTCCGCAATCACTTCGTTGGCGCGCGCGTACGCCTCAGCATCTTCGCCCGCCTCGTTCCAGAGCTTTTCGCCTTCCTGGAGCTGCTGCTGCGCTCGGCCTGTGTCGATCTCTTCCGGCTTCTGCGCATTCTCGGCCAGGATCGTCACCCGGTCCGGCAGCACCTCGGCAAATCCCCAGGCAACGTTGTACCGCTGGTCGCCAGCCTCGCCGCCACGTATGCGCACCTCGCCTGCGCCCAGCTCGGTGAGCAGCGGTGCTGCGCCGGCGAGCGCTTCCAGGTAACCGGTTCGCCCAGGCAGCTCGACTGCGTCAGCCTCCGCGTCCACCAGCACCCGGTCGGGAGTCACCAGCCGCACTTGGAATTTGGTCGCGTCAGCCATGGCTATTTCTGCGCCTTGAGCTTCTCGGCTGCCTCAAGCACCTCGTCGATCGTGCCCTTGAGGTAAAACGCCTGCTCGGGCACGTCATCATGCTTGCCTTCGATGACCTCCTTGAAGCTGCGGATCGTGTCCTCGATCTTGCAGTACGACCCGGGAATACCGGTAAACTGCTCGGCCACGTGGAAGGGTTGCGAGAGGAACTTCTGGACTTTCCGGGCCCGCGAGACGGTCAGGCGGTCTTCTTCGGAAAGCTCGTCGATACCGAGAATCGCAATGATGTCCTGCAAGTCCTTGTACCGCTGCAGGATACGCTTGACTCCCTGGGCAACGTCATAGTGCTCCTGCCCAACGATGCGCGGCGTGAGAATGCGCGAGGACGAGGCGAGCGGATCGACGGCCGGGTAGATGCCCAGCTCAGACAGTGGTCGCGAGAGCACAGTTGTCGCATCCAGATGGGCAAAGGTCGTCGCCGGCGCCGGGTCGGTAAAGTCATCAGCCGGCACGTAAACTGCCTGGACAGAGGTGACCGATCCCTTTTTGGTCGAGGTGATGCGCTCCTGCAACTCGCCCATCTCGGTCGCGAGATTGGGCTGGTAGCCGACCGCGGAAGGCATACGGCCCAGCAAAGTCGAAACTTCGGACCCAGCCTGGGTAAAGCGGAAGATATTATCGATAAACAGCAGCGTGTCCGCGCCTTCTTCATCGCGGAAGTGCTCGGCGATGGTGAGCGCGGAGAGCGCGACCCGCAGGCGCGCCCCTGGCGGCTCGGTCATCTGGCCATAGATCAGCGCGGCCTTTGACTTCGTCAGGTCGTGGATATCGATCACGCCCGCCTCCTGAAACTCAAGCCAGAGATCGTTCCCCTCGCGGGTACGCTCCCCCACCCCGGCAAAGACCGAAAAGCCGCCGTGATTGGACGCGACGTTGTTGATCAGCTCCTGGATGATGACCGTTTTGCCCACGCCGGCGCCGCCGAAGAGGCCGATCTTGCCGCCCTTCAAAAAGGGCTGAATCAGGTCGATCACCTTCACCCCGGTCTCGAACATCTCCTCCTGGGTTGACTGCTCTTCAAACAGAGGCGCATCGCGATGGATCGGCAAGTGTTTCTCGGCATTCACTGGCCCAAGCTCATCGACCGGCTGCCCGATCACGTTCAGGATGCGCCCCAGCGTCGGCCGCCCCACAGGCACCATGATCTGGTTGCCGGTGTCGATCGCCTTCATGCCGCGCACCATACCCTCGGTCGCCTCCATGGCCACGCAGCGCACCCGCCCATCGCCGATATGCTGCTGCACCTCAAGCACCACGTTGACGGGATTGGGTACGTCAAAGCCCTCCGAGGTCACGCGCAGCGCCTGAAAGATCGACGGCATCGTCGCCTCGTCAAACTGCACATCCACCGCCGGCCCGGAGATCTGGATCACCCGGCCGATATTCTGATTCTCGGTCGAAGCATCCTCGTCGTAGTGCTCGGCCATCGTGTCGACATCGAGCTGCTTCACTGCTTCTTCTGGCATAACGTCCGTTCTCTTTCTGGTCTAGACCGCCGCCGCGCCCGAGACGATCTCGATAATTTCTTTGGTAATCGCAGCCTGGCGCGCCCGGTTCATGGTGAGCGTGAGCGAGTCGATCATGTCGGCCGCGTTGTTGGTTGCCGCATCCATCGCGGTCATGCGCGCGGCGTGCTCGGCCGCTACCGATTCAAGCATCGCATGGTAGATCAACGCAGTGACATAGCGCGGCAGGACCGCGTCATAAAGCTCCGCCGGCGGCTGCTCATAGATGTAGTCGACGTTGGCCGTGCCAAAGGTCTTGGCTTCATCCTCGGCCTGCTGATTGATCGCCTCCGCGTCCTTGTCTTGCAAGGTAATGCCGGCACTGTCGGCTGCGCTCGCAGCGCGCTCGCGCTCTTCCTTGGTCGGCTCCTCGGCCTGGACAGCCTCGGGGTGCTCGAGCTCGCCCGCCTCAGACTCGACCAGGGGCAGAATGCGTTCCACCACCACCCGCTGCGAGACTACCGACTTGAACTCGTTGTAAACGATGTAGACGCCATCGATCTCGGCATGCGCGTAGCGGGCTACCACCTCTTCTGACAGCGCGCGCACCTCGTCGTACGGGATCTTGGCCAGAATACCGGCATGATCGCCGATCAGCTCGACCGCCCCCGAGCGCGGCTGCCGCTCAGGGCGCTGCCGGTCTCGATGTGCAGACTCGTCAGGCGCCGAGCCCTGCTGCGCCTCGGAGAACTGGGCAGTAGGGTAGCGCCTGCGAAAGAAATCCCGCCCCTTGCGGCCGATAGTTTCAATATCGACCTGCTTGGCCTGATCGCCGCCACGTGTGTTCTCAGCAAGAAACCGCTCGCCGGCCCGGGTGATATTAGCCGAAAACGCCCCAGCCAACCCCGTATCGCCCGTGATGACGATCAGCAGGATGTTCTTCTCTTCCCTGGTCGCGAGCAGAGGATGGCGGATCTCGCCCGTGATCGGGTCATAGATCTCGATGCGCCGCTTGAGTGAGACGAGCACGCTCGCGAGCATCGCCGCGTACGGCCGCGCGTTCATCATCCGCTCCTGCGCCCGACGCAGCTTGGCCGCCGAGACCATCTTCATGGCCTTGGTGATCTGGCGCGTGTTCTTGACAGAGCGGATGCGCCGCTTGAGATCGAGGACGTTGGCCATCGGTTAGACCACTTCTCCTGCTAGGTCTGCGACTTGGCTGAGGTGAGGGTAGCTTTCCCGAATGGAAAAGCTAACTCGCGCATGGTTGGCCGCCCGGGTTGCGACAGGAGAAGGGCTCACTTCGCCGCCCCTTGTGTCTGCTCGGCTTCCTTGCTCGCGGCCTGCTCGCCTCCCCCGCCGCCGGCGGTCGTCGCCGCGCCGGGCTGCGAGCCGCCCGGCGTCTTCTCCGCCGCCTTCTTCTTCTCGTCTTCTGAGAGCTCGGCCACCGCATCATTGCCTTCCGGCTTGTCATGTCCGGCCAGGAAGTCCTTCTTGAAATCCTCAACCGAGGACTTCAGCTTAGCGCGCAAATCATCGTCAAGTGCCTTCTTCTCGGCTATCACCCCCAGCAGGTCCGCCTGCGCCGAGTCGAGATACTTGTGGAACCCAGCTTCAAAGTCGCGAATGTCTTCGACCTTCACATCGTCAAGCAGACCTTGGGTCCCGGCGAACAGGATCGCGACCATGTGCTCAGGCGAAAGCGGCTGAAACTGGTCCTGCTTCAGCAGTTCGGTCAGCCGCTTGCCGCGGTTAAGCTGGTTGAGCGTCACCTTGTCGAGGTCGGAGCCAAACTGCGAAAACGCCGCCAGCTCGCGGTACTGCGCCAGATCGAGCTTGAGCGTCGAGCCAACCTGCTTGACCGCCTTGATCGCCGCCGAGAAGCCGACACGCGAGACCGCG
>CAXTMM010000064.1:3980-15738 GCA_964245415.1 uncultured Acidobacteriaceae bacterium | reverse complement strand
CCCCGATCCCTGCCATAAACTTGCGGCGGGATACCCTGTTGCCTAAAACCTCTTTTATCTTTTCCACGTCGGTGTCTCTTTCAGTTCGGCGGAGTAGCGGTACCGCATTTTATTAACGTTCTCAGATAAAGATGCAGATTCAAGATGGATCGCGGTTAGACTTTAGTAATCATTGCAGTTTGTTTGACGAAATAGATTCATAATCTTTGCGTCTACAGCGATTTGAAATCTGACGCAGCAATTAAGAAACCTTAAGAGTTACTATCAGGAGCGATTGTCATCGCGGGCCTGATCGGTCGTAAAGAGATCAAAAGTACCCTTTCCAAAACGTCTTTGCAAATATTGAGCGCGTGAGGAGTCCGCTTTGGTCGTTGGTGCGTATGTATAGCAAGCCAGACAGAAGAGAGACAACGGAGCAGGACGGTGCGCTGCTCGCCCTGGTAGCGCAGGGCGATGCCAACGCACTGGCCTCTCTGCATGACAAGTATTCGAAGGTGGTGTACTCGGTGGCGCTCCGGGTACTGCGGGACCCAAGCACGGCGGAGGATGTTCTTCAGGAAATCTTCATGCAGGTGTGGCGAAATCCAGCCGCCTTCAGCATAGAAAAAGGGACGCTGGCCGGATGGCTGGCGATCCTGGCCAGAAATCGCTCGATTGACCTGCAGCGCCGCAAAAGGCCGACCGACTCGGTGGACGATGTTGTGCTCGCCTCGCCATTTGATCTGGCGGTGGCGTCGGAACACAACATGATGATTGAAAAGGCGCAGGGCTGGATGCAGTTGCTCTCGAGCGAGCAGCAGCAGATGTTGCACATGGCATTTTTTGAAGGCTTGACGCACTCCGAGATCGCTGAAGAGACCGGCAGTCCGCTAGGCACGATCAAGACCAGAATACGGAGAGCGCTGCAGACACTGAGAAAGGCGGCCCAGGGATGATTCACGATACGGACAATTCGGCCGGCCTGACCCTCGGGCAGCACTATGAGCCTGAGGATTTCCTGCTTTACGTGTTAGAGATGCTCACCCCGGCAGAGCGCCAGGCCATTGACGCGCACCTGTCAGGCACGGACGGTGGTTGCGCCGTATGCCGCCAGGAGCTTGCTGCGGTGCGGGAAGAGACTGGCGTCTACGCTGCCGCCTCGGTCGAATCAGCCGGGTTAGTAACTCCGCCGGCTGGCAGCCGCGATCGCTTGCTGGCTCAAGCCGCTCGCGAAGGCTCCCCCGCAAAGGCCGGCACGTCCACTCCGCCGGCGCGGCCTCAGATAGAGCTGGTTTCAGGTGGCAAGCCTGCTGGACGCAGCTTCGGCGCAACAAGCGCGACCAGCTGGCTGGGCTGGGGAGTGGCTGCTGCCATCGCCATCGCGGCCGTTCACTTCTACCAGGATCGCGAAGCCCTGCGCGGCGCCTTGTCCACCCAGGCCCAGCAGATCGGCCGGCTCTCCGCCGACCAGGCTCGGGCTCGCGAAGTCGTATCCGCGCTCACCGACAGCTCCGCCCAGCGCGTCACCCTCACCCTGACCAAGGCTCCACCACCGCCGCAGCCAACAGCCCGCGCAACCTACCTGGCCAACAAGGGCACGCTGATCTTTCTGGCCAGCCACATGGACCCGCTGCCTGCCGGCAAAACCTATGAACTCTGGGTCATCCCGGCCAGCGGCGCGGCTCCAGTCGCAGCCGGCACTTTCCGTCCGGATGAACGTGGCAACGCCAACGTCGTCACGGCAAAGCTCCAGGGTACCGGCGCAGCCAAGGCCTTCGGCATCACCATCGAGCCTTCGGGCGGCTCGTCTGCTCCGACGATGCCTATCATATTGGCGGGCTCCTGACCGCGCGGCGGCCCCTGTGGTCGCCGCCCCGCTAAGCGCAGCATTTCTTGACGGAGAAAGGCTGCGTGTTTCACCTCCTCTGTCCCGATTTCTCAGGTTCTCCAGGCATTCTCCAGCCGTTCTTCCATGTCATCCTGAGCAGAGCCAGGCCCGACAGAGCAGTCTTTGCTCGCCTTGGCGGAAAGCGGAGGATCCGCAGTTGAGACGAACGCGGAGCGTGTCCGCCTGGACGGCCAAGTCCCGTGTCCGCCTGGACGGCCAGTCCTCCGTTAAACTGGACACACATCGCCGCTCCACCCTACGGCAAGAGAAAGTCGATCGATCCGCATGCATCGCTGGTCCAAACTCTTCATCCCCACCCTGCGCGAAGCTCCCTCTGACGCCGAAGTCGCCAGCCACAAGTTCCTCCTGCGCGCGGGCTACGTCCGCCAGCTGGGCGCGGGTATCTACTCGCACCTCTTTCTCGGTCGGCGCTCTATCAACAAGATCGAAGCTATCGTCCGCGAAGAGATGGACAAGATCGGCCAGGAGTTCCTGCTCCCGGCACTGCTCCCAGCCGAGCTCTGGCAGCAGAGCGGCCGCTGGACGACGATGGGCGAGAACATGTTCCGCCTGAAAGACCGCAAGGGCGCCGACCTCTGCCTCGGCATGACCCACGAAGAGATCATGTGCGACATCGCGCGAAAAGAGTTGCGCAGCTACAAGCAGCTGCCCCAGATCTGGTACCAGATCCAAAATAAGTTCCGCGATGAGCCCCGCCCAAAATCCGGCCTGCTGCGCGTACGCCAGTTCCTGATGAAAGACTCCTACTCCTTCGACATCGACGCCGCGGGCCTGGACCAAAGCTACGACCTCCACGACCAGGTCTACCGCGCCATCTTCACCCGTTGCGGCCTTGCGTTCGTCGCCGTCGAAGCTGACTCCGGCGCCATGGGCGGCTCGCAATCGCAGGAGTTCATGGTCTACACCGATGCTGGCGAAGACCTGATCGCCAGCTGCGCCAGCTGCGGCTACGCGGCCAACCTTGAGAAAGCCGCCTCGCGCCTGCTTCCCATGGTCGACCTCGAAGCGACCGGCGATGGCGCCCCTGAGCTCGTCCACACCCCCGGCAAAGCAGCCATCGCCGACGTCGCCGCATTCTTTGACATCCTGCCGGCGCAGGACATCAAGTGCGTCGCCTACATGGCCGAGGTCCGCGGCTCCCAGTCCACGTCAACTTGGCAGCCTGTCGCGGTCTTCCTGCGCGGCGACCACACCGTCAACGAAACCAAGCTGCTCGGCGCTGTCGGGGCCAGCGCCGTGGCAGCAGTGGCCCTCCGCACCATGAACGCGGAAGAGCTCGCGCACTGGCTCAACGGCCCAGCCGGCTATCTCGGCCCAGTCGGACTCGACCCCGCAGCCATCCCGCACGACGGCAAGGTGACAGTCGTCGTCGACGCTGCGCTCGAAGGCCGCTCGAACCTGGTCGCCGGCGCCAACAAGCTCGACTACCACTACCGCAATGTCACCCCCGGCCGCGATTTCACCTGGACCCTGCTCGCCGACATCCGCAACGCCGTCGAAGGCGAGCTCTGCCCTATCTGCCCGCCCCAAGCCGGCCACACCCTCCGCATCGGCAAGGCAGTCGAGATCGGCCACATCTTCAAGCTGGGCTCCCGCTACGCCGAAGCCCTCGGCGCCAAGGTCCTCGACCCCAACGGCCGCGAGGTTACCCTCGTCATGGGCTCCTACGGCATCGGCATCGAGCGCATCCTCACCTCCGCAATCGAACAAAGCGCCAGCCGGCACCCCGACGCCGGCGGCTTCATCATGCCCCCCACCGTCGCGCCCTTTCAGGTCGTCGTCACGGTCACCAACGTTGGCGACGCCTTGCTTCTCAAGACCGGCGAGCAGGTAGCCGCCCAGCTCGAAGCAGCAGGCTTCGACGTCCTGCTCGACGACCGCGACGAGCGCGCCGGCGTCAAGTTCAAGGACGCCGACCTGGTCGGCATCCCCTACCGCGTCACAATAGGCAAGAAGGCCCTCGAAGGCAAAGTGGAACTCGTCCGCCGCGCCGCGCGTACTACCGAGGATGTACCATTCAGCGAGGTAGCAGCATCGCTGGGCCAGGATTGAAGCCTCTACCCGGTTCTCGCAAATCAGCTGTGCGGCGGTCCTCACCCTGAGCAAAGCACCTCCGCTGCGTTGTCTCTCCGCTCCACTCGCCCTTTACACTGAATCAACGTCCAACCTCTGTCTGCACGCGATCCACCCCCCGCCTCGCGCCAGGCGTACTTAAGAAAGGGTGATCCTTGGCAGTCAAGATCAAGCTCCCGCACTTTATCGCACCCGCCGGATCGCATACCCTGCTGCGCCGCCTGCTCCTCCTCAGCCTCCTGGTCGTCGTGGCTGTCGGCATTACCTGCGCCTCCGTCTTCGGCTTCTACTACGTAAAGTACGAGCACATCGTCGATGAGCGGCTCGACAAGCCCCTCTTCGCCAACACCGCCAAAATCTACGCCGCCCCCCGCCAGGTCCGCCCCGGCCAGCGCCTGACCGCCCGAGCTATCGCCCAGGACCTGCACGCCGCAGGCTACTCCGAAGACAACACGGGCACCGCCTCACAGCTAGGCACCTACGCGCTCAACCAGGAAAGCATCACCATTCACCCGGGCCCGCAAAGCTACCACGCGCCCGAGAACGCTACCATCACCTTCAACAGCGGCACCGTCTCCCAGATCACCGGACCTAACTCGCAGCAGCTCGCCAGCTACGAGCTCGAACCGCTGCTCATTACCGGCCTCTCCGATCAGACCCGCACCAAGCGCCGCCTCGTTACCTATGACGAGTTGCCGAAATACCTGGTTCCCGCCGTTCTCTCAATTGAAGACCGCCGCTTCTTCTCGCACGGCGGCGTGGACTACATCGGCATAGCCCGCGCCGTCACCCGCGACCTAGCCACCGGCCGCCTCGGTCAGGGCGGCTCCACGCTCACCATGCAGCTCGCCCGCGGCTTCTTCCTCACTCCTGAGAAGCACCTCAAGCGCAAGCTGATTGAGATCGTCATCACCTACCAGCTCGAACACCGCTTCTCCAAGCAGCAGATCTTCCAGATGTACGCGAACCAGATCCCGCTCGGCCAGCAGGGCTCCTTTGCCATCAACGGCTTCGGCGAGGCAGCCCAGGTCTTCTTCGGCAAGGACATCAGCCGGCTCGACCTGCCCGAGTGCGCGCTGCTCGCCGGCCTCATCCAGAGTCCCAGCCGCCTCAACCCCCTTCGCCACGGAGGCCAGCGCGCCATCGACCGGCGCAACGTCGTGCTCGACGCCATGGCCGAAACCGGCGAAATCTCAAAAGCCGAGGCCGAAGCAGCCAAGGCTACCCCCCTCAAGCTAGCCCCTCTCAGCTATGAGCAGGACCAGGCCCCCTACTTCGTAGACCTGGTACGCGAACAGCTCAACGCCAAACTTGGCGATCCCAACTGGAACCAGGAAGGCCTGCGCATCTACACCTCGCTCGACCCCGACCTTCAGGCCGCCGCCACGGCCGCGGTCGAAGCCGGCATGAAGACCGTCGACGCCCAGGTTGAGAAGCTGCACGCCAGGGCTGGCGCCGCAGCCGGTAACTCAGCAGCCGGCCAGCCCATCACCTATCCTCAGGTCGCGCTCGTTGCCCTCGACCCCCACACCGGCCAGGTACTCGCCCTCGTCGGCGGCCGCAACTATGGCCAGAGCCAGCTCGACCACTCACTCGCCGAACGCCCAACGGGCTCCATCTTCAAGCCGTTCGTCTACGCGGCCGCCTTCAACTCCGCTCTCGCCGGCACCCAGCTCACCGACGCGAATGGCGCTGCCGGCGTCTTTACCCCGGCCATGCTGCTCGCCGACCAGCAGCAGGACTTCGACTACGGCAACGGCCAGGTCTACACCCCACGCAACTATCGTGGTGAATATGAGGACCAGGTCACTGCTCGCTATGCGCTGCAGTTCTCGCGCAACAACGCGACCATTGCGCTCGCGCAGATGGTCGGCTTCAACAACGTTGCGTCGCTCGCACGCGAGGCAGGCATCAAGTCCGCTCGCGGCACCCCCTCGGTCGCCATTGGCTCCTATGACGCCACGCCCATCGACATGGCCGGCGCCTACACAGTATTTGCGAATGCCGGGATCAAAATCGACCCGTGGATGCTGGCTTCGGTGCGCTCAACCAATGGCGACCCGGTCAGCGATTTCCCCGCGACCACAAAGCCCGTGCTTGACCCGCGCGTAGCCTATCTCACGACCAGCCTGCTTGAAAACGTCATCAATGCCGGGTCGGGAGCGGGCGTGCGCGCGATGGGCTTTACGGCGCCGGCTGCCGGCAAGACTGGCACCTCGCATGACGCCTGGTTTGCCGGCTACACCAGCAATCTGCTCTGCATCGTCTGGGTCGGCAACGACGACTACTCCGACATCAAGATCGAAGGCGCGCACGCCGCTGCCCCCATCTGGGCCCAGTTCATGAAGCGCGCGGTCGCCCTCCCGCAATACTCTGACACCAAGCAATTCTCCGCCCCGGAAGGCGTCGTTGAAGTTCGCCTCGATAAGCAGACCAACCTGCTCTCCGACGCCGCCTGCCCCGAGTCCTACGTAGCCTCCTTCCTTTACGGGACCCATCCCACCGACACCTGCGACAACGCCAACGGCGACCATCGCAATGTTTTTCAAAAGATCTTCGGCCTCGGCCAAAGCTCCGCTCCCCCCCAGCAGCAACAGCCGCAACAGGTCCTACCCGGACAAGTCAATCAGCCAGGAGCCCTGCAGCCACCCTCTGCCGGACAGACCGCGACCGCAACATCAGCGCCTGCCCAGCCCGACCAGCAGCAGCCGGCCAAAAAGCCAGGCTTCTTTGGTCGACTCTTCGGCCAGAAATCAAAGCAGCCCGATCCGCAGCAGCCTGCCACTCCACCTCAGGAGTAAACTCCCTGTTCGCCCTGGAGCTGCTGTGAGGCGCCCGGATACGCTCGACCTGGCTCTTCTTCAAGCAAAGCCCACACTAACAGTCGCCGGCACATGACCCCTACTGTGATAATGCTCTCATCGCAGGCAGGTGCGCGCATGGCTTTACCCGGAACCGCGACACGAGCAGCAAGAAGCGGAGCCATCCTTTGGCTTCTCTGCTTCCAGTTTTTCGTCGCCGAGCAGATAGCCCGCCTCGACGTACGCGGCCCTTACTCGATGACCCACAACAGCATCAGCGATCTTGGAGCCTTGCACCTCTTCGGCTTCCGGGCCGAGGAGGCGACCAGCTACTCTCCTCTCCACGCGCTGATGAACACGTCCTTCCTCCTGCAAGGAGTGCTTATCTTCTTTGGCGCGCACTGGCTGCGCAGCCTCTTCAGTCACACCGTCCTGGTACGCGCGGCTTTCCTTCTCTTCCAGCTCTCTGCGCTCGGCGTGTTCGTAGTAGGCCTTGCGCCTGAAGATCGTGGCGCAGACGTGCACGTGCTGGCGGCGTCCCTGCACTTCCTGTGCGGAAGCCTTGCCATGCTGCTGCTCGGCCTCGCTCTGCTTAGAAAAAGCAACCAGCTCGCCGGCACGGTGACGACCGGCGCAGGCATGTTTGCCCTGGCCGCCACGCTGCTGCTCGCCTTTGGTGAAACGAACCTGTGGGGCAGCCTCGAATGGCCTATGGGCCTTGTCGAGCGTCTTGCCGCTTACCCGCTTCCCCTGTGGCTAACAGGCTGCGGCCTCGTTCTGCTCCTACGGGATCAGCTCTTGATTCGTAGTCCCTCTAACAAAAGCGAACGTGTCAAAACGCTCTAAGTGCTCATCGCTAGCACCCCACCCGCTTGCGCCTCGATGCCATCGCCCATCCGAGCACCGGCGCATCTCCCGGCTGGCACTGCGGGCACCAGTAAGTCGAGCGCGCATCCGGCCCTTGCTTGCGCATCAAAATAGCCGCACCGCACCGGCGGCAGGGCTGCCCCTGCCGCCCATACGCCCACAGCCGCGAACCTGTATCCGCCCGGCCCGTCGTGCGCCTCGCGCCTGTATAGGTCACAATCTTCTCGCCCGCCTCAGCCTGCACATTCTCACCCAGCAGCTTGCGCGATTGGTGCAGAATGCAGTCCAGTTCCGCCGGACTAAGCGAGCTCACCTTCCGAAACGGATGTACCCCGCACAAAAAACATACCTCCACCTTGTACACATTGCCCAGCCCAGCCATCACCCGCTGATTCAGCAGTACATTCGCAATCTCTTCGTCGCTCCGCGCCAGGATGCGCGCCCGCGCCTCATCCCCTGCAAACGCCTCGCCAAGCAGGTCAGGCCCCAGCTTCGGAATCGCACTGTTCCGCGCCAGCGTGCGTTCGGTAAAAAACTTCGCTACCGGCACATTGAACGCAACCGCCTCAAAGTCAGCCGTCCGAATCACTGCCCGCATGCTCCTGCGCGAGCCACGCCAGCGCTCCCCCGTTCGATAGATGTGCCACGACCCGCTCATTAACATGTGCGTGGTAAGAATCAGATCACCCGAGAAATACATAAGCAGCCACTTACCCCGAGCCTCTATCTTCTCGATCGTCCGGCCCCGTATCGGCTCGTTATCATCCACGCTCGCTAGCTGCGCCAGCGCTGTCTCAAAGCTCGTCACCACTTTGCCGGTAAGCGCCTTGTCAAGCGCCCGAGCCGAGCGATAAATTGTATCTCCTTCAGGCATTTACTGCACCTCCCCGGCTGTCACTCCAATGCGAGAAGCCGGCGGCAGGATGCGCCGCACATTCAATCCTGTAGGCGCAGCCTGAAAGCCCGCATCCTGCAGCACCCTCGACATCCAGTGCAGGTGCGCAGGCTCGCCATTGATCGTCGCAATCAGCAGCCCACCCCTCCGCCGCGCCTCATCGCCATCGGCCGAGCCGCGCATCTCCTCCTGCGCGCTCGCCGACAGATACACAGCCAGGTCACGCGCCGCGTTCGTGCGCTCCGGTTCATCCGCCGGAAGAAACACCTGCAGATTCGGATTCCCGCGCCGCAGGTACGCAAGCAGCTCCCCGTTGCGCAGCACCACGCTCGCCCCCACGCTGCGGGTAAGCGTGCGCACCGCACTCCCATCCTGCGTGTCTGCCTCTTCGGCCTGCGGCCACTTCAGCACCGACCCATAAGGGTTCGCTGAATCTGTAACCGCCAGCGTTACCATCTCCGGCCGCTCCGGCGCCGGACCGCTGCGCAGCGATCGCAGCAGGTCCACCGCAGACGGCAGCGCGAACTGCGTCGCCCCCAGTCCAGCGACGAAGTATCCGCGCCGAATGCGACCACTCTCCTCCATCGCCTTCAGCACGTCATAGATCGCGCTGAATCCTCCCGGAAGGTTCTCCTGCATGATCGACTCACGCGTAAGCACGCCGTACCGGTTGAGCAGCTGCTGCGCAATCGCGTGCGACCACTCAGTCGCGGTCGATAGCTCATCCCCGCGCGGCAGCAGTGTCCAGCGTCCCTGCGCACTCGGCGCCGTCGTGCGACGCGACCGAAACGGCGTATTGTGCTGGCGCTTCGGCTGGCGCGCCGTCGCAGGTTTTGCAAAGTAGGCACGCAGCGCGTGAAACGTATCGTTGGTCACCAGCCCGCGCCAGACTAACGACCATAAGGCGTCCAGCGTCTCGCCCGGATACCCTCCGCCCGCAGCCTCATGCAATTGCGCAAAAAACATCGCACCCCCGCGAGCCAGCTGGTCGATCAGTGCCTGCTCTTTCGCAGGCAGCTCCTCACCGCGCACTTCCACACGCCTGGGCAGCAGCGTGCGCAGCGAGTCCGATAGATAAAGCGCGACCCGCCCATCATGCTCGCCTAAAGCATCAAGCCCGCACCATACAACCTCACCCGCCGCAATCAGCGTATCCAGGTCCCCAGGGTTATACCGCGCCAGCCGCGCAGGCAAAATCGCCGACTCCACCAGCGACGCAGGCAGAGAAGCACCCTGCAAGTGCTCGATCGTATCAAGCAAGGCGTCGAGCCCCCGGCGGCGCTGCAATACACCCTGCCAGTGCGTCCCCAGTCGCGCCAGCATCTGCTGCTCCACCGGCTCAACCTCTTTACGTAACCGTGCGAGTGACTTTCTCCGGATCAGCCGCAGCACTTCCGCATCGCACCACTCGCGATGCACTCCGCCCGGACGAAACCCTCCTTCGACCACGCGCCCATCGAGCAGCAACGCCCGCAGCGATGCCTCGGCCTGCTCCGCACTCAGCCCAAAACGCGCCTGTACCTCGCAGAGGGTAAACGGCCCGTGCGTGCGCGCGTAACGCCGCACCAGCTCCAGCACCGGCATTGCTACCGCCGCCAGCAATGCCGTAGGCAGGCCCGGCGGCAGCGGTACTCCCAGTGCATCGCGATACCGCGCCGCATCCTCGACCGCAATCAGGCGCTTCTCGCCGGCGACACGAATCTCAAGCAACCGCTTCGCCCGCAGCAATCGCTCCAGTCCATCCAGTAGCTCAGGCGCAGTAAGTCGCCGGCTTAGTTCTTCGCGCGTCAAGTCACCCAGCTTCAGCAGCAGATCGTGCATCCCGTCAGCCGAACGAGCACGCATCGTCTCGGTCAACGACTGCAGCTGCTCCTCTACCTCCGCAATCGCATCTGCGTCGAGCAGCTCGCGTAGATCGGCATCGCCCATCAGCTCGCGCAGCTGCTCCTGGTCAATCGAAAGCGCCTGCGCCCTGCGTTCGGCCAGCGGCGCATCTCCGTCGTAAATGTAATTCGCAACATAGGAAAACAGCAGCGACGAAGCAAACGGCGAAGGCGTGCGCGAATCCGCCACGTGCACGCGAATCTCTCGCTTCTCGACCGCCCGCAGGATCTCGAGAAACGCCGGCATATCAAACACGTCCCGCATGCACTCGCGATACGACTCAAGCAGCATTGGAAACGAAGGATAGCGCGACGCAACCGCTAGTAGGTCATAAGCACGCTTGCGCTGCTGCCACAGAGGCGCTCGGCCCTGTGCGCGCCGCCTAGGCAGCAGCAGCGCACGCGCAGCACTCTCACGAAACTTCGCCGCAAACAAGGCCGTGCCTCCAAGCTGCCTCAGCACGTGCGCCGTCGCCTCCTCCGCATCCAGCAGCAACAGGTCCGCGTCCGGCGCTTTGTCGGTGTCGGGGAAGCGCAGAACAAACCCATCATCGGCCCACATCGTTTCAAGATCCGGACCACCGGCCGCACGCATGCGCCCGGTAACCGCCATCGCCCATGGCGCGTGCACCCGGCTGCCAAAGGGGGTAAGCACACATACGCGCCAGTCGCCCAGCTCATCCCGCACCCGCTCGATCACAATAGTGCGATCATCTGGCACAGTGGTGGTTGCAATCTCCTGATCTGCGAGAAAGCGTAAAAGATTTTCCGCCGCCACAGGCTCCAGGTCATGCTCCCGCGTCAACCGTGTCAACGCAGCGTTCCGAGGCATATCACGCAGCTCACGGATCAGTTGCCCAATGCGGCGTCCAAACTCGAGCGGCCGTCCTGCATTATCCCCATGCCAGAACGGCATCTTGCCCGGCTCCGGCGAAACCAGCACGCGATCATGCGTAATCTCATCAATCCGCCAGGTCGAAGCGCCAAGGATAAACGTGTCGCCCGTGCGCGACTCAAAGACCATTTCTTCATCAAGCTCGCCCACGCGAATCGGCTTCTTTTCGGACCCCGAAAGAAACACCCCGTACAGTCCGCGATCGGGAATCGTGCCGCCATTCAAGATCGCGAGCGACTTCGCTCCCTGCCGCGGCGTCACGGTATTCGTCACGCGATCCCACGTCACTCGCGGCCGCAACTCTGCGAACTCATCCGAGGGGTAGCGCCCTGCGAGTAAATCAAGCACGCCATCAAACGAGCCGCGCGTCAGCCCCGAAAACGGCGCCGCGCTGCGTACCATCGTGAACAGCGCCTCCACATCCATGGCTGCGCTGGCGCTCTCACCCTCCAACTC
>CAXTMM010000064.1:1792-3970 GCA_964245415.1 uncultured Acidobacteriaceae bacterium | reverse complement strand
CAGCACGCATCTTCCTGCGCTCTTTATCTGTAAGCAACGCCAGCCCCGGCGGCTGCGCCACAATCGCCACCATCTGCTGCGCCAGCACATCGAGCGGATTGCGCAAAAAGCGCGTCGACTCTACCAGCCCCTCGTGCATCGCTTTTGTAACCGCCGCGCATGCAATTAGATCAGCCCTGTACTTCGGAAAAATAATGCCTTCGCTCGCCGCCCCTACATGGTGCCCGGCCCGCCCGATCCGCTGCATGCCCGAGGCAACCGAAGGGGGCGCCTCGATCTGGATCACCAGGTCTACCGCGCCCATATCGATGCCCAGCTCGAGAGACGACGTAGCGACAAGCGCCTTGATCTTGCCTGCCTTCAAAAGCTCTTCAATCTCGGACCGCTGCGGCGCAGCCAGCGACCCATGATGCGCGCGCGCGATATTCTCTCCGGCCAGTTCGTTCAGCGCGCCAGCCAGCCGCTCAGCCACCCTCCGGCTATTCACAAAAATAATCGTCGACGTACGCTCCCGCACAATCGCGAGCAACCGCGGATGAATCGCGCTCCAGATCGAAGTCCGCTTGGGCCCCTGCGAAGCCGCACCGCTCGGCAGCTCCTCAATCTGCCCAAGCCGCGCCATGTCTTCGACCGGCACTTCGATCTTCAACTCCAGCAGCTTGCGCTCATTCGCATTCACAATCGTGACTGGCCGATAGCGGATAACTCCGCCCTCTAGATTCGCCTCGTTCGCCGGCTTCGCCCGCGTTGGGTCCGTCTCCACGGCAAGCACATCCGCATCAGGCGCCTCCACCGTCCAGGCTCGCTCACTTACCTGCAAATCCTCGCGCGGCGCCTCCACCACCTGCGCAACAGCCTCCGCATCCACACCCGCTAAAAGTGCGCAACTTCCTCGAGCGGCCGCTGCGTCGCCGACAGCCCAATCCGCTGCAGCCCACGCCCTCCCCCCGCACGCACAATCGCCTCCAGCCGCTCCAGCGACAAGGCCATATGCGCCCCGCGCTTGGTCGGCACCAGCGCATGAATCTCATCCACAATCACCGTCTCAACCGTCCGCAGCGAGTGCGCCGCGTCGGAGGTCAGCAGCAGGTACAAGGACTCCGGCGTCGTAATCAGAATCTCGCCCGGGTGCCGGCGAAAACGCGCCCGGTCTTTCTGCGTCGTATCCCCGGTCCGCGTCGCAATCTCCGGCAGGTGCACCGCAACACCCGCCTGCCGCGCCATGTTCGCAATCCCGGCCAGCGGCGAACGCAGGTTGCGCTCCACATCCACCGCCAGCGCCTTGAGCGGGCTGATGTAAATCACCCGGCAGCCTTCCTCGGCCGGGCGCTCACGCAGCATCAGCCGATCCAGGCACCAAAGAAACGCAGTCAGCGTCTTGCCCGTCCCGGTCGGCGCCAGGATCAGCGTGCTCTCCCCACGCGCAATCGCCGGCCAGCCCAGCCGCTGCGGCGAGGTAGGCTGCTCGAACACAGCGCGAAACCACTCCGCTGTCACAGGATGAAACAGCGACAATGAATCGGCAATCGCCGCCTCGGCCAAGGCGCCAGTCTCATCGCGATCCGCTGCATTCTTTTTCTTCATTGGCGCTCCTCTCCGTTTCGATGCGCGCTCCTGCTCCGACCCTACGCTCGTCCGGCCAACAGCACCAGCGGCGATCCCAGCCGAGGAAAAGCGGCTTGCAGCCTGAGCGCCAAGAGGTTAGCCTCGCCCTACCATGCCCCTCGACCAAGCACTGGCACATATCCTCACCGCCGCCGCCACCACAGCCGCCTCTCGCGCCTACGCGCCCTACTCACGCTTCCAAGTCGGCGCGGCCCTGCTCTTTGACGAGGGCTCCATCATCACCGGCGCAAATGTCGAAAACGCCTCCTATGGCCTCTCCTGCTGCGCGGAGCGCAATGCCCTCTTCCGCGCCATTAGCGAGCACGGCCCCTCAAGAAGGATTACCGCCGTCGCCGTCTTTCACGACGGCCCCGAGGCTTGCCCACCCTGCGGCGCCTGCCTCCAGGTCATCGGCGAGTTCGCAGCGGGCGACTGCCCTGTCTACTTCTCGCACGGCGCCGAGTTTCACCACGCCATCCTTGACGAACTACTACCTACGCGCTTCAACAAAGATCAACTCGTGAGCCCAGAAGCAGACCCCTCGCTATAACTGGAAGACACGCCTAACCACGC
>CAXTMM010000064.1:0-1782 GCA_964245415.1 uncultured Acidobacteriaceae bacterium | reverse complement strand
ATCCCCACACTTACCCGCAGACAGGAGAAACCAATTGGCTCACTACACCGGGGTGCTCGGCCTGCTCACCATGCTGGCCTTGGCGTGGATCTTCTCGACCAATCGCCGCGCCATTCGCTGGCGCACCGTGCTCTGGGGTCTCGGCCTGCAGCTCGTCTTCGCCTTCATCGTCTTGCGTTCCCTCTGGGGTCAGCGCGGCATGGCCGCCGCCGGCGCCGCGGTCAACTGGCTGCTCTCCTTCGCCTTCGCCGGCTCCTCGTTCGTCTTCGGCCCGCTCGGCGAAAAGGTCTCCACCCTCGGCAGCTTCTTCGCCTTTCAAGTCCTGCCCACCATCATCTTCATCTCGGCCGTCTTCTCCGTCCTCTACGCCCTCGGCATCATGCAGCTGGTCATACGATTTTTCGCGCGGCTCATGCAGCTCACCCTCAAGGTCTCGGGCGCCGAAAGCCTCAACGTCGCCGCCTCCATCTTCATGGGGCAAACCGAAGCACCACTCACCATCCGGCCATTCCTCCCCGGCGCCACCAACTCCGAGCTCATGACCATCATGACCAGCGGCATGGCCCACGTCTCGGGCGGCATCATGGCCGCCTACATCCTCTACGGTATCGAGGCCAAGCACCTGCTCGCCGCCGTCATCATGACCGCCCCGGGCACCGTGCTCATCTCCAAAATGCTTGTACCCGAAACCGAAAAACCAGCCACCGAAGGCACCGTCATCATGCCCAAGGACACCACCCACGAAGGCGAAAACCTGCTCGCCGCCATCGCCCGCGGCACCATCGACGGCGGCCAGCTCGCCTTCAACGTAGCCATCATGCTCATCTCATTCCTCGCCCTCATCGCCCTCATCAATGGCTGCTTTGGCGTCGTTCACGCCCACGCCGCCTGGTTTCCCTCTTCGCTCAACGTCCTGCTTGGCGTGCCCTTCTCGCCCATCGCCTGGCTCATCGGCATTCCATGGCACAGCGCGCGCGAGGTCGGCAACCTGCTCGGCACCCGCATGGTCATCAATGAGCTGGTGGCCTACAAGCTGCTCGGCGGCATGAAGACCGCCCTCGACCCCCGCTCCTTCACCATCGCCACCTTCGCCCTCTGCGGCTTCGCCAATCTCAGCGCAATCGGCATCCAGATCGGCGGCATCGGCGCGCTCGCTCCCAACCGCCGCAACGACCTCGCCCGACTCGGCCTCCGCGCTATGTTCGCCGGCACTATGGCCAACCTCATGTCCGCCTCCATCGTCGGCCTGCTCATTCGATAGATCACTCGAGATCGCGTCTTCGAGCGGGCCGAATGTATCAACGCCGGGCAAGCTCCCTGAAACAGCGCGTCACCTACCCACAGCACACGTTTTTACGCCGCCCGTCTACACTAGGAGCCATGTTCGCACCGCCCTCTCTCACCGAGTCAGTCTCCACAGCCGCCGAGTTCCTCCGCAAAAATTTCCTCAACCACCCCGCATCCCAGGCCCGTATCGGCATCGTGCTTGGCTCCGGTCTCGGCGCCTTCGCCCAGCAGCTCCAGCAGCCCGTCGCCATCAGCTACCGCGACATCCCCTACTTCCCCCCATCAAGCGTTCCGGGACACGAGGGCCGCCTCGTCGCAGGCCTCATCCGCGACACACCAGTCATCGTCCTCCAGGGCCGCGTCCACGGCTATGAGGGTTACTCCGCCGAGCAGATCGTCTTTCACGTGCGCACTCTCGGCGCCCTCGGCATCGAGGCTCTGGTCCTCACCAACGCCGCCGGCGACGTGACGGCGATCGTCGAATGGGCGGAGGCC
>CAXTMM010000063.1:10272-15891 GCA_964245415.1 uncultured Acidobacteriaceae bacterium | reverse complement strand
CCGCCATCGACACCCGCCCATACGGCCCGCAGTCCTGCGCATCGAGCATTCCTAGCCGTACCCGCGCCAGCAGCAGTCGCGACAGCGCCCGATTCAGATCCGCCTCCGCAATCAGTCCCTGCCCCAGCGCCCCATGCAGCGCCTTGTACGTCGAACCGCAATCAAGATCGGTTCCCGCCTTGAGCGCCGCCGCCGCCCCATGCTCGTCGTCCGGCGTCCAGTGATGATAGTGGGTAATATTCGCCACCGCATCGCAGTCTGAAACAACATACCCGCTAAACCTCCACTCCCCCCGCACCCGTCCCGCAAGCAGCGCCGCATCCGCGCAGCTCGGTGTTCCGTTGATGCGGTTATAGGAGCACATCATTGCTGCCGCATGCCCGGTAGTCAGCACAGCCCGAAACGCCGGCAGATACGTGTCGGCCAGGTCATGCTCGCT
Source organism: uncultured Acidobacteriaceae bacterium (assembly GCA_964245415.1). Taxonomy (GTDB): domain Bacteria; phylum Acidobacteriota; class Terriglobia; order Terriglobales; family Acidobacteriaceae; genus EB88. The sequence continues at coordinate 15,452 of CAXTMM010000063.1, read as the reverse complement.
CTCTACCGAGTTGAACCCATCCCGCGTACGCTCCGGCCCGCTGTGCACCGCAAAGTGCTTCGGCGTCGCATCGGCCTTCAGGTAAAACGGATCCCCACCCTGCACACCCCGCACAAAATGCGTCGCCAGCAGCCCGGTCAGGTAGGGATCTTCCCCGTAAGTCTCCTGTCCGCGTCCCCACCTCGGATCGCGAAAGATATTGATATTCGGCGACCACACAGTGAGCCCGGCGTACCGCGCTGCATCCTGCCCAAACCGGCTGTCAAACTTCGCCCGCGCCTCGGTCCCAACCACGTCGCCCATCAACGACAGCAACTCCGGATCCCAGGTCGCTGCCATGCCGTTCCGTGCAATCCCGTGCAACCCTTCGTTCCACCAGTTATAGGCAGCCAGCCCCAGCCTCGGGATCGCAGGCGCATTGTCCTGCAACTGCGCGATCTTCTCCTGCACCGTCATCTGCCCCAGCAACGCCGCCACGCGCGCTTCTACCTGTTGTGGCGTCTGTGTAGAAAAGCATGGGCTCTGCCCAAGCGCTGCGCAGCACCCAAGGAGATTGGCCGCAATTACAAAGACCTTCCTCACCGCACCCTCGGTAGTACGATCGTTACGCGCCTTGATTATAGTGATTGAATCGGGGTTACTCGAACACTATTCTGCTCATTAATCCGTATTTTGCAGCAACCCTATCATACCTGCAAGGAGTACCAGCTTGCCTTTCCGCCGCGCTACCCTCATCTTCACACTCTGCGCAAGCGCCTGGGCTCAAGCCCCAACTCAGAACTTCGTCGATATAAAGCCGACCCCCCAGCAAACAGATTGGCAGGATCTCGAAATGGGCGCCATCGTCCACTTCGGCACCAACACCTTCCTTGACCGCGAATGGGGCGACGGCACCGCCTCCCCGCAGGTCTTCAACCCTTTGCACGTTGACACCGACCAGTGGATGCGCGCCGCCTCAAGCGCCGGCATTCGCTACCTGGTGCTGGTCGCCAAGCACCACGACGGCTTCGCCCTCTGGCCGACGGGGCAGACCGACTACAGTGTTAAGGCGAGTCCCTGGCTCGACGGTAAGGGCGACCTGGTCCGCATGGCGTCCGACTCCGCCAAAAAGGCAGGTCTCCGCTTCGGCGTTTACGAGTCCCCCTGGGACCGCCACGACCCCCGCTACAAGACTTCCGCCGAGTACGACAAGTTCTACCTCGCTGAGCTCGATGAACTGGCCCAATCCTACGGTCCGCTCGAGGAGTTCTGGCTTGACGGCGCCGGCAGCGCAGGCCGCACCTACGACTTCGACACCATCACCACCCATCTGCACACCTACCAGCCCGACACGCTCGTCTTCGCCGACCTCGAACTCTACAAGAACGCCGACATCCGCTGGGTCGGCACCGAGAGCGGTCACGTCAACTTCGAGAACTGGAACGTCGTCGACCGCGCCGGCTTCCTCCGCTGGCGCCCCGTCGAGGCCGACACCCCGCTCCACCGCGACCAGTGGTTCTGGCACCCCAACGCCGCCTCGACCCTTAAATCCGTCGACGAGCTGATGGAAGAATACGAAGCCACCGTAGGCCGCGGCGCACAGCTCATGCTCGGCCTTGCCCCCGATCGCGCCGGCCAAATCCCAGCAGCCGACGCCGCTCGCCTGGCCGAGTTCGGCGCACGCATACAAACGATCTACGGCCACGACCGGAATCTGACCCTGCGCCACGGCGCGGTCTCACGCGAGCAGGCTTACGCGCTCGATGGAGACCTCTCCACCTGGTGGCCGGTCCCCGCCGACGGCACCACCCCAACCCTCATCGTTACCTTCACGCAGCCCGCCACCGTCGATCGCGTCCTGACCATGGAACGGCTCAACGAAGGCCAGCACATTGAGGAATACGCAGTCGAAGCATGGATGGACGGCACCTGGAAGCAGGTCGCGCACGCTCAGGCAATTGGTCACAAAAAGATCGACCGCTTTCTCCCAGTGACGACCACCCGCATAAGGCTGCGGATTCTGGCAACGGCAGGTCCGGCGGGCATTCGCGAGTTCCAGGCCTTTGACGGGGATAGCGCGGCTCACTAAACCATTCACTCTCCGCTGATCAAACACACAGCCACGAAAGCCCGCCGCACGCATGCAGAACGTTCAACTGGAAATAGCCGTAGACAACGCCGAATCGGTGCTAGCCGCCACCCGAGGCGGAGCCCAGCGGCTCGAGCTCTGCTCCTCGCTCGCCCAAGGCGGCCTTACGCCAGGCATCGGCTTCATCGAATGGGCGCGCCGGTCAACCTCAATCCCTCTCCACGCGATGGTCCGCCCCCGCGGCGGCAACTTCATCTACTCTCCGGCCGAGCTTGCCATCATGGAGCGCGAGATCGCCGCCATGCGCGGCGCTGGCGTTAACGGCATCGTCTTCGGCGTGCTCACCCCCTGCTCGCGCGTCGACATCAAGGCCGTCCGCCGGCTGGCTGCCGCAGCCCGCCCCATGCAAGTCGTTTTCCATCGCGCCTTTGACCTTGTCGCAGACCTGGCCCAGGCGCTTGAAGACGTGATCGCCTGCAACGCCAACATCCTGCTCACCTCAGGCGGCGCGCCTACCCTCGAGCTTGGCCTGCCTACCTTGACCACGCTTGTCCAGCGCGCCGCCGGCCGCATCCAGATCATGGGTGGCGCCGGCGTCCGCCTCACCAACGCAGCCCAACTCTGGGCGCAGTCGCCCATCGACACCCTCCACGCCTCCCTGCGCACCCCCTGGCCCGCTGCGCAGCACACCCCAGCTGAAGGCGGCGCCACCATGGGCGCCCATGACGTCGACCCGCAGTACGCCGTCCGCGAAGAAGACGTCCGCGCTGTGCTGGCAATGCTGAGGCCGCGTGTTAAGCAAGAGCCGCTATCCGCTACTGCACCCGCGCGCCGCTAAACCTCTACAGGTCCCGTATGCTGTCAGGGAGCGAACGTTCATCCTGGGCCAAATTGCGGGCCCAAGCGAGCGGTCTTTGCCGGCCTGGATGGGAAGCGAAGGATGTGCGCTTGACTTTGCTCTGCCACGGATCCCCGTCCGGACGACTCACCGCCCCGCAGCCTCAACCAACCTCTGCAAAGCCGGCAAAAACGTAAACCTCACCAGCCCTGAAGGCTTTTTCGCCTCCGCCAGCAGCGCAAGCTGCGCCGTCTCCCAGGCCGCCGGCGCCGTCGTCCCGGTCCGCAGATAATCCAGCGCCTCTAACCCAGCCTCCCCGAGCGCACCCAGCTGCATCGCCCGAGGACCAGTATCCGACAACCGGGGCGACCGCGCAGCCCACACCACCAGCTCCGGCGCCGCCGCCTGCCACGCTGTAAACCGCGTCCGCAGCTGCTGCGCCGCTCCCGAGCCATCCCCTCGCGCAATCACCGAGCCAACCACCACCTCATCCACTTCGCTCGCGATCTGCTGCCGCGAAGGCGGATCGGCCACCACCGCATCCACCAGCCGATCGAGCCCCGTCAATCCATCCGTCTTCTGCGCGTCATACCGATCGCTAAAGCTCACCGGCTCCAGCACACTCGCAAACGTCTCGAGTGCCCCTGGCCTCAGCTCTCCGGCAAGATTGCGCCGCAGCAGCTCCGGCCCGCTGATATGCGTCAGCCCCACATCCTCAAGCTCGAGTGAAGTCAGCCGCAACCGCCGGTACATGTCGGCCACATTGCGATCGGCCTGCGACGACCAGAACCGCTCTGCAATCGCCGCCGTCCTCGGCCACACCCGCGAGTCGATCGTCTCGTAGTGCAGCTGCTCGGCCCACATCGCCGCCTCACCACCCAGGATCAGCTTCTGCTGCTCGGCCGTCAGCTTGGTATCGACCGGCACCGGATCGGCCAGAAACATCTCTTCCGCCGTTTTCTCGGCGTCAAGATAGTAAGGCGCCGCAAGGATCCCGCTGTAGCCCTCCTGCGCCCCGTGCGCCAGCGAAGCTTCCCCCCGCCACGATTCGACCACAATATCCTTGGGCAGCTCAGGCTTCAGAATCTCGTCCCAGCCGATCATCTTCTTATGGTGCTTGGACAGGATCGCGAGCAGCCGCTGGTTGAAGTAAGCCTGCAGATCGTCCGGCTTTGCAAACCCTTTCTTCTTCATAAAGTCGACGATGCGCGGGTTCTGGAGCCACCCCTTGCCCTCGACTTCGTCGCCGCCGATATGGAAGTAGGCGTCGGGGAAGATCTCGCCCATCTCCCCGACCAGCGCATCGATAAACTTCAGCGTTTTTTCATTGGTGGGGTCCAGCTCTGCCTGCGGTATCCCAAAGACCACCGGCAGTGAGGTCGCAGTCGCCGCGCCATACTCCGGGTACGCCAAAATCCAGCTCGTCGAGTGCCCCGGCATATCGAACTCCGGCACCACCCGGATCCCTCGCGCCCGCGCATACGCAACCACATCCCGCATCTCGTCCTGCGTGTAAAACTGCCCGTCCGACCCAACCGCGGTCAGCTTGGGAAACTTCCGGCTCTCGGCGCGAAACCCCTGGTCATCCGACAGGTGCCAGTGAAAGACATTCAGCTTCACCAGCGCCATGCCGTCGAGCGTCCGCTTGATATCGGCGATCAGCTCAAAGTGCCGGCTTACGTCGACACTGACGCCGCGCCAGGCAAACCGCGGCGCATCGTCAATCGTGACCGCCGGCAGCACGCACGCCCCACCTTCGAGCGTGACCAGCTGCAGCAGCGTCTCCAGCCCGTGCATCGCGCCCAGGTCAGTTGGTGCGGTGAGCGTCGCCCCCGCAGAGGTCACGCTCAGCTTATAGCTCTCATCTTCCTCAAGAGCCTGCACCGTCGCGCCCGAAGACGCCACTTGCATGGTCAGCGAAGCCGGGCCGTTCAATGGAGCGGAGGCGGAGCGCACAACGTCGCCGCCGCAGGTACGATCCAGCCGCTCCAGCAAGCGTCGTGTCGCGCCCGTCAATCGGTCGTCGGATGAGGTGCCGTGCTGGCCGCCCTGCCGGTCAAAGTTGACCGTGAAGCTCGACCGCCCAGTCGCAGGCGTCACCACCAGTACACCCTCGCCACGCTGCACAGACCGCGGCAACGGCATCAACTTCAACGGCGCGTTCGAAGTATCAGCCGCAAGCGCTCGGCTGCCGCCAACCGGCGCCAGCCAAAGCGGCACGAGAGCCGCCACACATACACAGCGGCAGGCAAAAGAAACGACGTTGCCAGTCTT
>CAXTMM010000063.1:1279-10262 GCA_964245415.1 uncultured Acidobacteriaceae bacterium | reverse complement strand
ATCATCACCACCCCGAAACGAGTCTAGCCGAACTCGCCCAACAGGAGACCAAGCAGAAATACAGCTCGCTCATGAGTCAGCCCAGCCTACAACATAGGTCGCCTGATTTCTTCCAATTCCTTCGTTTGGGTGCAATATGATCAGGAATAGGTGGCAGCATCATGACACTGCTTGCATTTCGATCCAGGGTAGGCTGACCTCGCGAGGACCCGCCATCGTTCCTCCTCATGGTCCTGACCAGCCATCGTCAGCTTCGCTTGAAGGACTTTCCACCTCTGTCCAGCAGGCGCTATCTTGAAGATGCTCATACCCACCGCTACCGGTGATACCGAAAAGGAAGCCCGCATGCTCTCCAGAAGAACCTTCCTCCAAGCCCTCTCGCTCGCAACCGCCGGCAGCGCGCTCTCGCACAACCTAGCCCTGGCAGCCACCAGCCCGTCCTCGGCTGACGACCTGACCCAGTTCGTCAACGTCAGGATCGGCACCGGCGGCCACGGACACACCTACCCCGGTGCGACCGTCCCCTTCGGCGCTGTTCAGCTCAGCCCCGACACCTACACCAAGGGCTGGGACTTCTGCTCCGGCTACTACGCCGACGGGACCAGCCCTCTCGACAAGCCGCTCTCGACGCCCGCGCCCCTCTCCATCATGGGTTTCAGCCACACTCACCTCTCCGGCACCGGCTGCGGCGACCTGCTCGACGTCCTCCTCATGCCCAACGTGGGCCCCGTCAAGCTCGACCCCGGCACCCGCGAGCACCCCGAGCTCGGCTACCGATCCCGCTACTCGCACGCCGACGAGCACGCCGAACCCGGCTACTACTCCGTCCTGCTCAGCGATCCCAAGGTACGAGTGGAGCTCTCCGCCACCGAGCGCACCGGCATCCACCGCTACACTTTCCCGGCCAGCGATCAAAGCCACTTCATCCTCGATCTCGCCCACAGCTACGACGACCCATCGAGTCCAGTAGCCAGTGCCGAGCTCGCCCTCGCCGGCCCGGACACCATCACCGGCGGCCGCGTCGTCAACTCCTGGGGCCGTGGCCGCCACATCTACTTTGCCGCCCAGTTCTCCCAACCCTTCACCAAGGCCGACCTGATCACCGACGGCGCCCCCAGCGCCACCAACCAGGTCACCGGCAAAGCTCTTAAAGCCGTCCTCCACTACAACACGACAGCTGGTCAGCAAGTGCTGGTCCGCGTAGGCATTTCCGGCGTAAGCGCCGCCAACGCCCTCAAAAACCTCCAAGCCGAGCAGCCCACCTGGGACTTCGACGCTACCCGCCGCATCGCCAAAGCCAAGTGGCAAAAGGAGCTCAACCGAGTCCGCATCGAGACCACCAATGCCAAACAGCGCGAGATCTTCTACACCGGTCTCTACCACATGATGGTCGCCCCCACCCTCTTCGACGACACCGATGGCCGCTACCGCGGCATGGACGACCAGATCCACACCTCGCCCCCGGTGAGCACACCTACAGCAGCTACTCTCTATGGGACACCTTCCGCGCCCTCCACCCAGCCTTTACCCTCATGCAGCAGGACCGCGTTCCACAAATGGTCAACTGCCTGATCGCCATGGCCGAGCAAAGCCCCACCGGCATGCCCGTCTGGCCCCTGCAGGGCGAGGAAACCGGCACCATGACCGGATACCACTCCGCCAGCGTGATGGCCGAAGCCTGCGCCAAGAACATCCCCGGCATCGACTGGAACCGCGCCTACAAGGTCATGCGCAAGCGCAACATGGACGACAACTACCGCGGCCTCGGCTACTACCGCGAGCTCGGCTACATTCCCGCCGACAAGGAAGAGGAGTCGGTCTCCAAGGTCCTCGAGTACAACTACGGCGACTGGGCCTGCTCCAAAGTCGCCGAAAAAGTAGGCGCGCACGACGACGCCACCCTCCAGCGCAAGCGCTCACAAAACTACCGGCACCTCTTCGACCCGAAGACCCAGTTCATCCGCGCCAAGCTGTCCGATGGCAGCTGGACCAGCCCATTCGACCCCATCGACATGGGCCACACTCCCAAGTACCGCGACTACACCGAGTCCAACGCCTGGCAGACCACCTTCGGCGTCCAACACGACGTCAAGGGCTATATCGAGCTATGGGGCGGCCGCGAGCCGTTTGTCGCCAAGCTCGAACAGCTCTTCACCGTCCCTTCCACGCTCCCCGCCGATGCCCCACCCGACATCGCCGGCATGGTCGGCCAGTACGCCCACGGCAACGAGCCTTCCCACCACATCGCCTACCTCTACACCTACGCCGGCCAGCCCGCAAAAACCCAGGCCCGCGTCCACTCACTGCTCGAAACCATGTACCGCGACGACCCCAATGGCCTGGAGGGCAACGAGGACTGCGGCCAGATGTCGGCCTGGTACGTCATGAGCGCGCTCGGCCTCTACGCCGTCGATCCGGCCAGCGCCAACTACGTCCTCACCTCCCCGCTCTTTGACCACGCCACCATCCAGGTCGCCAACGGCAGGACGCTCACCATCGAAGCCCGGCGCCCCTCCCCCGACGCCATCTACATCCAGTCCGTCACCGTGAACGGCAAAGCGCAGGACAAGCTCTGGATCTCTCACGCCGAGGTCGCGCACGGCGGCTCGATCGTCTTCACCCTCGGTACCGCGCCGAATGAGCAGCTGGGCAGCTCCCCGGAAACCGCCCCGCCATCGCTGACTGCGTAAACCTTCGTACTGTGGCTGATCATTTCAGGCCAGTACGCACATCTTGCTTGCCGGTCCGGGCTACAATCACCAACAATGCTTACGGCCTGGTCAAAACTCCTGCATCTCCATCGCCTACCACAAAGAGCCGCGTGCTTGGACCCTACTTCAACGCGCGGCTCCATGCAGGAACAGGAAACCCATGTCGGCTAAGACGGACACGCGCGAAGAGCGCATCATGCGCCTGCTGCTCGAGAAGGGCACCGCCTCGGTCGAAGACCTGCTCCAGGCCGTTGGCACCTCGGCCCCCAGCATCCGGCGCGATCTCACCCGGCTCGAGAACCGTGGCCTGGTCCGCCGCACCCACGGCGGCGCTATGCTCGTCGAGCCGCTGCTTTACGAGCCATTCCGCTACGACACCTCATTCCAGGCCCGCGAGCAGCGCGCGGCTGACGAAAAACGCCGCATCGCCCTCGCCGCCGCCGACCTGATCGAGCAGAACGAGACCGTCGGCATCACCGCCGGCACCACTACCACCCAGGTCGGCCGCGCCATTCGTCACCGCACCAACATCAAGGTTGTCACCAACGCCATCAACATCGGCATGGAGCTCTGCAACCAGCCCGGCATGCGCACCTCGATCACCGGCGGCACCCTGCCCTGGGCCTGGTCCTTCTCGCTCACCGGCCAGGCTGCCATTCGATTCATGGACGATGTCTACCTCGACAAGGTCTTCCTCAATGTCGTCGGCCTGCACCCCGATCGCGGCTGCACCACCCTCGAATCCGACGAAGCCCTCACCTTCCGCGCCATGGTCCGCCAGGCCAAGGAAGTCATCGTTGTCGCCGACTCCTCCAAGATCGGCAAGATCAGCTCTTCGCTCATCTGCAATCTCAGCGAGGTCCACACCTTGGTCACCGACAAGGGCGCCAACGACCAAGCCATCGCCCCCTTCCTCGACAAGGGCCTGCGCGTCATCCGCGCCTGACCTACCAGCCTTGCCCGGAACAACAAGCATGTCACCCAGGGTAAAACGTAGAATCTGCGATTGACTCTCTCTCTTCCCGCAGGACAAAAGCGCATTCAGAAAGCTCCCCTTCTCACCTTGAGACCTGGGTCCCACTGCACTGCGCTACTCACCCCACCCAAAAAGAACAGGCCCTCCAAAAGGAGGGCCTGTTCGTCCAACACCGTAGAACCTACTTGCCAGCCTTACTCTCCTCCAGATGCCCACCAAAGCCAAACCGCATCGCCGATAGCACCTTGTTCGCAAACTCCCCATTGTTTCGCGATGAAAACCGCGAGAACAGCGAAGCACTCAACACGTCCACCGGCACGCCTTCATCAATGGCTGCGATGATAGTCCAGCGTCCTTCGCCCGAGTCCGCGACCGTGCCGCCATACTTGGCCAGGTCAGGCTGCTCCACCAGCGCTGCCGCCGTCAGGTCCAGCAGCCAGCTTGAGATCACGCTGCCACGCCGCCAAACCTCCGCCACATCCTCGAGCGGAAAGTCATACTGGTATAGGCTCGGGTCACGCAGCGGGGTCAGCTCCGCCGAGTGCTCCTGCGCCGCCTGCTTGCCAATATTCGCGTTCTTGAGGATATTCAAACCTTCAGCGTAAGCAGCCATGATGCCGTACTCGATGCCATTGTGCACCATCTTCACGAAGTGGCCACCGCCCACCTCCCCGCAGCGCAGGTATCCATCCTCAGCTGTCGATTCATGCGCATCCGCACGACCCTTGGTCCGCGGCACATCCCCCATGCCTGGCGCCAGCGTCTTGAAAATCGGATCCAGAAACTCGACTGCTTCCTTCTGCCCGCCGATCATCATGCAGTACCCGCGCTCCAAACCCCACACGCCGCCGCTCACGCCCACATCCAGGTACCGGATGCCCTTCGATTCCAGCTCCTTCGACCGGCGAATGTCGTCAATGTAATACGAGTTGCCGCCATCGATTAGGATGTCGTCCTTGTCCAGGTGCGGCGCAATCTTTGAGATCATGTCATCAACCGCACCGGCAGGCACCATCAGCCAGACCACGCGGGGCGTCTTGAGCTTGCCGAGAAAGTCCTCAAGCGAGGTCGAACCCGTCGCGCCTGCGCCCTCAAGGTCAGACACCGCCTTCTCGCTGGTGTCGAAAACCACCGCGTCGTGGCCGCCCTTCATCAGCCGCTTCACCATGTTCGCGCCCATGCGCCCCAGGCCGATCAATCCTATCTGCATCACGTTCTCCTCTTCTTCGCTGCTGTGGTGGTTTTGCTGCCATGTGCGGACGCGAAATCCTGCGCCAACCTGCGTGAATCCTCATTTCTACGATGCTGTTACGCAGCCGCTCGATCCCGCTGCTAGAGAATACATATCCAACTCATCGCCGACTCACCCGCACACCTTGCGCGTCGGCCACCACTGCCTCGGTCGCCATGTCAAGAAACAGCCCATGCTCCACCACCCCTACGATCGAGCGGATCTCCGCAGCCAGCTCATGCGGCTCTCCAATTACTCCAAAGTGGCAGTCATAAATCCAGTTGCCTTCGTCGGTCAGGTATGGCATCCCGGCTTCGATCCCCGTCCGCAGCACAGGTTTGCCGCCCAGCTCGGTCAGGCTCCCCCGCACCAGGCCCGCCGCAAACGGAATCACCTCCACCGGAAGTGGAAACCGTCCCAGTTGCGCCACTACCTTGCCTTCGCCCACCACGATCACAAACCGCTTTGCCGCGCTCGCCACGATCTTTTCGTGCAGCAGGCATCCACCGCCCCCCTTGATCAGCGACAGCCCCGGTCCAATTTCATCCGCCCCATCCAGCGCCAGGTCCAGTTCCTGCACCTCTTCAAACGTCGTCAGCTCGATCCCGTACTCCCGGGCGAGCGCCGCCGAAGCATTTGAGGTTGGTACCCCCACCACCTTCAGGCCCTGGCGTACCCGATCGCCCAGCTGCTCAATCACATACTTCAAGGTCGTGCCCGAGCCAATGCCCAGTCGCATCCCGTCCTCGATATACTCCATGCTGCGCACAGCGGCCGCATACTTTGTCTCATCCCGCATCGGTGTCAAAGCTCCTTTTCCGCGAGTGGCGCCTGCTGCAAATCGCTCTCGCGCGCGAACGCCTACCACCTTACGAAAATCGCCCGGTAGCGGCGAACCTGTCAAGCAGGGACACCAGCCGAATAGCTTGCGATTCGCCTTTTGTTCTCCTAAACTAGGCCATGCTCCTGCTGCAAGCTGCGTTCCCCACGCCGCTGTCCGCGGCCTCTCTCCGCCATGAGCTCAACGACCGCGCAGCCTATCGGGCCATGCGCCTGGGGCTGCCGCATGAGCTCTCAAGCGTCCGCTGCCCAAGCGTGATCTTCGGCGAAGACGAACAGGGCAGCCACGGCAACTTCCACCCGATCAGCTACCGGGCCATCTGTGCGCAGCCCGCCTGGGCGCGCCGTCTGGGCAAAGTGCACACCGCCTCGCGCCGGGCCATGCCGAGGGCCAACTGGCGCTGGCGGGAGCTCGACTGCGCCAGCAGCTCTGACGCCCTCTTAATGAACATCTTCTGCCATCCTGAGACCTTCGACGGGCACCATGGCAGGCGTATCGCAGCGCTGCTCGGCGTCGACAGGACCGCCCGCCCGAGCTTCGGGATCAAGCCGCGCGTACCGCTCCTCGGCGGCCGCCTGGACGCAACCGAGGTCGACATGCAGCTCGGCACCCTGCTCGTCGAAGCCAAACTTACCGAAAGCAACTTTCAGACCGCGCGGCCAGCACTGGTCGAACGCTACCGCGACCTCGCCCTGATCTTCGACATCGACCGTCTGCCCCGCACCCGCCCCATTGTGGTCGACACCGTATGGGACGAAGCCCAGGCAGCACTCATCCAAGTCGTGCGCGGCAGTCCCGGCCACTACATCAGCTATCAACTCATTCGCAACGCCTTGGCCGCGCACGCCACAGGAGCGGCCTTTTGCGTCTTCGCCGATGCGCGCCGCGCCGATCTTATCGAGGCCTGGCATCGGGTGCTGCAGGCAGTCCCCAGCGCTACGCTGCGCTGCCGGTTGCAGATGCTGACCTGGCAGGAGCTGGCAGCCGTGCTGCCGGGCGAACTGCAGCACTTTCTAGGTGAGAAGTACGGCATTCTGCCCTCGCCTGCCGGATGGTAACAACTCAGGCAGCCGGCACGCCGGGGGAATGCGGCGCAAAGGAGGAAGCAGCCGGCGACTCAGCCTGGCCTGGCTTCTGCTCGCGCCGCCGGCGCTGCTTGAGCAGTTCAGCATTCAACTCGGCCCCCACCAGGATCGCAATCGCGGTCAGGTACAGCCACAGCATCAGGCCGATAATCGCCCCCAGCGAGCCGTACGTCGCGCTGTAATTTGTCAGGTGCTGCAGGTAGTAGCTCAGGATCGTCGAGCCCAGCACCCAGATCCCCACCGCCAGCGCCGCTCCCGGCAGAGACGACCGCAGACTTGTCTTGATGTTCGGTCCCAGCCAGTACAGCAGCACAATGCCGAGGATGAAGGTGCTCAGCATCAGGCAAACCCGTACCGGCGGCCATAAAAAGGCAAACACCTCCGGAACCGGGATCAGGTAGGAGAGTATATGCACCGCGTGCGGCCCGGCCACCAGGCACAGCAGAGATACCAGCGCCAGCCCGCCGCTGGTGAAGGTCAACAGCAATGCCTGCAGCTTGTCCCGCCACCACGGCCGCGCCTCCTTGATGTCATAGGCGATATTCAACGCGTCGATCAGCGCCGTAAACGTCCCGCTGGCCGCCCACAGGTAGCTGAGGATACCAAACGATAAAATACGCCCGGTATACGGCGTGATCAGGCTCTGCAGGAGCCCCTTGACGAATATCATCGCGTCCGGCGGCACCAGCATCGACATCATGTCAAGCAGCTGCTGAAACAGGTTCGGAATCGGCAGCGAGCCAAGCAGCGCGGAAGCCACCATCAGCAGTGGAACCAGCGACAGCAGCATGAAAAACGCCACCGCCGCCCCGATCGAAGGAATGCGCGTGCGGTTGATTTCGTTGAAAAGCACCAGGCAGAGCCGCGGCACCGTGGCCTGCCGCACAGCGTTCACTACTTTTTGTATCTGAGACGATTTCTGCAGCGGGTTATTGGTCATCGGCAAGGCTCACGTACAGCACTTTCACGCTCAGTGGCTTACGGAGAAGGTCCATTGCAGCTTGGTTTGCGGGAACACCACTCTCCTTGGTACGGCACTCGACACCTGGAGTGAACGTCCTGCAAGCTGGTACCCGCAAGATTGTCCAGTAAGTAGATGCGGGAGGAGGACTCAGCGTAGGTTCGGTTACGACTATTTGGTGCTACCTGCAGACGCAAATCTTCCCTGTAAATAGCTGAGAATGTGGTACTTTTTCTACACCATCAACATGCCTGTCGAGAGTGTGTATCTATCCGGTGGGCTGCAGGTTGATGGCATCACGGTATCGAGGCCTGCATGAAAATTGGAATCACGATTCGTGACTATCGCCTTGGAAAAGGCCTGTCGCAAGGCGATATCGAAAAACGTACCGGCCTGCTCCGCTGCTACCTGTCCCGGGTCGAAAACGGCCACACCATTCCTTCGCTCGACACCCTCACCAAGATTGCCCAGGCGCTTGAGCTGCCCTTGGCCCAGTTCTTCTCTGAAAACGGCAGCAGCACCGAGGTGACCGCTCTTGAAGTCTCCGATGACGAACTACGCTTCCTCACCCAAATCCGCCGCTACTCCGCCAACCTCAACGATAGCGATCGCAAGCTGCTTCTAGCCATGGTTAGGAAGTTCGCCTCCACTACCGCCAGCCCTGCCGTAGTCACCGCTTAAGCTCTCGCGCGCTACCGGGAGTGTACTTCCTGAGCCTGAATCTGTGCCCTCACCTGCGCAATCCCCGGCTGGTAAAACGAGTGCATGCCAAAGGCGAGCAGCCCCAGCGCCAGCCCAATTCCCCCTACCGCGATCCTGCGCCGCCGCAGGAACAGCTCCGGAAACACCCCGATCTTCGGCACCATCGGCATCGCCAGCGCAAGCCCTGTTAAGAAGCCGCCCAGATGCGCCATATTGTCGATGCGCAGCGATGTGTGCGCGACCCAGGTTCCCGCCCCCAGCACAAAGTTCAACACCGCAAACCAGATCACGCTCCGGCGCAGCCGGCTCAACTCCGCCTCCGGCAGCGGCAGCAGCTTTGACTTGACGTCTGATGTGCTGTACGTTTGTGCAAGGCTGCGAATGAGAGAGTGGGCATTAATGCTGCTGCGGTTTCGAGAAGTTTTGATGCTGTGTCGCATGATCAGAACCCGGGCATTGCCGAACCTCCACTACTG
>CAXTMM010000063.1:0-1269 GCA_964245415.1 uncultured Acidobacteriaceae bacterium | reverse complement strand
CCGCGCCTGATGCCCCAGCCCCCACGATTCCCTCGGAGGTCCCCGGCAGCCCCGGGTGCACGGCCACGCTCAGCAGGTTTCCCCCGATGCCGGTCAGCAGGTACGCAGCAAAGAGCCCCCACGCGCCCACCAGCGGCTCGCCGAGCAGGCCCAGGTTCCACAGGCACCACATATTGGTAGCCAGATGGATGATCCCAATATGCACGAACATCGCAGAAACCAGCCGCCACCATTGGCTCAGCACCAGAACAAGCGGACCATAATCAGCGCCCCACTGCAGCAGCTTTTCCGGAGTCGGCGCGGTAAACGACGCGCCGTTCAGGCACATCAGCGCAAAGACCAGACAGTTGATGCCGCCCAGCACGTAGGTTCCTGGCGCGCTCGCCCACTGCGGCCGCCGCCGCCGCGCCTGGGGCATGTTGCGGATGTATGGGTCCGGGCCACCAGGCATCGTGTCCGGAGCCAGAACCACCGGCGGCTCCTGCCTGGCGTTCCACTCGCCGCCCTGCCCCGCTACGCTCATCCTCCTACGGTACCCTCCGGCCAGCGCGTTTACAAATTACGCCCGACATGACAAGCTCCGCCGGCCTGCTTACACTTTCACGAGGGCAAACCACGCCCGCCTCAGGAGAAACCCGCCTTTGACTTCCAGCAACCACGAAGGCCGCAAGCCGGTCCGCCGCGCCCTGCTCAGCGTTACCGACAAGACCGGCCTTATCCCCTTTGCCCAGGCGCTCGCCGCGCACCAGGTCGATCTCGTCTCGACCGGCGGCACCGCCCGCACCCTGCGCGAAGCCGGCCTGCCCGTCCGCGACATCGCCGAGCTCACCGGCTTTCCCGAGATGCTCGACGGCCGCGTCAAGACCCTCCACCCCAAGGTCCACGGCGGCATCCTCCATATCCGCGACAATCCTGCCCACACAGCCGCCGTCAACGCACACGCGATTGAGCCGATCGATCTGGTCGTCGTCAACCTCTACGCTTTTGAGACGACCGCCGCCCGCCCCGGCGCAACCTTCGCCGAGCTCATCGAGAACATCGACATCGGCGGCCCCTCCATGGTCCGCTCCGCCGCCAAGAACTTTGAAGACGTAACCGTCGTCACCGACCCGTCTGACTACCCAACCCTGATCGAAGAACTCAGCGCCACAGGAAACGAACACGAAAGCAAACCCGCCACCCTCACCCGCCAAACCCGCTGGCAGCTCGCGCGCAAGGCTTTCGCCCTCACCGCCGCCTACGACACCGCCATCGCCAACACCCTGGACC
>CAXTMM010000062.1:0-16313 GCA_964245415.1 uncultured Acidobacteriaceae bacterium | reverse complement strand
CTGTTAACCATGGCTCACCCTCGTCCGGCTTGGTAAAATCGCGGACTTCCAGGCCGAACTCGAGCGAGTCGCCGAGCCGGCCACCCATCTCCATGCACCGCCTGTGCAGCACAGCCACGCGCCTTAGCTACGCATCTCCCGTCGCCGGACTCCCGCGATAGCTAGCCCGAAGCCGATCCTCTACACTGGTTGTTGACCTATGTTTACGAGTGCTTTCCGTCTTTTCTCAAAATTCAATGCGCGGTTTGCAGTAGCGATTTGCCTGATACTGAGCTTCCAGGCCTGTGCGCAAACATCCGATCAAAAACCATCCGGCATGGGAGCTCCACAGTCTTCCAACGCCACCGTCAACACCGGAGGCGCCCACGCCGCAGTGCTCGACGCCGAACATCGCCCCATCACCGCCGGCGGCTTTGTCAAATCCGGCCCCATAGTCTTTGAGAATCTAGCCCGCCAGGCTGGCCTGACGAGCTGGCACCACACGATGGGCACCACCAGCAAATCATTTATTCTTGAAACAGTCGGCTCCGGAGTTGCCCTGCTCGACTACGACAATGACGGCTGGCTCGACATCTATCTCGTCAATGGCTCAACCTACGAAGCGTTGACTGGCAAAGCACCGGCGCCGCACGCCGCACTCTTCCATAACAACCATGACGGCACATTCACGAACGTGGCCGAGAGAGCTGGCGTCACCAACGATCGCTGGGGCTTTGGCGCGGCCATAGGCGACTATGACAATGATGGGCTACCGGACATCTTTGTCGCTAATTTTGGCAAAAACCGCCTGTACCACAACAACGGCAATGGCACCTTTACCGACGTCGCCGAGAAGGCCGGCGTTACACTCGGCAACTGGTCCACTGGTCCAACCTGGGGGGACTACGACGGCGACGGACGCCTCGACCTTTTCGTTCCTGGCTACGTTCACTTCGACGCCGCTACGCTCGGGCAAGCGGCTAACACAATCGCGTTCTGCCAATTTCGCGGAGTTCCGGTCATGTGTGGTCCCCGCGGCCTCAAGGGCGAGCCGGATCATCTCTTTCACAATAATGGAGACGGCACCTTTACCGATGTCAGTAAGACGGCTGGAGTAACTGATGATCCGACGTACTACGGCTTAGCCTCGGTCTTTGTCGACGTGAACAATGACGGCAAGCTCGACTTATTGGTTGCCAACGACTCAACCCCTAATTACCTCTATGTCAATAAAGGTGATGGCACCTTTGAAGACGCCTCGTTCGCCAGCGGCTATGCACTCAACGAAAGCGGGCGGGAAACAGCATCGATGGGCATTGCTCTGGGCGACTACACGCACAACGGGCTGCTGGATATCTACAACACGACTTTTTCCGACGACTACAACCCGCTCTACCGGAATGAAGGCGATGCCAACTTTACCGACATTGCCTACCAGGCGGGCATCGCCGAACCCTCTATACCGTTCCTCGGCTGGGGCACGTCTTTCTTCGACTACGATAACGATGGATGGCTCGACCTGATGTGCGTCAACGGCCACGTGTACCCGGCGGTCGACCAGCAGAACTGGGGAAGCTCCTGGGCGGAACGGCCGCTGCTCTTCCACAACCAGGCCGGCAAGCTGCAGCTTGTACCCGCGGTGGAAGGCACGGGCCTTGCTGAGGTCACTGTCGCGCGCGGCATGGTTTTTGGTGACTTGTTCAACGATGGCAAGATGGATGTCGTCATTAATAACATGGACGCAACGCCCTCCCTGCTGCGCAATGTTACAAAGACATCCAATCATTGGGTTGCCTTCAAGTTAGTAGGTGGCCCCAAGTCTTTTTTTTAATGATTAGGCGCAACCATATACGTAACGGCAAATGGTTTTCGGCAGCGTCAGGACGTGCTCGCCGGCGGCTCATTCTCCTCAAGCCCTGACCAGCGCCCGCACTTCGGGTTAGGAACTGCGACCAGGATCGACAAGATTGAAGTGCGCTGGCCGGGCGGTACAAAGCAAGTCGTTCCACCACCGTCCCTAGTTGACACGTTTTACCTGCTTACTGAAGGCAAAGGCCTGCAATCCATCAAGTAGGCTGCACTCCCTGTCGCTTTGGGTACCTAGGGTATGGCTGAGCAAAAATCTCTTTGAACCTTCATGTGTCACCCGCCGATAGGTTCAGACGAGGTGACAACCATGCAGAGCCGAATCCAGGCGCCAGTAGGCCCTGTCAGCATGACCACGCATGACAAGGCGCTCCACATTAATTTGGACCCGGTTCGCTATGGAACCTTTGCTGAAATAGGTGCCGGCCAGGAGGTAGCGCGGTGGTTCTTCAGGGTCGGCGCTGCGGCGGCTACCATCTCCAAGTCAATCTCTGCCTACGATATGGCGGTGAGCGATGCTATTTACGGCCGCTGCAAACGTTATGTTTCGCGCGAGCGCCTGCAGAGCATGCTTGATCACGAGCACAGCTTGAACCTTGAACGCCTTCGTCTATCGCGAGGCAATACGACTGCCTTTTTCACCTTTGCCGACACCGTCTCAGCCCGTAACTTTCACGGGACAAACGAGTGTCACGGCTGGATGGGTGTTAAGTACCAGACGCATCCTAGAGACGAAGACTCGCAGCTTATCATTCACGTTCGAATGCTTGATCACGAAAACAGCCTCCAGCAGGAGGCGCTTGGTATTGTTGGGGTCAATCTGCTTTACGCGTCCTGCTTTCTCCATCATAGCCCTGAGAAGATGCTGGAGTCGCTGCTCGACAATTTGAGCACAGACCGTGTGGAGATCGACATGGCTGTATTCTCAGGCATCGAATTCCGCCATGTAGACAATCGGGTGATGAGTCTGAAGTTGGTGCAGCTTGGCTTGAGTGGGGCGGCCATGTTTGGGCCCTCAGGCGACGTGTTGCAACCATCGGAGATACTACGCAAACGGCCGGTCTTGGTGGAGCGAGGGAGCTTTCGTCCAGTTACACGGGTTAACATTGATATGCTCAACAGCGCCCACAAACGCTTTGCGAGCGAACTTGATGCGAAGGGGGATCAAATCGTCGAACTCATGGAGATCACCATGCGCAACCTGCTGGTGACTGGTGAGATCGATCTAAATGATTTCCTTGCGCGAGCTGACCTGCTAGCGGCGGCTGGCAAAACGGTGCTTATCTCGGACTACTTCGACTACTATCGCTTGGCAGCATGGCTGGCGCGTTATACGAGCGAGCCAATTGCTCTTACCATGGGTGTTCCCAGCCTCGAAGATCTGTTCAAGGAGCAGCATTACGCCGATCTGGAAGGCGGCATCCTTGAGGCCTTTGGCAAGCTTTTTACCAAGGATCTGCGGATCTACGTGTATCCCTACCAGGAACCTGGGACGAAGGCACTGAGGATGGTGCAAGGCGCCGAAATATCGGCTCATGTAAGCAATCTTTATCGTCACATTGTCGAAGGTGGCAGGATCAAGCAACTCGACGATTTTGACGAAAGCGCACTCCACATTTTTTCAAGAGATGTATTGAAGCGCATCAAGGACGAAGACTCGTCCTGGGTCGCGATGGTGCCCCCTGTGATAGCTGACGTGATCATGAAGCACCACTTCTTTGGCTATCGCGACGCCGAAGTTTTTCATCCCAGGAACTAGGAGGTCATCCTTCTGGCGAGCATTCCTTCATCACTCCCGCAGGCCGTTGTGGAAGTATCATTGATACTGGTTGGAGGACTCCCATGATCAATGATCACGCAGTCGAGTCGGTGTGGGATTATCCGCGTCCTCCAAAGTTGGAACAAATCAGAAATCACCTGCACGTCATGCATGGCGGTGTCGTTCTCGCGGAAACCACCAACGCCGTCCGTGTGCTTGAAACAAGCCACCCCCCTGTCTACTACATTCCTCCAGCAGATGTTGCCACGGAGTTTCTTGAACCTTCAGCCCGAGGCAGAAGTTACTGTGAGTTCAAAGGTTTTGCCACATACTGGAACATCAGCCTGCTCGGCTTAGATGGGAAGCCTTGTTCATCGCAAAATGCAGCATGGAGCTATGGCAATCCATCGCCTGCCTTCTCGGCGCTGCGCGACTATCTGGCTTTCTACGCGACCAAGGTAGACGAGTGTAGTGTAGACGCGGAACGTGTTTACCCTCAGCCCGGCGACTTTTATGGAGGATGGATCACCACTTGGGTGAAAGGACCCTTTAAAGGTGCGCCCGGGACCCTAGGCTGGTGATAAGCTGGCCTCAAGATATAGCCACGTAATAGAATCTGCCTTTGAGCTTAAGTATGGAAGCGTATCCTTGACCCATATCTACCGCAGCTAAGTAGGCTTATGTGTCTCACCCCTTGCTCACGTTTCGATATGGTGATCTTGCCTTTCCATCGACTCGAGCTTGGCGAACTCCTTGAGCACTTCATCAAGGGAGCACTTACGGGCGATCCCGGGCAAACTGCTGAAACAGCAATGCCGTCTTTGGTTGACTTACAGCCCCTAGACGATTCGCCGCCGCGCATAGCTTTCAAGTGGAAAGACCGGCGCGGTTGGCAACGTTCCGGCAAGTACCGTTCTGCGACACACGGCGAGCTTAATTTCAAAGCTCCAGGTCACTCGCGGATACTTACTCCGTGAAAGCCTCCGCCCGGCTGCACGCAGGTCTCGCACCAGGCGCGATTATTTGCATGCAGTCAGGCTTGCGCAATCGACACACTCGGTCCGCACAGCATGCTCGCACCGCAGTAGCGCGCTTCGCCTCCGGTGACCGCTGCCACTCACGTACGCGATCAAAGAGCCGAACTCGAAGCGGACCACCAATCAGGACTCAAACGAAGGAAAAATGTCTTGCCTGCCGATAACTAATTCTTTAGTCTTTCGTCTTAGAGAGCAGGACTATATATGCCTCCAAAACGCTCCATCACGCTCACCGAAGCCGAACTTCGCCTCATGAAGGTGCTTTGGACCCGAGGGGAATCAGCCGTCTCCGACATGGTGGCTGCTGTTGCCGAGTCCACCACCTCGCCCCTTGCCTACACCTCGGTTCTGACCACAGTGCGCATTCTCGAAACCAAAGGCTACGTGCGGCATCGGAAGCAGGGTCGGGCATTTCGTTACAGCGCACGTGTGCCGGAGCACGAAGCGAGCCGGTCCGAGGTGCGGCATCTGTTGCAGAGATTCTTCGGCAACTCGCGAGAGCAACTGCTGCTCTCCTTGTTAGGCGATGGTGAAACCACGGCTGAAGAGCTGAAGCGCCTGAAGGAAGCAGTCGCGAACGCGCCAGACGATACGCCGGTGGAGGGCTAAGCCATGGACCCAGTACTTCACGCGATTGCGCTTTGGTCAGGAGCAGCAGCAAGCGCGCTGGTGTCGGCGACATGGCAGGGCTTTATTCTGGCATCCTGCATAGCCGTATGTCTCCGCCTGTTGCCCAGCCTGCAAGCAGCTGGCCGCTCGTTGCTTTGGATGACCGGCTTCCTTGTCGTTGTGCTGCTACACCTGCCATGCCTTCTCCCGCATCGTGCCAGCTTTGCAGGTTCGGCACACGGCCTGACACTGCGCGTCAGCCCAGTTTGGGGTCTCACAGTGGCAGCGATGTGGGCCCTGTCCTCAGTGCATCGCGCAGCGCGGCTGGCCACCAGCGCCTGGAGCCTGCGCAGGATCGCTCAGCGAGCCACGCCTGCCATCTGCGACGCTGCGTGCACCGCGCTGTTGCAGAGCGGCCGGCGCCCAGCCCGGTTGTGTCTCTCGCACGATGTCGACCGCCCCAGCGTAATTGGCTTCCGGTCTCCACATATCCTGTTGCCGCAGGCGCTGCTCGCCGAACTGTCGGCTTCCGAACTCGAGCAAGTCATCGTGCACGAGATGGAGCACCTGCGCCGTGCCGACGACTGGACCAACCTGATGCAAAAACTCGCCCTGGTCCTGTTCCCGCTCAATCCAATTCTTCCATGGATTGAGCACCGCCTGTGCACCGAGCGCGAGCTGGCCTGCGATGATGGCGTGCTGCGCCATACACGCGCCCACAAAGCCTATGCCAAGTGCCTCACCCACCTGGCCGAGCACTCGGTATTGCGCCGCCAGGCCGCGACTCTCGCGCTTGGCGCCTGGCAGCGGCAATCGGAGCTATCGCGGCGCATTTCCCGCATCCTGCGACAGCCCGATCCCGCACTCACCACCCTCCAGACCAGCTGGGTCATTCCCATGCTGGCGCTGGTACTGCTCACCGGTGCCGGCGAGCTGGCACGTAGCCCGCAATTGATCCGTTTCGCTCCGGAGCCAGCGCTAGCCACACTCACGGTTACCGCCATGCCGCAGACGTCCGCCAACCTGGTCCTGGCCAAAGCTGCCATGCCACCGGCACTCAACGCTGTTCCCGCAGCCCATCACCGCGCAAGACCAGCCATACTCACCCGGCCCATCTATCGCCCGCAGCCCGGCTTGCATGCAGTTTCAGCTCACACAGTGCGCCTCCACCCATCATGGATCATGCTGACGAGCTTTAAGCAGCCGTACAGCAGCGGTAGCCTCGCGATACAACCAGACATCTCGCCCGCCTACGCCGCCGTTCCTATTGCTGACGGCTGGCTCATCATTCAGCTCTAATCACAAACTATCCCTGGGAGGAGTACCGTCATGTTCAGAAGGACTAATAATCTAGTAGCTGCGTCGAGGAGTGCCGTTCTTTCGCTGGGCATCCTGGCCTTTACCGCTCTTGGCGCCGTTCTGGTCTCAAACCACAATGCCGCCCGCGCCTCCGTAATTGGTTATGCCGCACCGCTCGATGATCATAGCGTCGGCGCACTCACCTCGCTCGACCAAGCCATGGAAGCCCTCACTGCCCGGGTAGAGCCGGCCGTCGTCAATGTCGCGGTTACCTTCCACGGCTCATCCGGGCACGATGCCGCCGAGTCCGATGACAGCCAAATGCAAGGCCAGCTCCAGAACCTGCCGCCGGGGTTGCGCCAGTTCTTCGGCCAAATGGGCCCACAAGGCCCCCAGCCGTCGCAGGTCGAGCACGGCATCGGCAGCGGTATCATCATCTCGCCCGACGGCTACATCCTCACCAACAACCACGTTGTTGACGGCGCAGTTGACGTCAAGGTCACCCTGCACGATCGCCGCATCCTGCGCGCCAAGGTGGTCGGCGTTGACAAGCTCACCGATCTTGCCGTCCTGAAGGTCGACGGGGACAACCTCACCAGCATCGCCTGGGGCGACTCGAGCAAGCTCGAGCCGGGCCAGACCGTGCTCGCCTTTGGCAGTCCCTTCGGCTACTTCCAGTTTTCCGTCACTCGCGGCATCGTCAGCGCTGTCAACCGGCCCAATCCCTACTCCGACGATGCACGCAAGCCGGGCGGCTTTATTCAGACTGACGCAGCCATTAACCCCGGCAACTCCGGCGGAGCACTTGTCGACGCACGCGGAGAACTGGTCGGCATCAACACGTTCATCATCACCAACAGCGGCTCCTTTGCCGGCGCAGGCTTTGCCATTCCCTCGCAGATCGCCCGCTCTATCTCTGAGCAGATCATCCAGCATGGCAAGGTCGACCACGCCTATCTCGGCATCAGCATGAACGATGTGACCCCGGACAACGCCCGCTTTTTCAACCTTCGCGATGCTTCCGGCGCAATCGTCTCCCAGGTGAACCCTGAATCGCCAGCAGCAAAGGCCGGCCTGCAGACAGGCGACGTGATCGCGCAGTTGAATGGAAAACAGATATTCAACAGCAGCGCCCTCCAGGTCGATGTCAGCCAGATGACTCCAGGCACCAGCATCACGCTCGGCGTTCTCCGCGATGGAAGGAGACTGCCAATCAACGTCACGCTGGCCGAATATCACGGCGCCAAGCAGATCGCAGCCAACAACGACAGTGAAAACCCACAAAGCGGAAAGCTGGGAGTAGCGGTCAGCGACCTCACCCCACAGGCGCGGCAGCAGCTCGAGGTGCCGGCTCACATCCATGGCGTAGCAGTGAAAAGTGTGCGCCCAGCCAGCCCGGCAGAGCAGGCAGGCCTTCAGCCCGGCGATGTGATCCTTGAGGTAGACCGTCACTCCACCACTTCGGCGAGCGAATTCGCAAACGAGGTGCACCAGAACCCAGTCGGCAAGGACATGCTGCTGCTGGTCTGGTCGAGGGGCAACGCGAGCTATCGCACTGTGCGCCCTGATGCTCGTAATCAGAATGGCTGATCAGGAGCCTCGACACAGCAGGCCACCGCGAGCCATCGCAGGGGCCTGCTGTCTGGCAGCGAGTTAGCCTTGACCCTTCACACTTCATGACCTCCGATGCTTCCAGCCGCCGAAACGCCAAAGCGACAAACTATTTTGCTCGCGTTTCATCTGGATAGCGCAAACGCGGAGGAAGTGCCGCGAAATCCCCATTTTACCATCACTTCAGCCGTGCATCAGGTGCCTCTGTTCACGAGACTTCCCTTGCTGCTCGCGCTACTGCTAGCCGATCTACTTCCTGCCCACTTTACGGCCGTCTGCAACGTCCGCGCACTCGCGCCACGGGCAATGGAGCCAGACGCGAGACTACCGCCATCTCAAGTGCAAGTAGCCTGAGCGGACACGATGCCGGACAATTTCTTCGATGGACTCCGCATCGATGACATCCACGGCCTCAACATCGACACTATTCGCCCGGCAGGCGCAAGCCACGACCGTTGCAGCCATAGCGCTACAAAATGATTTAGGGGTCGCGCTCACCAACTCGCGCGACTTCCAACATATCACCGTTTCTGCGGATGGAGAACCTGCGGGGTCGCCGCGCTACTGTCGATTACGACGTGAACGGAGCAAAGCAGATACTCAATCCGCTGATCAATCCTTTATGACGCAAGGCAGTCTTACCAAGGACGCAGAGCAAACCGGCATGCGCCGCCCGACCCAGTAAGCTCCACGACGGTCGGCGACTTAGCGCAAGCTAAGTCGCTCAGCGAACAAAGCAATTCACTCCTCCTTGCTGGATAGGGAACAGTTCCTCCCGCAGCCTGCATCACACCGTATATGGGTCAAGTAACAGAACACTCAGACACTCATCCAGACTCTGAGAGCCTTCTATCGAAGCACGCCAGGCACGACCGCCTGTCGCATCGCAACGCTCTCTTCGATTCCCCAGCAGAGCTACCAAAAACTTCAAGAGGACACATGGCAAATCAACTCGCATTAGTTACAGGAGCATCGAGCGGCATTGGATACAACCTGGCAAAGGTCTTTGCGGAAAACGGCTTCGATATCATCATCGCTTCCAGCGGCGAACGACTGGATGCAGCTAAGACAGATTTGGAGAAGCTGGGTGTGCAGGTGACGGCCATCCAAGCGGATTTAGCGACCTTTGAAGGTGTGAAAACATTTTGGCAGGCGGTAGAAGCCGGCTCCAGACCTATTGACGCGGCTGCCATCAATGCGGGTGTTGGCGTAGGCGGTCTATTCACTGAGACAAGCCTGGAGGAAGAGATCAACCTGGTGCGGCTGAATGTCGAAGGCACGGTTCACCTAGCCAAGCACGTAGTCAAGCACATGGTAAGTCACGGCTCCGGCAAAATACTGTTCACTGCCTCCATTGCGTCCGAGATGATCGCGCCGCGTGAAGCTGTATATGCAGCATCGAAAGCGTTCGACTTATCGTTTGCCAAGAGTCTACGCGCAGAGCTGGAAGGTACAGGAGTGAGTGTGACGGCGCTGCAGCCGGGCCCAGTGGACACTGACTTCTTCCACCGCGCAGGCATGGACGACACCAAGGTGGGACAGGAAGGCAAGAAAGATAGTGAACCCTATGATGTTGCAAAACAAGGATTCGACGCACTGATGAAGGGCGAGAAACATGTCTATGCTGCTGACTTCAAGACCAAAGTCGAAGGAGCGGTTGCGAATTTCGTACCTGATGCCGTGAAGGCAGCCATGCACGACAAGATGGCGGAACCAATCACCAAGTAACTTTCCTACTAGGCGCATCGCGAGGAGATAGCAATGTCATCGACAACAGAACTAGAACAGAATGAGGCTACACGCAGTTCTTCATCAACCCAGCAGGTACGTGGTACGTATGCTCCCCTGCCGGATGGAGAGCAGGATGGGCGGGTTACCGCACATGCTGTTCAGACGATCGGCGCTGAGCAGGTAGCTTTGTACAAGTTATGGCGCGATGTTTCGCATATCCCATTGTGGCAGGAACATGTCGTCTCGGTCACGCCGGTCACAGAACGCCAGAGCCATTGGGTGATGGGCAATCCTGAAGACGCGGATGGCAAGCGAATTGAGTTTGACTCCGAGATTTACGAAGATGTGCCGGGCAGCCGGATTGCCTGGCGGTCGATATCAGAGGAGGTAGAGCAAGCGGGTTCGGTAACATTTGAAGTCGCGGTCTCGGGGCGCGGGACGCTTGTTACGCTTATTCAGACCGTGAAGGTGCCATTTGGCGCGCTCGGGAATGCTGCTGCCGGCGTTGCCAAGCGCAGCCCTCGGCAGACGGTTATCGAAAATCTGCGCCACTTCAAGCAGCTGGCCGAAACCGGCGAGATCCCCAGCGTCAAAGGCCAACCACACGGACCGCGTGGCATAAGCGGCGGCATCAAAGAATGGCTCTACGGCGAAACAAATCCAACGCCGCCTGGTACCAGCGAAGCGATCAAGTAGCAAGTTAGGGACCGAGAACGCAAGAGGAGATACAAATGAAAGCTGTTTGTTGGATGGGCAAGGAGTCCATCGAAGTTCACACTGTTCCTGATCCCCAAATTATCAACCCACACGACGCAATTGTCCGCATCACACGCACGGCGATCTGTGGCAGTGACCTGCACCTATTCGCTGGTTTGATCCCTACTATGGAGTCTGGCGACATACTTGGCCACGAGTTCATGGGCGTCGTGGAAGAAGTTGGTAGCAACGTAAAGAAACTCAAACGCGGTGATCGTGTGGTCGTCCCATTTACCATCGCCTGCGGCAGCTGTTTTTTTTGCAAGGACAACCTATGGAGTCTTTGCGATAATACCAATCCAAATGCACAGGTAGCTGAGGCGATGTACGGGTATTCCGGCTCGGCGCTGTTTGGCTACTCTCACATCTACGGCGGATATGCGGGCGGACAGGCGCAGTATGCGCGCGTCCCTTTTGCAGATGTAGGCCCGATCAAGATAGAGAATGATCTGCCTGACGACAAAGTTCTCTTTCTCTCAGATGTTTTCCCCACGGGGTATCAAGGCGCGGAGAATGCAAATATTCGGCCCGGCGACACAGTTGCTGTGTGGGGCTGCGGACCTGTCGGTTTGTTCGCAGTAGCGAGCGCAAAGATGCTGGGCGCGGAGAAAGTGATAGCTATTGATCGATTCCCAGAGCGGCTGGAGCTTGCGAAAAAGTTGGGCGCGGTCACTATCGACTACAGCAAGGACGATGTGAGCATTGTCGAAGCGCTGCGCGATCTCAGTGGGGGCATTGGTCCGGACAGCTGTATCGATGCTGTGGGTATCGAGTCTCACTCGTCTTCGTCTGCGGGAATGTATGACAAGGTCAAGCAGACCTTGCTGCTTGAGAGCGATCGGCCATTTGTTCTTCGGCAAGCGATCCAAGCCATTCGCAAGGGAGGAACTCTCTCGATTCCTGGTGTGTATGGTGGCCTGCTTGATAAGGTGAACTTTGGTGCGGCCTTCGGCAAGGGAATCCATATGGCGATGGGCCAAACCCACATGCATAAATATCTTAAGCCGCTTCTTGAGCATATTGAGCAAGGGCACATCGATCCAAGCTTTATCATTTCGCACGTGGTGGGGATCGAGCAGGTTCCGGAAATGTACTCAAAGTGGCAGAAAAAAGAGGATGGCTGCACCAAGATCGTGATAGATCCATGGGCGGCTACGATTGAGTCTTCGGCTTACAAGCACGTAGCTTAGACATCGAGCTGCAGGTAAACGAAAAGGCAGCCTGCTGGCTGCCTTTTCGTTTGATCCAGAGGTACTGCCAATCAAGCTGGAGACGGACTACCTTCTGGAAAGGCTCCCCCATGTTTGGGCTCAGGCTTAAGCACCTGCTGCGGAAGATCGGCTACAGGCGTTCCCGACCCGCCAGTAGGCTTTAAAGGAGGCAATTCCTTATTCTCGATGATCAGGCGAATATCGTTGGCGTCAATCGTCTCCCGTTCAAGCAGCGCAGCTGCCATGCGGTGCATGGCGTCCTGCTGGCCTTCAAGGATGCTGTACGCAGACTTATATGCCTCATCGACCATGCTGCGAACCTCAGCATCGATTTGCCGCGCCGTTTCCTCGGAAAAGTCACGATGCTGCGCGATCTCGCGACCAAGAAAGATCTGCTCTTCCTTTTTACCGAAAGTCAACGGTCCAAGCCGGCTCATGCCGTACTCACACACCATCTTGCGCGCCAGTTCGGTAGCCCGCTCGATGTCATTGCCGGCTCCAGTAGTCATCTGCTTGAGGAAAATTTCTTCCGCGATGCGTCCGCCCATAAGAATGGCAAGCTGCGTCTCAAGATAAGCCTTAGTCACCGTATGCTTGTCATCTACTGGTAGCTGCATCGTGACACCAAGCGCCATGCCACGCGGAATGATCGTGACCTTGTGCAGCGGATCAGCATGCTCACGAACTGCAGCAACAAGAGCATGACCCGCCTCATGATAGGCAGTCACCCGCTTCTCCTCGTCGGAGAGCAGCATCGACTTACGCTCGGCACCCATCAGCACCTTGTCTTTGGCTGACTCAAAGTCGATCATCAACACAGCCTTGCGGTTGTGCCTGGCCGCGCTCAGCGCCGCCTCGTTGACCATGTTGGCCAGGTCGGCACCGGAGAAGCCGGGCGTCCCTCGAGCCATCACACGGAGGTCAACGTCGGCATCTACCGGCACCTTGCGGGCATGCACCGCGAGCACTTCTTCGCGTCCACGCACGTCAGGGCGACCAACGATCACGCGGCGATCGAAGCGACCGGGCCTCAATAATGCCGGATCAAGCACATCCGGCCGGTTGGTTGCGGCCACCAGGATCACGCCATCATTGGACTCAAAGCCGTCCATCTCAACCAGCAACTGGTTCAGCGTCTGCTCGCGTTCATCATGTCCGCCGCCAAGGCCAGCGCCGCGATGGCGCCCGACCGCGTCAATCTCGTCGATAAAGATGATGCATGGAGCATTCTTCTTGCCCTGCTCAAACAGGTCGCGTACACGGCTCGCGCCCACGCCGACAAACATCTCGACAAAGTCCGAGCCCGAGATGGAGAAGAAGGGAACATTGGCTTCACCCGCAACAGCGCGGGCCAGCAACGTCTTACCGGTGCCCGGCGGGCCCACCAGCAGCACGCCCTTAGGGATGCGGCCGCCGAGCTTCTGAAACTTCGCGGCCTCGCGCAGGAACTCGATGATCTCCTTGAGCTCTTCCTTTGCTTCGTCAACGCCAGCCACATCCTTAAATGTGACCTTTTTCTGCTGCATGGACAGCAGGCGCGCCCGGCTCTTGCCAAACGATAGGGCCTTGTTGCCGCCACTCTGCATCTGCCGCAGCATAAAAAACCACAGAGCCGCAATGATCAGGATCGGCGAAAAGTTAAGCAGGATCGGCAGCCAGGAGTTGCCTTCGTTATTGCGCACCGTCACCTTGACCTTATTCTGGTCCAATATGTCGTACAGGTGCGAGTAGTTGGGAGGCATGGTGGTATGAAAAGCAGCATTGCCGGCCTTCAACTGGCCATGAACTTCGCTGTTGTTTACCGTCACGTCGCTGATCTGGCCCTGCTCTGCGTCCTGCAGGAACTGCGACCAGGCAATCTCCTGATCGTGTCCGGAGCCGGTTCCCTTCTGAAACACCTGCCAAAGCAGGATCAGGCACGCAAAGATGAACACCCAGAAGATGATCGTCTTAACTGTCGAATTCACTTGAAACCCTCGATTCTCTTACGAGACCCCAGCCTACCCAGGATCGAACACTGACCGAAACATGATCTCAAGCCGTCGCGAATACACCTGCAGGCAGGAACTCCCACCCGTTAGACGCAACCACAGCCCGCGCGTCGCAGCAAAGTGACACGGACACCTCTACGCGCTCAAACGCCCTTGAGGCCGGGAGAGAAGCCCACCCACCCTGTTATATTGCGTCCATTGTAACGTGTCAGACCACGTTGGCATGCGGAGGATGTGAAAGCACTTGTAACGCTGCCGTAACTTCCTAAAAGGGGACCAATATGCGCCCGGTTGTGTCCTCCAACCGACCGGTGTATTACAAGGTATGGCCGCAGCCTCCCCCTCGGATTCACCGGAACAGATGCCAGCATCGTTCAGAGAAGCGGGCCAGCGTACATCCGAGCCAAAGACGTCTGGCGCAGCCAACGTACGTGTAGCGTCCCGGGTCAACCGGCCGCCTTTATGGCTGGCATCATTCCGCCCCGGCATGCGCATCGCTGTCGCTGTCTCGGGAGGCGCTGACTCTGTCGCACTCCTGCGTGCCCTGACCCAAATTGGCGCAGAGAAGGGCCTGATCCTCAGCATTGCCCACATGCACCACGGCATCCGCAGGGCGGCGGCAGACGATGACGCAGCCTTCGTGGAGACGCTTGCGGGTGAACTGGGCCTGCATCTAGACCGCAAGCAGGTCGACACACCAGCCTACGCACAAGCAGAAAGCATGGGCCTCGAAGAAGCAGCCCGCACCCTGCGTTATGGTTGGTTCGCCGAGCTGCTCGGCTCAGGCACGTTCGACGCAATCGCCACCGCTCATACCCTCAACGACCAGGCCGAAACCGTCCTGCACAAACTCATCCGCGGCGCCTGGACCGAAGGCCTGTCTGGCATTCACCCCATACTCAAGCCGGTCGCGGCCAGTGGAGGTCAGATTTTGCGCCCCCTCCTGGGCGCCACCCGCGAACAGATCACCACCTGGCTCACACAAATCGGCCAGCCCTGGCAGGAAGACACAACCAACGCCGCCCTGACCTACACCCGCAACCGTATACGCCACCAGCTCCTACCGCTACTCGCAACCTTCAACCCCCAGATCGCCCACCAACTCAGCCACGCGGCGGCCATCGCCCGCGACGAAGAGTCGTACTGGCAAAAGGAAGTTGACCGCCTGCTGCCAAGCCTGCTGCTCCCCGGCCGCCCGGTACGCGGCGGCGGCCGATCCAGCTCGACCCAGCCCGGCAAGCGATCGCTGGCCATCGAGATCGACCGCCTGCGGACCCTCCACCCAGCTCTCGTCCGTCGCCTCCTCCGAGCCGCTGCCAAGCAGTTCGAAGCCGCCCTCGACTTCGAACAGACTGCACGCCTGCTAGCCCTCGTCGAAGGATCAGCCAGCGCCAATCCGCGCCGCGAAGACTTAACCGCCAACCTCCGCGCCGAACGCACCCCCCGCGAACTCCGCCTGCTCTTTACCACCCGGTTCGAACCACCCAATCCGGCCAGGATCGAAATCCCAGTCCCCGGCGAAGGCGAAGGCTTCGGCTACCGCATCCGCCTCTCCCTCACCGCCCAATCCCCTGACCCTCAGCCCGACGCCCTCCTCCGAGCCGCCCTCCCCACCGATCGAGTACAGCTCCGCTACTCGCGAGGCGCTCCCAAACGAGTCAAGGAAGTCCTCGAGCGCCTGGGTGTGCCTGCCGGTCAACGAGCCGAATGGCCGGTACTGGTCTGGCAAGGCGAGATCGTCTGGCTGCGAGACACCACTCTCGAACCGACCCGGCTCTCGGAACAACTGACCGTCAACGTCGAAGCGGCCTAGCAATCAGGTGCTACACCGCCGATACCGTATCATCGGCCTCCTGCGACTCAGCCACCCACCTGGTAAACGCATCCGCAGTCTGCGCCCGGCTCAAAAACTCCTGCACAATCTGCTTTCCAGGCCGGCTTCCACCCGCCGCGAGCACCGTCTCCCGATAGCGGCTGGCTATGACTTCATCGAGCAGATTTGTTGTAGGAAACAGGTTGAAAAAATCGAGAGCAATTACCTTGTCATAGAGATACGTGTAATAGTTCGACGAATACCCGCACAGGTGCCCAAAACTCGCATACAACCGGTTGCCCTCCACCCATGCATAGGGCAAAAACCGCTGGTAATCCTCCACCAGCAACGCATCCAGATCCAACGTCGCAGGATCCAGCCGATGCGTATCGAGCGAATAACTCGTATAAAACAACTGCGTCCGCACCGAGTCAGCCCGCCCGAACGCGCCAGCCCGGTTCATCCGCTCCACTAATTCAGCCGGAATCGGCTCGCCAGTCTCATAGTGCAGCGCAAACCCGGCAAGCAGCACCGGGTCACGGAAGAACTCCTCCAGCATCTGCGAAGGAACCTCCACAAAATCTCCCTCGGTCGCAATCCCGCTGATCCCCGCCCATCTCTGCTGCCCACCCAGAATCGCATGCATCAGGT
>CAXTMM010000061.1:11653-16371 GCA_964245415.1 uncultured Acidobacteriaceae bacterium | reverse complement strand
CTCCACCCCCTCAACCTCGCCTCCGGCGTCGAAGAGGTCTACCTGCTCCCCATCCCCGGCCGGCGCTCCGGCTTGGGCCAGCTGGCCGTCGTCAACCTCACCACCGCCTTCGTCCACAACCATCCCTCCGGCATTGAGCCCGAGACTCTCACCCTACTCTCCATGATCGCCACCCTGCGAGCAAACCTCCCCACCGTCGCCCAGGTCCGGTTCCTGGTCGATGGTCAGCAGCAAGCCACCCTCGCCGGTCATGCCGACCTCACCCGGACCTACCTCGCCGCCTCCACCCAGATGTCCCAAGAGAGCAGTGGCGTCACCTCAGCCGAAGAATCGAAAGCGGGGACCGGCAGCATCTCGAAAGGATTCCAGCCCTGAGCCCCAATCACTTTACAGACTGGACAAACTGTGCCCAAAGTGTCAAAAGTGTAAAAACACTCAAAATAGGTGTTTTTGACTCCGGAGTTGGAGGCCTGACCGTTCTCCGCGAACTCCGCCGCCGGCTCCCCAAAGCCAGCTACCTCTACCTCGGCGACACCGCACGCCTCCCTTACGGCTCAAAGTCACAAGCCACCATTGCCCGCTATGCCATTGAAAGCACAAGGTTTCTGGTTGACCAAGGCGCGGACTACCTGGTCATCGCCTGCAACACCGCCAGCGCCCTCGCCCTCGACGAGATCCGCGCTGCCGCTCCTGTCCCGGTCCTGGGCGTGATCGAAACCGGAGCCGCCGCAGCCCGCGCCCACTCCAAAACCGGAGACGTCCTGGTCATTGCCACGACCGCCACAGTAGCCAGCCATGCCTATGCTAAGTCACTTGAAAACTTGGGTTTGCACGCTCTAGAAAAAGCCTGCCCCCTGCTCGTCCCCCTCGTCGAAGAGGGCTGGACCACGCACCCAGTCACCCGCGAGGTCCTTGCCATCTACCTCGCCGAGCTCACCACTGAAGCCGCGCAATCTGGCCTTAACCCCGACGCATTAGTCCTGGGCTGCACCCACTACCCCCTGCTGCGCGACGAGATCACAGCCCTGGTCCCACCGACCCTGGCCGTCATCGACTCAGCCGAAGTCACCGCCTCCTTCGTCGTCAAGGCGTTCGATCAAATAGGCTTAGCAGAGG
The DNA here is from genome assembly GCA_964245415.1 of uncultured Acidobacteriaceae bacterium. Taxonomy (GTDB): domain Bacteria; phylum Acidobacteriota; class Terriglobia; order Terriglobales; family Acidobacteriaceae; genus EB88. Next base: position 15,255 of record CAXTMM010000061.1, on the reverse strand, counting down.
AAGCAGTAGCCCCACTCAACATCCGCTTCTACGCCACCGACGGCGTAAACCGCTTCCGCGAACTCGGCAGCCGCTTCCTTCGCGAATCCATCGAAGCTGTAGAACTAGTGGACCTCGGCGGCTAATGTCCAGCTTTGACACAAAGCCGCAGTCACCCTAAATTACACAGACGCTAACCGTAGACTGCTGATTTGTTGCATACTTGCGGCATGGTAAGACCATGTTTTCTTGTTGTAGATCGAGAGTTCGCCGGCAGCATCTCCACCCGCAAGCTCGTCATCGAAACAGCCAAATTCAACGTGTTGACAGCTTACAGCAGCACTGAGGCCATCGAAACGCTCAAGGTATTCCCAGCCGTGAACGGCGCTGTGCTCGATGGAAGCATGCGCGATATGGCCTGCTCAGAGCTAATCGCAACACTCAGAAAAGTCAAGCCTTCGCTCGCCATCATAGCGGTCAGCGCTCCGGGCGCGGAAGGCTGCGATGGTGCAGATCATCATCTGGAGTCCTTCGACCCTAGGCAGCTGCTCCAGTTGCTGGAACGCCTGGTGCCGGAGCAAACCAAAGTGATCGAGATGGTGAACGAGCGCCTTAGCAGAGCCCAGAATCGGCCCTAGATCAGCTTCCGCCTCGGGGCTCGTGCTCTGCCGACTAAGCCTTCTTCGTCAAATGCGCTGCTTGGCCCACTTACCTCGCCGAAACAACGCGAGGCTGATCACCACGATGAAAACGTCCGCCACCACGATCGCCACATACGGCCCATTCACACCCATGGCCGTATGCATGGCCAGCCACCAGGCCAGCGGAATCTCCAGCATCCAGAAGCACACCAGGTTGATATAGGTTGGCGTCAGCGTGTCGCCTGCTCCATTGAATGCCTGCATCAGCACCATGCCATAGGCGAAAAACATGTTGCCGCAGCTGAGAATGCGCAGGCAATGCACAGCCTGCGGCACTACCGCCGGATCATGGGTAAAGATACCAATGATCCACGGCGCGAACGCGATAAACACCAGCCCCACCAAACCGAGAAAGGTCATGTCCCACAGCCCTACACGCCACACGGCGTTGCGGGCACGGTCCGGATGGCCAGCGCCCAGGTTCTGGCCGACGAGCGTCGCCGCAGCGTTACTCAACCCCCAGGAAGGCAGGATCGCAAAGATCAAAATACGAATTGCAATGGTGTAACCCGCCAGCGCCGGCGCGCCGAAAAGCGAGACGATGCGCACCAGCCCGATCCAGCTCGACTGGCCGATGAGAAACTGCAGGATGCCGGTGATCGAGACCTGCACCAGCCGCCACAGCACCTCGCCCTCCAGGCGTACGTGGCGCGCCAGGATGCGCAGCCGCTCGGTTCCCTTGGCCAGGCGGTAGAACTGGTAGAGCACGCCGATGCTCCGTCCCGAGAAGGTTGCAAGCGCGGCGCCGGTCACGCCCATCTTCGGGATCGGGCCGAGACCGAAGATCAGGATCGGATCGAAGATCATGTTGAGGATGTTCGAGACCCAGAGCAGGCGCATCGCAATGGCAGCATCGCCCGCCCCGCGAAAGATCGCATTGTTGAGAAACAGCATCAGGATCACGCCTGAACCGCCCAGCGCGATGCGCACGTAGTTGGTGCCGCCGGCGATGATCGCAGGCGAGGCGCCCATCAGCCCCAGCACGCGCGGCGCGAGCAGCAGGAAAGGTAGGCCAAGCGAGGCCGAGGCGATGAGCCCGAGGAAGATTGCCTGCACCGCGGAGACTGCCGCGCCATCGTGATCCTTCTCACCGATCCGCCGCGCGACCATCGCGGTCGTCGACATGCCGAGCCCGAGCCCGACCGAGAAGACCAGCGTAAGGATCGACTCGGTTAACCCGACGGTCGCGATCGCCTCAGCGCCGAGGCGACTGACCCAGAACACGTCGACGACAGCAAAGAGCGACTCGAGCACCATCTCGAGCACCATGGGGATGGCGAGCAGCACGATCGACCGGTTGAGACTGCCGGTGGTGTAGTCGTGGTGCGAGCCGCGAATCGACTCTCTGATGGACTTCCAGAGTGTGGGCGCGGCTGGGACCAGAGCGGATGTGGTGGGCGTGTCCGTCATAGCGCTGCGGTAGAGCTTCGCTATGATACGTCGGAATCGCGCAGGCCCCGCGTTTATCTTTCTACGGGAACGGGATCAAGCGTGATTGCAAACGTCAGTGCTTCTAATGATTTACGCTCTGCGGCTACGCCCCAGATGGCCTGCGCAATCCCGGCGGTGATCATCACGGCCGCCCCTGCCGCGTAGCCCAGTAGCAATGGAGTACGCGAGGTGCTTCCGGTCAGGTGGCCGAAGACGAGCGGTCCGAAGACTCCTCCGGCAAGCGTGCCGAAGGCGTAGAACAGCGCGATGCAGGTAGCGCGCACCTGCTGCGGGAACAGCTCGCTCACGGTCAGGTAGGCTGAGCTCGCAGCCGTTGATGCAAAAAAGAACGCGCCCGCCCACCAGGCTACTTGGGTGACCACGCTGAGTGCACCTTGGTGAAAGAGCACGCTTGAGGCCAGCAGCACGACACCCGACAGGCAGTAGGTAGCGGCGATCATCTTGCGGCGGCCCACGCTATCAAAGAGCGGTCCCAGCAGGATGGGACCCAGAAAGTTGGTGCAGGCGATGGGAATGAAGCACAGCCCGACGCGTTCGGTCGACACGCCGTAGTAGCGAAGCAGCACCAGTGCGAGCGAGAAAAAGACTGAGTTGTAGAAGAAGGCCTGCGCGGCCATGAGCGCAAAGCACAAGAGCGCTCGCCCCTGGTAGGCGCCGGTGAGCAGCGCGAAGATGCGGCCCTGGGTAGCATGGCCTTCTGCGTGCGTCGAGACCTGGGTAAGTTCGTACACGGGGGAGAGCGTGCCCAACTGCTGCTCGACGGAGGCTTCAATTTCGACGATGACAGCTTCTGCCTGGCGTAGCTTGCCCTGGCTGATCAGCCAGCGAGGACTCTCAGGTATGTAGCGCCGCATCCACAGCACCGCTGCCCCCAGCGGAAGTCCCGCACAGAAAGCCAGCCGCCAGCCCAAGCGGCTGCCGAAGACGGTGGGTGAGAGGAACGCAGTTGCGACGAACGAGCCAAGTATGATTCCCAGCCAGAAAGTTCCGTTGATCCACAGATCGATGCGGCCACGCAGGCGCGCCGGAACAAGCTCGTCGATCGCGGAATTAATCGCTGCGTACTCCCCGCCGATGCCGGCGCCGGTGAGAAAACGGAAGAAGGTAAAGCTATGCAGGTTCCAGGAAAAACCAGTAGCCGCCGTCGCGCAGAGGTAAAGAAGCAGCGTCCAGCTAAAGAGCCTGCGCCGTCCGAAGCAGTCCGTCAGGTAACCGAAGAGCAACGCGCCTGTGACCGCGCCGGCCAAGTATATGGACGAGCTGAGGCCTAGTTGGGCGTCGGTAAAGGCAAGCGTATCCGCCCGCTTCAGCGCACCGGCGAGCGAGCCGCCAAGGGAGCCTTCAAGGCCATCAAGCAGCCACGCAACAGCGAGCGCCACAATCACCCGCAAATGCCAGCGGCTCCACGGCAGCCGGTCGAGGCGCGCAGGGATGTCGGTGGTGACGAAGCTGGATGCGGTAAGTGTTGAC
>CAXTMM010000061.1:8419-11643 GCA_964245415.1 uncultured Acidobacteriaceae bacterium | reverse complement strand
AGTCTACCCTCTCCGGGACTCGATCGTCGGTACACAGGCATTTTCACCGCAGCGGCCGTTCATCTCTTCAAAGTTCCAAGCCCGCATGCAGGCCTCTGGCGAAGGCGTTTGCGCAGCCGACAGCGCCGGCCAACGAACACAAATTCAGTACTGTTGCGCTAGAAATCGATACGTGGGCAGGTGAGCAGGGCATGGGCACCCATCCGGCTGATATTCTCTTCTTTCGCGCCACGAGGGAGAACGAAGAGGATGTCCATGTTGAACCTGGAAGGCCGCGTTGCTGTTGTCTTCGGCATCGCGAACAAGCGCAGCATTGCCTACGCGATTGCACAGAAGCTGCACGAGGCCGGGTGCACGCTGGCCATCGGCTACCAGAACGAGCGGCTCAAGTCCGAGGCCGAGAGTCTCATGGAGCTGCTGCCGGGGTCGGATATCTTTGAGTGCGATGTCTCGCAGGATACTTCGGTCGACGCTGTTTTCGTGGCGCTCAAGGAGCGTTATGGCAAGCTCGATGTCCTGGTTCACTCGGTCGCCTTTGCGCCGGCTGATGCGATTCACAATGACTTCCTGCTTACCTCGCGGGAGAGCTTTCGCATCGCTCATGACATCAGCGTCTACTCGCTGATTGCGCTGGCCCGCGGTGCAGCGCCGCTGATGACCGATGGCGGCTCCATCATCACCATGACGTATTACGGCGCCGAGAAGGTGATTCCGAACTATAACGTGATGGGTGTGGCCAAGGCAGCGCTTGAGTCGACGGTGCGGTACCTGGCGGCGAGTCTGGGCAAGCGCAGTATCCGCGTCAACGCGATCTCCGCCGGGCCGATCAAGACGCTCGCCGCTCGGGGTATCGGCGACCTTGGCACCATGTTGCGGGCCCATGCCGAGCGGTCGCCGCTCGCGCGCAATGTCGAGCAGGCCGAGGTAGGCAACACGGCCGTCTACCTGGCGTCGGATCTGGCCAGCGGGACGACCGGCGAGGTGCTGTTCGTGGACTGCGGCTACAACGTGGTGGGGCTATAGAGGCAAGACCCTGCGAGGGAAACGGTCACTTCGGAACGTATCTACTTTCCCGGGCAAAAGACAAGCTTGCCTGGAAGTACTGTGACACGCCTGGCTTTTGGAGCGCCGCGACTGAAGACTTCCCACTAAGTGGACGCCAGCCGCGTAGGCGGGTTAGCCCTTGACTACACGCTCAAGCGAGTGCAGGTGATGCAGGTCGTGCCCGGCAGCGATGCTGGCCACCGTCCACAGGGTTAGCTTGCCGATTTCGGGGTGCGTAGCGGCACGATGTTTCTGCGTCTCGGTCAAGCCGCCGAGAAATGCCAGGTTCCATGCGCGTAGGGCGTCCCATGTCGCGCGAGCCTGGGTTATCGAGTAGCTGGCGTAAATCGTCGCCCACCTATCCTGCTCGAATGGCTGCAGCATGGGATTGTCTTCGCTCAAAACCTGGCGCAGGCGCCAGCTCCAGGCGATCTCGCAGTCGGCCATGTGGGCAACGATCTCGCGGAGGTTCCACTTGGTAGTGGAAGGTTTGCGCTCGATCTGCTCCGGGGTGCGCCCGTCTAAAAGTGTGGCGAGCTGTGCAGGCGTAGCAGCCAGTACTTCCAGAGGGTCGCGCCCTTCGAGGAGCTTTACGTAGGGGATGAACGGAACTGTTTCTTCACTCATGCGCGGTTTGGATGCTTGCGGCGGCAAAGGGTGCTGAATGGTGATCGTCTACTGAGGGCTTTCGCTGCTGATGTAGGTACATTCCGAGCGCGAACGAAGAGACGCGCATCTCGTAAGGTCAGCGATGCGCCAGCCCACTTTATTCGCAACCAGGTGCGGGGAACCGCTCGTTTCGAGCTTGCCCATAAGCAGGCTGGAGGGCAAATGGAAGGTAAGTCAGTCTCGCCCGGAGCGAGATCAGCGCGGCGCGGTTGACGCACTTGCGGCACTCAATACGCCTGCCAGCATCGATATGAAAGACCTTGTTCTGGAACGATTGCGGGGGAAGCTTATAGCTAATCTTTGAGCGTAAGCGTGATCTTGCGCGAGTCGCCGCCGGTGGACTCCATGGAAATCTCGCCTTGGGCGCGGCGCTGCACGCTGGGGAACTTTTCGCCCCACTCTACCAGCACGATCGCATCTTCGCTGGCCAGCTCCGCGATGCCCAGACCGTCCACCTGGCGCTCGTTTTCCAGGCGGTACAAATCAAGGTGGTAGAGCGAGACGGTCTGCTGCTGCCCATCCACAGTGCGGGTACCCTCGTACTCGTGCACCAGCGTGAAAGTGGGGCTCGTGACCTCGTCTGCCTCAGCCGCGTTGAGCGCTTCGGCGATGCCTTTGACGAGCGTGGTCTTGCCCGCTCCGAGCGTGCCGCGCAGGATAAGCAGCTTCGGCGGGGCGAGCAGGGCGGCGATCTCATGACCGATCCGGATAGTGTCCGCGGTGCTTCGGCTCTCAAAGTCGAGCCGGCGGGCAGCAGTCTCTGGTGTGGCAACTTGCTCTGTCATGTCGGCAACCCCTGCAACCAAACATACCCGGCTTTGTCCTGCGAGCGGTAGCGAAAAGCCTTCCACAGTGATGCGATCACGTCGGTGACAAGCAAGGTGTGTTCATCCTGCTCACGAACGGCGAAGTCGGCGGCAAGACCGTGCAGGTAAACGGCTGCTTCGACGGCCTCGCCGAGCTGCTTCGGATACTGAGCGATGAGCGCGGCGACGATGCCGGTAAGCATGTCGCCGGAGCCGCCTTTGGCCAGGCCGGGATTGCCGGTGGTGTTGACGGCGAGCGAGCCGTCAGGGTGCGCGACGAGCGTGCGCCAGCCTTTGAGCACAAGTGTGACCTGATACTTCTGCGCAAACTCGCGGGCAAGAGACTCGCGCTGCGCCTGGACTTGGGGGATGGTGAGGCCGGCGAGCCGCGCCATCTCACCCGGGTGGGGAGTAAGCACGACCGGGCGAGCGTCTCGGTCGGGGCGGCCTTCGAGTTTGTCCATGTGCCTGGACAGGATGTTGAGCGCGTCGGCGTCGAAGACCATGGGCACTTTGACCTGGTCGAGCAGGGTGAGCACCAGACGCTCGGCGCCCGGCTCCTGGCCGAGGCCCGGGCCGGCAGTGATGACCGTCTTCTTTTCGAGCAGCTTCTTGAGCTGCTCCGGCTCGAAGTTGCCGGCGGCGATCTGGCCGTTCTCGTCCTCGGCCAGCGGGATCGTCATGAGCTCGGGGGCGATGCGGGCG
>CAXTMM010000061.1:0-8409 GCA_964245415.1 uncultured Acidobacteriaceae bacterium | reverse complement strand
CGAGTCGGCGATGGCGGCGGTGACGAGCCCGGCGCCGGCGCGCAGAGCGGCGAGCGAAGCCATGGATGGCGCGCCGGCCTTGCCGTGCGCGCCGCCGAAGAGCAGCACATGCCCGTGCCGACCCTTGTTGTCGTCGGCCTCGCGGGGAGTTTCCGTGAGCTTTTTCGACGCGCCGGTCCAGGTGAGGCGCCGGCTTGAGATCACCGCGTCGTCGGGCGAGCCGATGGGAGCAACTACGATCGGCTTGGTGGCGCTGGCGGTCAGATTGCCGAAGACGTGCGCCGGCTTGGGCGCGGTGAAGGTAATGACAGCATCGGCTCGAAGGGAGCCCTCAACACGGTACTCGTGCGAGTCGGCATCCCAGCCCGAGGGTAGATCGATCGCGACAACGGGCGTCGGCATCGGTTGGATCAGGTCTCGCACCGCGTGGGCGAGGCCTCGCAATGGCGGCTTGAAGCCGGTGCCAACCATCGCGTCCACGATCAGATCGGCCTCGGCGAAGAAGCCTGCGATCTCGGCTGAGTGGAGGGTCGCTTCGTCGGGGACCTCGGTGATGAGCGAGAGCGGCTGCAGCCTGCGGAGCATCGCTTCCGGATCGCCTTTGAGATTTCCGACCGAACCGAGCAGCAGCACCTGCGGAGTGCGTTCCAGCCGAGCCAGTTTAGTCGCGGCAACCAGGCCGTCGCCGCCGTTGTTGCCCATACCGCAGATAAGCACGATCTGTTTGGCTAAGGGAAACTCACGGACGATGAAGCGCGCCACAGACTCGCCCGCGCGCTCCATCAGGCTGGTGGACGGAATGTCGTACTGCTCCGCGCTGAGGCGATCGGTTGCCCGCATCTCGTCTGCTGTCAGAATCTTCATGCGTTGCGCCACATCCTTCAAATGGCAAACGGCCTCCATGACGGAGGCCGTTTGAGCCGTGTCGCTCACTAGGATGCGAATCAAGCATGAGATTGCAACAGCACGAAGCAGGCTACTGCGTAACTCCTGTAGGCTGGCCGAGGTTTTCTCCCTGTCGCGAAGCGAAGTAGCTGTGATCCCAAAGGTTTTTGTAGAAGTAGCCGGTCAGCTCGGCAGCCTTGGGCCCAAAGGTCGGTCGTCCGCCTTCGAGGAAAAACACTGTCACGATCCGGCCATACTGGGTGTCCGCGTAGCTTGCGAACCAACCGAAGCGGGTGCCATTGTTCGAGCAGGTACCGGTCTTGCCCATGACTGGGAATTGGTTGAAGCTGGCGTGCAGGCTGCGCGCCGTTCCGAAGTCGACCGCTCCCTCCATGCCGGGTTGAATCTCGGGGATCAGCCGGGCGATGTCAAGCGTGCGCTTGATGCGGGGCTGCAGGCTGGCTACTTCCTGCTGCGAGGTTGGGTGCTGCAGGTAGTAGAGCGTGCCGCCATTCGCAATCGCCGACACCAGCGCACCCAGCTGCAAAGGGGTCATCGAAACGCCTTCGCCAAAGGAGCACATGCGGCCCACGCCGCCCTTGCTCTCCGGCAGCTCCTGCTCTGGGTAGGTGCCCAGTTGCTCATTCGCGATGTTGTAGCCAGCCAGCTCACCCAATCCAAACTCGTTCGCGTAGTGGCGCACACGCTCGAAGCCGAGCCTGCGGCCGAGTGTCTCGAAGTATGGATTGACCGACTTCGCGAGCGCTGTAGTCAGGTCCATGCTGTAGTGGCCGCCCAGGTTGACCGGCGTGTTCCTGGTGATGATGCCTTCAGACAGTGCGGCGAGCGCAACCGAGACCTTGATCGTCGAGCAGGGCTCGGCGCCACTCGAAAGCGCGAGCTTCTGGTTCACCATGGCCAGAATGCGACCGGTCTTCGGGTCGATGGCGACCGCGGTGCCATACATGTTGCCCAGCGCATCGATTGCCGCCTGGCGTACAACGGGATCTTCGCCGGCGGTGATGTCACCCTGGGTAATGTCGCTCTGGGCAAACGAGTCGGCGCTGAAATGCTCACCATAGACCCGGCGTCGCGAGACACTAACCCGGCGAAGACGGCCACCGCGACTCCGCACCAGGCGGGTAGAGGTAGTGAAGCTGGTCTCGCGCACTGCGGTTGCATGACCTGAACGGGCCGCGGTGCCAGCCACGCGCCGGCTGTGCTGCAAGGCGGCCATGTGGCGGCTGGCCCGCGGAGACTCCTGCACGCGGCCACTCACCACGTGGGCCCGGTGGTGGCGCGTGCTCGCGCTGGCAAAGCTTGAAAGCGGCAAGGTCAGCAGCGCGAGGAGCGCCACCAGATGAGCAATCCGTCTCATTCTGTCTCTCAGTTCCAGTGCAAGAATAAGGTTTAGTACAGCCACATTTGAGTCTACCGGCCTCGGCTGTTCGCAAGCCGGGCTCGTACATCTGTCACTTCCGGTTGCTTTGAAGCAGGTGTAACTGCATACCCTAAACCTCAGATGCTGAGCAAGCGGGGTCCGATGGACTCCGCTTTGCAAATGCCGATTGCTCTTCCTCGTTTTGTGACTGCGGTACCGTCAATATACCCACCATCTCGCAATTTGCGAACTTTGTTGTGCCCTTCTGGTTACCCTTGAGCGGTCCATTTCGGGTACGGCGGGAGTTAACTGCCGGAGTGGCGCAGGTAGGCCGGAATATCCAGCACGTCCATGTCGCGCCCCTCATCCTCCGTCGTCGCCGCGTAGCCATCGCCTGACGCACAGGCTCGCTCAGCAGCCGAGTAGGTTCGCTCAGTCCCTGCCGAGGCAGTTGCTGAGTCGAGCGTCCTGTGTGAACCAGGCTCCTGGTCAAAGAAGTCGGACGGAGGCGGCCAGCCCAGGCTCGGCGCAGGCGGTGCATGCTGGATAGACCGTCCGGGGCCAGCAGCTGTCACCACCGGGATGGCAGACCTTGACGGCTCGGCATCAAAAAAGAACTCCTGCTCGCCGGCTGTGACACGGAGATCGGCTGAAACTTGAGCCCGGCCACCGAAGCTATCTGTTTCTTCCTCCAGCTCACTCGCGAAACGAGGCGCTGCCGCTTTGCTATCTGCGGGCTGCGCCGCATGGCCTGCAGCCTGACGTACTGGCACGCGCTCAGCCAGCACCGATCGATGGGCCCGGGCCGAGTCCTGCCGGAAGCCGGTGGCGATGACCGTGATCTTGACGTCGTCTCCCATCGTCTCGTCAAGCACGGCGCCGAAGATGATGTTTGCATCTTCGTGCGCGGCGCTCTGGATCAGGGTCGAGGCCGCGTTGACCTCGCTGAGCTTGAGCGAGCTTGATCCCGAGATGTTGATCAGAATGCCGCGGGCGCCGTCGATCGCGCCGTCCTCGAGCAGCGGCGAGGCCATGGCGGCCTGCGCGGCGGCAATCGCCCGGTTCTCGCCCGAGCGCTGCGCCGTGCCCATAACCGCATAGCCCATTCCGGCCATGGTCGTCTTCACGTCGGCGAAGTCGCGATTGATGATGCCGGGGATGGTGATGATATCCGAGATGCCCTGGACGCCCTGCCGCAGCACGTCGTCCGCGATGCGGAAGGACTCGAAAAATCCGGCATCCTGCGCAACGGCGAGCAGCTTCTCGTTAGGGATCACGATCATCGTGTCAACGGACTCAAGCAGCTCCTGCATACCGCGCTCGGCCTGGGCCATGCGGCGCTTGCCCTCAAAGCCGAACGGCCGGGTGATGACGGCAACCGTCAGCGCGCCCATCTCGCTTGCAAGCGAGGCGATGACCGGCGCGGCGCCCGTGCCGGTGCCCCCGCCCATGCCCGCGGTGACGAAGACCATGTCCGCGCCTTCGAGGGCTTCAATAATCTTCTCGGAGTCCTCAAGTGCCGCACGTCGGCCTACGTCCGGGTTCGCCCCTGCGCCGAGACCGCTGGTGAGCTTAATGCCCAGCTGCAGCTTGACCGGCGCGGCGGAGAGCTGCAGCGCCTGCACATCGGTGTTGGCGGCGATAAAGTCTACGCCCTCGACCCGCGCGGCGATCATCCGATTGACGGCGTTGCCGCCTCCACCGCCCACGCCGATCACCTTGATCTTCGCGCCGCGTGGAACTTCGTCATGATACTGGATCCGCATTTCTTCTGGCTCGCTCATCGTCTCTCCGGCTTTCAAGTTTTGTACTGCCCTACTTCAGATACTTCCAGCAAAGATGGTTCGCAGGCGCGCCCGCAGGCTGCCCTGCTGCTCTGCCCGCAGCAGGCTCGTGCGATGCGCGTACAGGAGCAAACCGACCAGGGTCGCATACTCCGGCGCCACCAGCAGCTGGGGCATGCGCGAGAGCGGCACCGGTGTGCCGATCCTGACCGGCACCCGCAGTACGCTCTCGGCTACGTCGAGCAGCCCGGTAAGCCGCGCGCCTCCGCCCACCAGCACGCATCCGGCGCCCAGGGCCTCAAGCACGCCGCCCGAGCGCAGGCTGTCACGAATTCTCGTAAAAAGCTCTCGCGCGCGCGGCTCGATGATCTCGGCCACAAAGCGCTGCTTGACCGTGCGCGGCTGGTGGCCCTGCATGCCGACCAGGCCAACCTCGCTCGACTGTAAGACAGAGGTCACGACAGCGTTGCCGAACTCGTGCTTGACCCAATCCGCCTCAGGGATCGAGACACGCAGCCCGACGGCGAGGTCATTGGTGAAGTGGTCGCCGCCGATCGGGATCACCGCCGTATACGCGACAGCACCCTCAAAGAACACGATCAGCTCCGTCGAGCCGGCACCGATGTCAATCAGGCAGCTGCCGAGCTCGCGCTCGTCGACCGGAACCGAGGCCTCCGCTGCCGCCAGCGCTTCGTAAACCGTCTCGGTCACAGCGAGGCCGGCGCGGTTGGCGCAGGTTACTAAACTCTGGTGCGCGCTCGCCGAACAGGTGGAGAGATGGAGACTGACCTCAAGCTGGTGGCCGACCATGCCCACCGGATCGTGGATGCCCGGCTCGCCATCGAGGATAAAGTGGCGCGGCAGCAGGTGCAGCACTTCGCGGTCCTGGTCAAGCGAGACAGCGCGGGCGCGGTCGGCGGCGGCGCGCACGTCTTCGCGGGCGATCTCGCGCATCCGGCTCCCGAGCGAGATGCCCCCTTCCGCGTTGAGTCCCCGGATGTGGGGGCCGCCAATGCCTGCGACACACTGCTCGACGACCGCCTGAGCCGTGGCTTCGGCAGCGACGGCGGCCTGGTTGATGGACTCGGCCGCGGGTTTGAGCTCGGCGATAACGCCGCGGCGGATTCCCGCCGCTGGTGCCTCCCCATGGCCACGATAGCGCAGGGCGCCGTCGTGCAGCTCGGCGATCAGCACGCGCGTGCGGGCGCTGCCGGCATCGACCACGGTGATGAGGCCCTCTGTTTTCTGGCTCACCGGGGCCTCCATCCATGGGCGCTTCCGTGACCAGCGGGGTGATGCGTTGGGTGAGCCGTAGGCGGGGCTGCCGTCAGGCTGTTTCCATGGTCCACACTGCTGGCCTCGCTCTCAGCTCCGTCTGCCATCTTCAACACTACCTGCCGATCGTAGCGAAGGTCGATTGCGCTGAGATGGGGGTACTGCTGACGCCACTCTGCCAGGTGCGCCTGGTAGCTGCGGTAACGCGTGAGAAACTCCGAGTCGCCTAAGTGCAGCAGGATATCCGTACCCTGGGCGGGGACGACGGCGCGTATATCCTCGAGGTCGGACAGGTCAACCTCGCTCAGCTGCGAGCTGACCGGCTCGCCTGCGCTGTCGAGCTCGGCGACGAAGCGCTGGTAGAGCTGCATGCGGGCCTTGCGTGTTTCGGGCGGGTCGGCAGCGGCGAGACCGGCGACTACAGGAAACGAGTAGTGACGCCCGGCGAGCGTCGATGGCGGCAGACTCAGCAGCACGCCGTCTGCGTCCACAAGGCCGATCCTGCTGCCGAGGCGCACAAACGCAATGGGCACCCGCTCGACAACCGAGACGCTGAGATGATCCGGGAGCAACCGCATAACCGTCGCATGTGCGACCCAAGGCAGCTGTTCAAGCTGAGCCTGGCGCTTGGGCAGGGGAACAAAGAAGATGTTGCGGCCGATGTCGCTCGCGAAGACGCCTAGAAGATCTACGCGCGTCAGGCCGCCCTGGTCGGCATCGGCTGCGCCGGCGATCTGGATCGAGGCTGAGGACGTGATTCGAAAGTGCGGGTCGCTCTCGACAAACGCACGCACCTGGCGGTAGCCAAGGTCCAGCAGCACAGCTCCTGCGATCAGGCAGAGGCAAAGCAAAGCAAAGCCGATGCGGGTACGAAAGAGGAAGGTCGACCAGCGGAAGTCAGCCCAGCGACTCTGGCGAACAGGGGTTCGCCGCCGGCCGCGGAGAACTCCGCTGCTGCCGACTGCGTCGCGGAACTCGCCGGCCCGCGGCTGCCTGTCAGCTGTGCGAGGGCACGGGTAGTTCTCTCCCTGCTCCTCGTCAAAAGCGAGCGTGGCTGACTGCCGGTGGTTGTATGGATCCGTCTTCGCCACGCCCGAGCAAGGTCGTGAGAAATCGCCAGACCTGACTATAGCGTGGACAAAGGGGGTTTTCCTGTGCATCGCGAGCTTTTCATCCAAGGATGCACCGCGTAGGTAACCCGAAGCCGGTAGTCACGTCTCACAGGCGAGACGTGAGGCACCCGGCTCTCCTGAGCGTCGCAGCCGACTAGTTCTCGGGCTGTTCGCGCAGCAGTTCCAGCAGCAGTGGCGCCACTTGTGCGACGTTGCCCGCGCCCAGGGTAAGCACCACATCGCCTTTCTCGGCGAGCGAGGCGACGCGAGCTACGGCTCTCTGGAAGCTCGACGCATACTCGACGCCGGGCTGCGCAGCTGCCGCGACGAGCGCCTGCGCATCCACGCCCGGGATCGACTCCTCACTGGCCGCGTAGATGTCAAGTACCTGGACGGTATCGGCGTCGGCGAAGGCAGTTGCGAACTCCGGCAGCAGATCGCGGGTGCGTGTATAGCGGTGCGGCTGAAAGATCACATGAACGCGCGCATACTGGCACTCGCGCGCGGCCCGCAGCGTAGCTACAATCTCGGTCGGGTGATGGCCGTAGTCATCGACGACCGTAATGCCTGCAGCAGAGCCCTTGACCTGGAAGCGCCGGTCAACACCACGAAATGCCCGCAGGCCGGCAGTGATCTTTTCTGGCGAAACGTCAAGTTGGTGCGCGATGGCGACCGCAGCCGTTGCGTTGAGAACGTTGTGGCGACCGGGCACATGCAGCTCGAACGGCCCCATGACGATGCCGTCGGCCACTACCTCAAAGCGGGATCGCACGGGCATGCTTTCCTCGAGAGGCGCGACCGGTGCCGGAGACAGGAAGCGGACAACGTAGTCCGCGCGGGAACTGGTGCCATAGCCAAATACGCGCCGTGCCACCCGGGGCAGCAGAGCAGAGAGCCGCTGGTCATCGCAGCAGGCCACGCATGCCCCGTAGAACGGGACGCGATCCATAAAGGTCACAAAGGCGTCCTCAACATCGGCCATGTCCCGATAGCAGTCCATGTGCTCGCGGTCAAGGTTGGTCACCACCGCCAGGATAGGAGAGAGCTTAAGAAAGGTGCGATCGCTTTCATCGGCCTCGGCGACTAGATACTGCGAGGTCCCGAGGCGGGCGTTCGAGCCCATCGCATCGACCCGCCCGCCTACGACCACTGTGGGGTCCAGACCGCCGGCCGCGAGCACCGACGCGATCATTGACGTAGTCGTCGTTTTGCCGTGCATGCCAGCGACGGCGATGCCGTACTTTAGGCGCATGAGTTCAGAAAGCATTTCCGCGCGCTGGATGACAGGGATCTTGCGCCGCCGAGCTTCAGCAATCTCCGGGTTGGCCTCGTTAACGGCTGAACTAGCAACGACCACGCCCGCGCCCACTACATTCGCGGCAGCATGGCCGTCGTAGACGATCGCTCCCAGCGAGGCTAGACGGTCGGTGAGTGGGGTTCGCCGCAGGTCCGAGCCGGAGACCGCATAGCCGAGCGTGAGCAGGATCTCGGCTATCCCGCTCATGCCGATCCCGCCGATCCCGATGAAGTGCACGCGCTGCGCTTTGACGAACATGGTTGCGTGCTCAGCTTATCGCAGACGCTCCATAGAGGCTGGCTGATTGCGCGCAACATCCTGCCTGACGCGGGTTCATATAGATGAAAGCAAACGGGATCCCGGGCAGCAAGCCGGGCCCGCAGAAGCCCACAGGAGGTTCCCTTATGCGTGCACTTCGTCTACTCGCTCTTGCCGCTGCACTGGTTGTTCCGGCTGCGGCTGCCCACGCCCAGGTTGGGGTGTATGTCGGTCCTCCGGTGCGCTACGCTGCACCCTGCGGTGCACGAATTCACTGGGATCACCGCTTTTATGGCCGGCCGTCATGCCGCCATCCCCGGTAGTACGCGCCGTCGTGCCAGCCATATCCGTATCCATATCCATAGACCGGCGGCGCGACCCACGGCCCACCCACAAACGGCCGGCCATAAAAGCGGG
>CAXTMM010000060.1:0-16448 GCA_964245415.1 uncultured Acidobacteriaceae bacterium | reverse complement strand
GGAGGAGTCTATCGGCTAGGCGACGAGGGAAGGCGGACTGCCAGGCGGCGGCGGCTGTGGCTGGATCGCGCCGGTCGCGCGGGGTGAGCAGGGGCGCGGTGACGTGGTGGTTGGGGGCCAGATCGAGGGTGAGGGTGAGCCCGGGGCTCCAGTAGGAGGAGATTTGGAGGATGGCCGGGCCGCTGAGGCCGCGATGGGTGATGAGGAGCTTGTCGCGGAAGGTGGGTGTGTTGGGGGCGGCGATGGTTGCGGAGACCTCGGTTGCTATGCCGGAGAGGTCTTGGAAATGGTCGCGATTGTCGGAGTCGAGTAAGAGCGGTACGAGGGCTGGGCGCGGATTGATGATGCGGAGACCGAACTGGCGGGCGAGGTTGTAGCCCAGGCTGGTGGCACCTAGCTTGGGAATGGATAGACCTCCGGTCGCGACGACTAGGGTGGGGGCGGTGTAAATGGTCTCGCGTGGGGTGCAGAGGACCTGGTAGGCGCCGGCTGTGTGCTCGACTGACTGGATGGTGGTGTTGAGTTGGATGCGGACGTCCGCGCGGACGCAGAGGTCGAGGAGCATGTCGACGATCTGGCCGGCTGAGGTGTCGCAGAAGAGCTGGCCGGGGGCCTTGGCGTGGTAGGCGATGTTGTAGCGCTCGACCAGCGCGACAAAGTCGTGCGGTGTGTAGCGGGCTAGCGCGGATTTGGCGAAGTGCGGGTTGTCGGAGAGGAAGTGCTCGGGCTGGGTATTAAGGTTGGTGAAGTTGGCGCGGCCGCCGCCGGATATCAGGATTTTGCGCCCGGCGCGGGGGGCGTGGTCGAGGAGCAGGACGCGGCGGCCGCGCTCGGCGGCGAGTGCAGAGCAGAAGAGGCCGGCGGCGCCTGCGCCGAGGATGATGGTGTCGTAGTTATGGTCGGGCTCTGGCACTTAGTCAGGATAGCGTTGCGGGTACCCGGGACGGCTAGACCGCCTGTGCGGCTGGCGGCGCCGCCCGATGCGGCGGGTGCGCGGCGGGCCAGAGATAATTGCGCCGTGCGTAAAGGGGGCAACTGCGGATCCTTGCCTTCGTTCAAGGTGACAGCTTGAGAGTGGCAGTCGTGACCCCCATTCAAACGCGGAGGCTGGGGCATCTGGGCACAGATTTCATGCGCGGATACAAGTTTTTCGCTATCCCACCCATGCGAGGGAACCGCATAGATGGGCACCTGTAAGCAGCGAGGGCTGCGACTCCCCTGCCTCAGCGCACCTCAATGACGGCGAGGCCGCTCGGGGGGAGGTGGATGGTGAGGGTTTGGCCGGTGAGCGAGGCTGGTTCGGCGGGGCTGAGGGTGCCTGTTTTTTGGAGCGTGGCGATTTGGACGAGGCTGGGGTAGGCGGGCGAGCCCATGGTTTTCCATGCGGTGTAGGTGTCGCCATGCTGAGCGTCGACGCGGCGGATGGTGGCCCCGGCGCCGGCGGGCAAGCCTGTGAGGGTGATGGTTTTGTCGACAGTGCTGGCTTCAACGGGGGGCTCGACTAGGTTCCACGCGGCGATGACCAGGGTTCCGTCGTTGCGGCGGGGGGCGAGGACGTTTTTTGACTCGACGGGCAAGCGTGTGTCGCCGAGCGAGTGCAGGAGGGTGAAGGCTAGCAGGGCGGGTTTAGGAATGTCGCGCTCGGCGATGAGGCCGTAGCCGCCGTAGAAAGGCGTTTTGATGACGCCCTGCTCCTCAAAGACATCGGAGAAATCCCAGTAGGACATGCTCTGCACGAGACCATCGCACTGGCGGATGGTGTCGGCCATCCAGGGGCCTTCGTAGATGGTGTCGGTGATTTCGGGCTCGTTTGCATAGGTGGCGTTGAACTCGCTCCAGATGAGGGGGATTTTGGGCATGGCGGAGGCGAGGATCTGTTGGTGGACCTTATTTACAGCGACGGCAACCATCTGGTGGGGAGCGACGGGGCGCTTGTCGCCAAAGACATCCTGCGAGACATCGTTACCGTAGACGTGGGTGGAGACGAAGTCGAGGGGAACGTGGGTGGGGGCAGCGTGGGCGATCATGGCGTCGACCCAGGCGGCCTGGGCGGTAGCGGGACCGCCGATGCGCAGGCGCGGGCTGACTGCCTTGATGGAGCGGGCGGTGTTGTCGTAGAGCTCAAAGTAGGTTTGCTGGGCGGGGCGGCCGGTCCAAAAGTCGATGTTGGGCTCGTTCCAGACTTCGAAGTACCAGCTGGCTACCTCGTCGATGCCGTAGCGGGCGACCAGGTGCTCGCCGAAGGCGGTGATGAGGGCGCTCCACTTGGCGTAGTCGGCTGGGGGCGAGACGAGCTGCTTATACCAGAAGGCGTGGTAGTCGGGGCGGGAGGCGAGCTTCTTAGGCATGAAGCTGATCTCGACGAAGGGCTTGACACCATTGGCGAGCAGGCCGTCGTAGATCTGATCGACGTAGGACCAGTTGTAGATGGGGTGGCCCTGGGGGTCTTCGTCGTAGACGCCGAGCTCGTCGTGAAGGATGGCGTGGAAGCGGACGTACTGGAAGCCGGTGGCCTGCTTTACGGTGCGGAGGTCTTTGCGATAGTCGTCGCGCAGGGCGAGGGCGGCGCGGCCGGAGCCGAACATCTGCTCCCAGAAGTGAGGGAAAGGGGCGCCATGCGAGTGCGTGTCGATGGAGACTATCTCGGCTGGAGCGTGGGCGGGTGCTGTTTGCGGGAGAAGTGGAGAGGCGGCGAGGAGAATTGCGAGAGTGAGGAAGCGCTGCATGTACCTGACCTGGAGGAAAAGGGATTCTGGGCTGCCGGTTTATTTTATGCCGCCGCAACGATCTGCGTGTTGTGCGGGTCGCTATTAGGCGCATGATCAACATTGTTAAGAAATATGCATGCTTATGTCGGAAAAAGCCTTGCCCAAGGTAAGGTTTGTGGTTTGATGAACGTGTACTTAGCAGAAGCAGCCTCATCTGGAACAGTTGGGTGCTGCGACGAAGCATCAGAGGGGTTGTGCAGGGCAGCGGTTCGGGGGCCTGGATGGGCAGCGAGATCCCTGATCGAGCCGACGAGGAGAGGTCCACACGTTGAAAGAATCCGGAAGTCGGACGGCGCTGCATGATTGAAGCAGTCGTTCTCTGGAACGAGCCAAACAATTTATCCCATTGGAACTTTCATCTTGACCCGAACTGGGGACGCTTCGCAGCGTTGGTTAAGTGCGCTTCAAAGGCGATTCGGCGCGTAAACCCCGGGTTGCCGATTGTGCTGGGAGGGGTCTCGTCCTGCGATTGTGACTTTCTGCGGAATATGCGCAGACAGGGCGTGATGGAAGCGGTAGACGCGGTGGGTGTGCATGGCTTTCCGCTGGACTGGAACCACTGGTCGATCAACGATTGGCCGCTGCGCGTGGCTGAGGCGCAGGAGGCTTCCGGGCTGCCGGTGTGGGTAACCGAGGTTGGCGCGTCGTCATTCGGTGCTGAGGAAGTAGCGGCGTTCGGCCTACAGCGGACGCTGCCCTTGCTGCGCGGGTGCGCGGAAAGAATTCACTGGTACTCGCTCTTTGACCTGCCGCCGAGTTGGCCGGCGGAGACGCGGCACAAGGAAGCTGAAGGCTCCTCCTATTACAGGCATTACTATATGGGCTTGCTACAGCACGATGGCACCCCAAAGAGTTTTGCCGAGGATTTTCCGCTTGATGGCGAGGTGGGGCTGTGCCAATGGTTCCATTTTGAAGACCCACGGCTGGAGCAAGCAGTGGCTTGGATGCGTGCGCACAACGTGCGGTATTTACGCACCGGACTAAGCTGGGCGGATAGCTTTCGGCCAGAGGCCGCAGATTGGTTTGATCGCATGGTAACTGCGCTCGAGCCGTTTCAAGTCGCACTTACTCTTTGTTTTACGCCGCAGCATCTTGGATTGGAGGCGCACCACACAAGTCCTCCGGCGAATAATGAAGATTTTGCCGCCTTTGCGGCCTGGGCAGTGGAGCGGTATGCGCCAAGTACTTACTCTGCTCTTAGCCGGGTGAAAGAAGATGAGGTAACACAAAGCCGATGAGCAAGCAGGTTCTTATCACAGGGGGCGCGGGTTTCGTCGGGTCGCATGTGGCGGACGGGCTTTTGAGGGCGGGGCATCGTGTGCGCGTGCTCGATAATCTTACGCCGCAGGTGCATACCAATGGCGAGCGGCCGAATTACTTATCGCCTGAGGTGGAGTTAGTGGTGGGCGATGTGCGTGATCCTCGCGTGCTGCGCCAGGTGCTACTTGGTGTCGAGGTGATTTACCACTTTGCGGCGACGGTTGGGGTGGGGCAGTCGATGTACGAGATAAGCCGGTACATGAGCGTGAACACGCAAGGCACGGCCGAGCTGCTGCAGGCGATTCTCGATCTGAAGCTGACGCCGGAGAAGCTGGTGGTCGCGTCGTCTATGTCGATTTACGGTGAAGGCCGGTATGTTTGCCCGCGTACTGAGAGGGCGGTTAATCCTCCGGTTCGGTCGCTGCGGCAGCTACGCGAATCTCGCTGGGAGCTGGAGTGCGACGAGTGCGGGGCGGTGCTCTCGCCAGCGCCCACGCATGAGGATAAGCCTTCCGAGATCAATTCAATGTATGCCTTGTCAAAGCGCGACCAGGAAGACTTATGCATGATCTTCGGGCGCACGTATGGACTGGCGGTTACCGCTCTGCGCTTCTTTAATATTTATGGGACGCGGCAGGCGCTTTCAAATCCTTATACCGGAGTAGCGGCAATCTTTGCGGCGCGCATGTTAAATGGGCAGGCTCCGCTGGTGTTTGAGGATGGGGAGCAGATGCGCGACTTTGTGAGCGTGCATGACATTGTTCGTGCAAACCTGCTGGCGATGGAGCGGGCCGAGGCGAATGGACACGTAATCAACATAGGCAGCGGGAAGCCGATCAGTATTCGCGATGTTGCCGAGATACTTGCGCGGTCGCTGGGTAGAGAATTTGAGCCTGTGATTACGCATAAGTATCGCGCGGGTGATATTCGCCATTGCTATGCGGATTTGTCGCGTGCTCGGAAGTTACTCGGCTATGAGCCGCAGGTAAGTCATGCGGAGGGATTTCTTGAACTGGCCGAGTGGCTTGCGTCGCAAGAAGCGGAAGATAAAGCCGAGACAATGCTGCATCAACTCACGACCTATGGCCTGACGGCCTAGGCAGAAGGACGAGCATGCCAGCAGAAAGTTCGCGTCAGATTTGTGTTACGGGGGGAGCAGGATTTGTCGGCTGCAACCTGGTTGCTCGTTTGCTTGAAGATTCCGACGCGCAGGTGACTGTTTTTGACAACCTGTCGCGGCGTGGGGTCGAACACAATCTTGGATGGCTGCAGTCGCTGCCAGGGCGCGGGCGAGTGCGCTTTGTGCGCGGCGATGTGCGCGATGCCGCGGCTGTTGCTGAGGCCACGCGAGGGGCGAATGAGATATACCACCTAGCCGCGCAGGTGGCGGTGACCAGCTCGGTCGATGATCCGCGCAGTGATTTCGAGGTAAATGCGAGGGGCACGGTCAACGTGCTTGAAGCGGCGCGAAAGAGTGGCAAGCGGCCGCTTGTGTTTTTCACTTCGACGAATAAAGTGTATGGCGGCCTAGAGTCAGTTGGTGTGCACGAAGATGGGCTGAGTTATCGGGCCGATGATCCTCTGTTTTGCGGTGCAAATGAAGCAACCATGCTCGACTTTCATTCTCCGTATGGCTGCAGCAAGGGAGCAGCGGACCAGTATGTGCGCGACTACGCGCGAATATATGATCTGCCGACGATTGTGTTTCGTATGTCGTGCATAGCGGGGCCAAGACAGTTTGGCAATGAAGACCAGGGCTGGGTGGCGCACTTTCTCTATGCTGCGCTTGCGGGCAAGCCGCTGACGATCTATGGCAATGGGCGGCAGGTGCGGGATATTCTTCACGTTGATGACCTGGTGGAGGGGATTCTTGCTGCGTGCGCGCATCTGGATACGACTGCGGGCCAAATCTATAACGTCGGAGGCGGGATGCAGCAGTCTGCATCGGTGCTTGAAGTGCTTTCCATGATCGAGAGGCTGACGGGTGCTGAGCCGCGCTGCGGTTATGCCGGGGTGCGGCCGGGCGATCAGCCTTTGTATATCTCTGATATTGCGAAGATCGAAGCGCACACAGGCTGGCGGCCGCGCCGGTCTCTTGAGACTACGGTGGAAGATATACATGCGTTCTGGCAGACGCATCGCGAGGTAATCCTGGAGCTTACAGGTGGTGCAGCGCCGGTGACGGCAGTCGAAGAGTATGTCGCGGACGAGGTGGCTTGATGCGGTATGCACTCGTTAACCCGCAGTGGAGTTTTGAGGGGTCGACTTACTTTGGGTCGCAGCAGCCGGTGATGCCGATTGAATTATTTGCAGCGCGCGAGATGCTGCGTGAGGCAGGACATGAGGTTCTGCTGGTTGATGCCTTTCTGGAGCGGCTTTCGCCGGCCGATGTGGTGAAGCGTCTGGATGGGTTCAGTGAAGATTTTCTGGTAATGCCGACGGCTAACTCTTACCTGTTCTGGCGCTGCCCTCAGCCGGAGCTGCGCGTACCGCAGCACTGGCTACGAGCGCTGGGGCGTAGGTCGACTTCGGTCGTGATCGGACCGCATGGCTCAGCGACGCCAAGGGCAACGCTTGCCAAGACGGGCGCTGACGTTGTGCTGCGGGGCGAGCCGGATCAGACGCTGGCCATGCTTGCGGATACGCCGCGGTTTGCAATCCCGGGCTGCGTGTGGGTGGAGGACGGACGTGTTATGGCTTCGTCTGAGCCACTGGGCGTAACAGATATGCGCGCTCTTGGGCCTGCCGATTACACCGGTTATCCGCTTGAGCTGCACACGCATAAGCACCATGTGTTTACCGAAGTTGCCGGGTTGGGTGCGGAGGTGGAGTTTGCGCGGGGCTGCCCGTATGCTTGTACCTTCTGCAACAAGACGCTGTTCCGTAATAAGTACCGCGAGCGCGACTTAGGCGCAGTGCTTGCCGAGATAGACGCACTGATCGCGCGTGGGGTGACGTATATCTACTTTATCGATGAGATATTCGGGGTAGGCAAACAGGTGCGTGCTCTGCTTGAAGCGATTGCGGAACGGCCGGTGGCGATTGGCTTCCAGTCGCGCATTGACCTGTGGGATGAAGCGTCGCTTGACCTGCTGGGGCGGGCTCATTGCATTTCGTTTGAGTGCGGGATTGAGTCCATCACCAAGGAAGGCCGCGATGAAATGAATAAGAATTGCCGCTTCTCAAATGATCGCATTGCGGAGTTGCTGATCTACGCGCGAGGGCAGATCCCCTGGGTGCAGGCGAATCTGATTAAAACTGCGCATGATGATGATGACGCCGTAGCTGCCTTCCAGAATCAACTGAAGGCGCGCGGTGTCTGGGTGTCAGAGCCTGTGCCCATGTTTCCTTTTCCAGGATCGCCGCAGTATGTAGAGACGTTTGGAGCGCAGCCGGACGATTACGCGTGGGAGCGTGCGCACGATTTTTATCTTGGGCTGTTTGTGGAGAAAGGTTTCAGTGATGTTCAGGCTCAGCAGCCTGCCACACTACAGGAGCTCGAATGCGCCTGCTGATCACCACGGACACCGTGGGCGGGGTGTGGACTTATACAAAGGAACTAAGTGAAGGGCTGCTGGTGCAGGGGCACGACGTGCTGCTGATCAGCATGGGTCGCAAGCCGTCAAGCGATCAACAGGGCTGGTCACAGTATGCCGGGGGCCGCTGGAAGCGTAACTTCTGCTACTTACCCACGGAGCACAGTCTTGAGTGGATGCAGCACAATGCTGCGTGCTACTCCGCAGTCGAGTCCATGCTCATGGCGCAGATCAAGGCGTGGCGCCCGGATGTGCTGCACCTGAATCAATTCTGCTATGGCGCTCTGCCTACCTATGTTCCGAAGGTGGTCGTGGCGCACTCGGATGTTATCAGCTGGAGCCTGGCGTGCCGCGGAGAGATGCCGCGTGACTCTGCGTGGTTCCGTCACTACTTGAAAGTGGTGAGTCATGGGATCGAGCAGGCTCATGCCGTTGTTGCTCCTACCCGCTGGATGATGAGCACGCTTTGCAGAAACTATGACGTGTCTGCACATCGAGCCGTGATCGCCAATGGCAGAGCAATCCTGATGCCTCATGCAGACCGGTCGAAAAAGGTCCAGGCGGCAACGATCGGGAGAGTTTGGGACGAAGGCAAGAACGTGCGACTGCTGGAAGAGGTGGACTCGCAGATGCCGCTGCTGGTTGGAGGGGAGCTGTCGCTCGAGGCGGAGCCGCCTTTCTCTTCGTCGCGACTCGAATTACTTGGGCAGTTATCCGAGGACGAGGCTTTGAAGCTTTTCGCAGAGACTTCTATTTACATTGTCACATCGCGCTATGAGCCTTTTGGACTGGCGCCGGTTGAGGCTGCACTCTCCGGCTGCGCGATTGTTGCGCACGACATTGCCAGTCTGCGAGAGGTGTGGGGCAAGAGCGCTTTCTATTTCAAATCGGCCGATGAGCTTACACAGCTGCTGCAGACACTGCACGTGAATCATAGCTTGCTTACGCGTATGGCGAGTAGAGCGCGTGCGCGCGCTCGCACTCTCTTTTCACGAGAGACGATGGTTGAGAAGTATCTAGCGCTTTATGCGAGGGTCGGAGCGCAGATGAACGCACCCAGCAGAAATGAGGCTTCAGCGCAGTATGTCTCGTAGGCTGGCGATCACTTTCCTGGTCCACTCCTTGCGCTCGGATTGGAATAACGGGAATGCTCACTTTTTGCGTGGGCTGGCGCGAGCACTTGGCAGTGGACCTCTCTCGCGGGAAGGCAGACCAATCGCCTATCTTGGCCACCAAGTCACAATCCTTGAGCCGGAAGCTCATTGGTCGATAGAGAACCTGGCCACTGAGGCGAGAGGGCATGCATCGCTGCAGCAGTTTGCGAGGGTGTATCCGGATCTTTGTGTCGCATGTTACACGATGGATCGCCACATTTTGCGCGCCATGCTCGCAGAGCAGGATGTTGTCATTGTGCACGAGTGGAATTCGCCGGAGCTAATCGAGCTCGTACTATCGCTGCGCGATGAACTTGGATTTCGCGCACTCTTCCATGATACGCATCATCGCGCGAGTTCCAGCCCGGAGCAGTTACAGCTACTGCAAGTCGCGCGCTTTGACGGAGTGGTCGCGTTTGGTGAAGCTTTACGAGCGATATATGAGACCAGGTTTGGAGTGAAGCGCGTGTGGACGCTGCATGAAGCTGCGGACACCACCGTGTTCTACCCGCGAGAAGCAGCCAAGCAGAACGACGTCGTTTGGATTGGGAATTGGGGTGATGATGAGCGCTCGCGGGAGGTCCGCGAGTTTCTCGTCTATCCAGCGGCGGAGATGCGGTCGCGTAAGTTCTGTATCTGGGGAGTGCGTTATCCGCAGAGCGGACTCGACGCGCTGGCGGCTTCTGGTATTGCGTTTGGAGGCTATCTGCCTAACCTGGACGCGCCTAAGGTCTACGGGGCTGCGCGACTTACTGTGCACATCCCGCGCCAGCACTATGCAGGCGCAATGCAGGGTATCCCGACCATCCGTGTGTTTGAAGCGCTTGCCTCGGGCATACCGCTGATATCGGCGCCGTGGGAGGATGTAGAGGGTCTGTTTGAGCCGGGCGATTTTCTTTTTGCGCGTTCTTCGGGAGAGATGATCGACCTGATGAAGACCCTGCTGGATGATCCAAAGACTGCACGCTTGCAAGCTGAAAGAGGTTTGGCGGCAGTGCTTGCCCGCCACACTTGTGAGCATCGGGCGCTGGAGCTTACTCGTATTTGCGAGGAGGTGCTTGGCCAGTGAATGTATTTGTCTTTGGATCATCGATCGTTTCGTCCTATTGGAATGGCGCGGCGACTTACTACCGTGGTATTTACAAGTATCTTGCGCGGCGCGGGCACACTGTTTCGTTTGCGGAGCCGGACGCGTATGGGCGCCAGCAGCACCGCGACTCTGGTGACTTTTCGTATGTGGAGTCGCTCGTCTATCAACCGGAGGCTGACTTAGAACGGGTGCTGAGTCTGGCGCGGAAAGCGGATGTAGTCATTAAGCATTCCGGCATCGGTGTTGGCGATGAAGAGTTGGAGTTGAAGGTGCTTACATGCCAGCCGCACGCTCTGGTCTGCTTTTGGGATGTGGATGCGCCGGCGACGATTGCCCGCATGAACGCGAACCCCGGCGATGCGTTTCCGCGTGCGATTCCGCGCTACGATGCGATTCTGACCTATGGTGGCGGGGCGGATGTGCGCGAGCACTATTTGCGCTTTGGCGCGCGCAAGTACTACTCCATTTATAACGGGCTTGACCCGGAGACACACCATCCGGTTGAAGCTGATCCAGGGCTTAAGTGCGATGTGGCATTTCTTGGGAATCGCCTGCCGGATCGCGAGGCGCGGGTGGATGAGTTGTTTCTAAAAGCGGCGGGGCTTGCACCGGATAGGAGTTTTGTTCTCGGTGGAGAAGGTTGGGAGGGCAAGCCGCTGCCCGGCAATGTGCGCTGGATCGGCCATGTGCCTACGTCGGATCATAACCGGGTGAATTGTTCGGCTTCACTGGTATTGAATATCAATCGAGCCTCAATGGCGAGCTTTGGTTTCTCGCCGCCGACTCGTATCTTTGAGGTCGCGGGCACGGGTACGCCGCTACTTTGCGATGAGTGGCCGGGCATAGAAGATGTGTTTGAACCGGGACGGGAAATACTGGTGATTCGGTCCGCGGAGGATGTGATCGCTGCGTTGACTCACTATAGCTTGAGCGAACGCAGACAGATCGGGGAGCGCTTCCTGGCTCGTGCTTTGCGCGATCACACCTATGCGCAGCGAGCGGCCCAGGCTGAGGCTGCATTCGCAGAGTTGCGGGATTGTAGCTTGCAGAGAGAGGCTGCTGCAGTATGAGGCTGGTCATTCTGGGGCTTACGATTACTTCATCGTGGGGAAATGGGCATGCGACAACTTTTCGCTCGCTGTGCCGGGCGCTAAGTGCGCGCGGGCACCAGATCGAGTTTGTCGAGAAAGATGTCGAGTGGTATGCAAGCCATCGCGATATGCCCTCGCCTCGATACTGCCGCGTTTCGCTTTATACAGATTGGGAGTTGGATGGCCGCGAGTTGGCCTGTCGGCTTGCTGCGGACGCGGATGTGGTGGTGATTGGCTCCTACTTTCCGGATGCGATTGAGGCGACGCGCGTGCTGCTGGAGCAGGTACGTGCGCCGCTTGCTTTTTATGATATCGATACGCCGATTACGCTTGCGGGACTGCGCCGTGGTGGGCGTACGGAGTATCTCGATGCGAAATTGATTCCAAGTTACAAGGCTTATATGAGCTTTACCGGAGGGCCGGTTCTGGGGGAGATTGAGTCGCAATTTGGATCGCCGCTGGCGGTGCCGCTTTACTGTTCTGTCGATCCTACGGTGTATCACAAGGTGGCTGTGCGTGCCGCGTATGCGTGTGACCTGTCCTACCTGGGGACCTATGCTGCGGATAGGCAGGCCAAGTTGGTAAATCTGCTAGGTGAACCTGCACGGTGCCTGCCGGAGCAGAGGTTTCTTGTGGCGGGACCGATGTATCCGGCAGAGACTGCCTGGTCGAGCAACACGCAGTGGCTGTCGCATGTAGCGCCGGCTGAGCATCCGGCATTTTACTCAAGTGCACGATTTACATTGAATCTGACGCGGGAGGAGATGGCGCGGACAGGGTACTCGCCTTCGGTGCGGCTGTTTGAAGCGGCGGCGTGCGGCGCGGCGATTTTGTCTGACGCGTGGACGGGGTTGGAGACGTTCCTGACTCCCGGCGAAGAGATTGTAACCGTGAATGGTACAGACAGCGTGGTGGAGGTTTTGCGCAACTTATCGGATGCCGAGCGGGTTCGGCTTGGTGAGCGTGCGCGGGATCGTATCCTTGCCAGTCATACGGCCGAGCATCGCGCGATTGAGTTTGAGTCCATTGTGGCGCGGATAGGGACTGCCCGGGCTGCCGAGGCAGTTACGGTTTAGAGCTGTTGCTTTTGCAAAAGCGTTGGCGCTCAGACGCGCACGTTACCGGTTGCTAGAAGTGACTTGGGTTAAGTGGCAGCTTAGACTTACTTAAGTGTGCGGCTGGAGTCCAGGTTAGGAGTTCAGTTGTAAGTTGTGCTATGACTGCGTTCCAGTTGCCCTCAGTGGGTTGACGGAAGAGCCGCAGGGTCGGGTACCAGGGAGAGTCTTTCCGCTCGATCATCCAGCGCCAGTCGGCCTGCTGCTTGAGCAGGACCCATGCGGGTTTGCCGAGCGCGCCGGCGATGTGGGCGGCGAATGTGTCTGTAGTGATGACGAGGTCCATCTGAGCCATGCATGCGGCGAAGGTCGCGATGGAGTAGTCGCCTGCCCTGCGGAGTGGCCAGTTGCGTTGCCGGCAATAGTCATTCCACTCGGGGGAGTCTGGCTGCATGCACCAGAACTCGAGATCGTCGCGCGCTTCGAGGATCGGGTGGAGCAGGTGGAAGGGTAAGGAGCGCGTGATGTCCCAGGCGCTGCTGGACCAGACTAGTCCGATGCGAGGATTGCTTGTTGGCCCGAGAATGCTTTGTGCTTCTTGGATGCGAGCGGCGGCTGGGTGCAGGTAGGGGATGGACGCGGGTAGAGTTGCGAGCGTGGAACGAAAGATGTAGGGCAGTTCGGTAATTTCGAGTTGTATATCGCAGGGGCGTTCTTCTCCCCAGGGTACGACTTCGTCGATGGCTGCGACGGACCGGGCTAACTCGACCAACAGCGGGGCTAACTGGAGGGTAAGCTGCGTGGCTTGGCGGCAAATAAGTGGGGCGTAGCGGAGCATCTGGATGGCGTCGCCGAGGCCGTGTACGGAGCGGACGAGGACACTGTGGCCTGCGAGCGGGGTTCCGTTCCAGACGCGATGCTCGTCGGCGGCACCGCGGGCGCGGATGGCATCACTTTGCTGCCAGGCGAGCTCGTAGCTGCCGGCAAGCATATGGCAGGTCCAGCGGCGGCCGGCGCAGTGATCGGGATCGGCGCCTAACTGCTCGGCATGGTTGAAAAGGGCTGCTGCCTCTGCTACCCGGCGGGCGGTGAGGAGTGATTCGGCTTCTTCAAGGAGGGCTTTGAACGCCGGTGTCACGGCTGAGCGCCGCGTGCGGGGTAGACGCAATGTGGTTCGTGCTGAGGCTGGGCGAGCGATTCGGTGCGGCAGAGATAGACTTCCTGCTCGGGGTGCGCGAGGATGCGGAAGCCTGCGCTGCGCAGCATGGCCTCGGTGCAGGCCCGGTTGGGCAGCCACCAGTTCGTGGGGTCGCCGCAGTAGCGTTGTTCGACCAAGTGCATCTTCGGGTAGTCAGGATGGTTAAAGATGGCTGTCTCGTTGAAATCGTAATCTTCGGCGGGGAGCATGGCCTGGCCGCTGCCGCGCTGCAGGCTTTGGAAGAGGAATAAATGGTTTGCGACGTGTTCCCGGATCAGGTCAAGGGCGAGGAGCGGATGGCGCAGGTGGTAGAGGACGCCCATGAAGATGACCAGGTCGAAGCGTTCGCCGAGGTTTGCGATCTCCCAGACGGACATGCGGGCGTAGTCGATGTCGAGTTGCTCGACGGAGGCGGCGAAGCGAGCCTGGGCGAGATAGCGGTCGTCAGTGTCTATGCCGAGGACGCGGGCTGCGTTGCGGCGCTTCATCTCCATCGCGTAAAAGCCGGCGTTGCAGCCGATGTCGAGGACTGTTTTGCCGGTGAGGTCTGCAGGGATCGTGTCGCGGAAGTGCCGATACTTTACATTTGGGTAGTCGAAGAGGAAATGGTCGGGCGCGGTGCGGACGCCGCCGATCCACATGTTGTGGAACCAGGGACCGAGGGCGGTGATCTGCTGCTGGAGTTTGTCGCGCTCGGTCGGGTTTGGCATGGAAGGGCCGGTGCTGTTTGGGATTTCAGGGGAGTCCAATACAGCTCCTCTCGCTCGCATTCTCTGTGCAGGGATAGATGCGCGTAGAGGAACTTGAATCGTGGCTGGAGCGCTTGTCAGCTGTGGAGGATGCGAGCGTGGCTGGAGCCGGGGTGGTTCTCGGGGCCGAGGACTTTGATTTTTGTGGCCAGGCCTAGGACGCCGAGCAGGCGGATGCCCCAGTAGTTCAGGTCGAGCTCGTACCAGGCCATGCCGTGGCGGGCGGAGACGGGGTGGGCGTGATGGTTGTTGTGCCAGCCTTCGCCGCCGCTTAGCAGGGCTACCCACCAGTTGTTGCGGGAGTCGTCGCGGGTGTCAAAGCGGCGGGAGCCCCACATGTGGGTGACCGAGTTGACGAGCCAGGTGGTGTGCAGGCCGAGGGTGACGCGGAGGAAGACTCCCCAGAGGACCCAGCTGAGGCCTCGATGGCCGGCTGCGCCTCCGAACCAGGCTAGGCCGATGCCGACGAGCGTAAGCGGGACCCAGTGCAGGCGGCTGAGCCAGACATAGAAAGGCTGCTTGTAGAGGTCGGGGGCGTAGCGGGCGAGGGCCGGATCGTGGTTGTGGAGGGAGCCCCAGAGCATCCAGCCCATGTGGGACCACCAGGCACCGTCGCGGGGGGAGTGGGGGTCGCCAGGCTTGTCGGTGATCTGATGATGGAGCCGGTGGACGGCGACCCAGAAGAGCGGGCCGCCCTCGAGGGCCAGGGTGGCGCAGATGGCCATCGAGTACTCGAGCCACTTGGGCGTGATGTAGCCGCGGTGGGTGAGTTGGCGGTGGTAGCTCATGCCGATGCCTATGTTTTGCGCGAAGACCCATAGGACGGCGAAGACCAGCAGCGAGGACCAGCGGAAGTAGAAGAAGGCGGTGATGGCGAGAGCGTGGAAGGCGAGCATCCAGACGGCTAGTACGAGGTTGAGCTTGCCCGATGGGGCCTGGAGCAGGGTGTGGCTGGGCTCGGCAGTATCGGGGGTCAGGGTGCTGGGGCTCATGGGTGTTTTTACGCTAGAGCATGGGTGGCGCGCGGGTTGTAATTGTTCGGTAATAGGCAGATCGGCAAGGCCAGTCCTGAGCTTAGTGCAGGCTCGTCTCAGATTGACGAAGGGCCTGCTTTATTCGAGAGGTCAATCGCAGATCGTTCGCTTCCGCTCAGGATGACAGACGTAGGGGCTAGGACCTACCCTCAGTATTTGGCGACGGTTGGATCGATTTCCTTGGACCAGGCGAGAATGCCGCCGGCTAGGTTTTCGACCTGGAAGCCTTGCTTCGCGAGGAGCTCGGCTGCGTTTTGGCTGCGGCCGCCGGATTTGCACTGGACTACGATGGGCTGCGATTTGTCGAGTTCGCTGAGGCGAGTTGGGAGCTCGCCCTGGGGGATGAGGTGGCCGCCGAGGTTGGCGATCTGGTACTCCCAGGGCTCGCGTACGTCGAGCACGAAGGGCTGTTGGCCGGCGTCGCGGCGGCGCTTGAGCTCGACGACGCTGATTTGGGGGATGCCGTTTTGCGCTGGGAGCGGTTTGACGGTGCTTTCCATGGCGGACTCCTGGGCGCCGGCGACGCCGCAAAACTGGTTGTAGTCGATGAGCGCGGTGACGGTGGGGTAGGTGCCGCAGACCGGGCAGTCGGGATTCTTGCGCAGCTTGAGTTCCTTGAACTTCATGTTGAGGGCGTCGGCGAGCAGCAGGCGGCCGATGAGCGGCTCGCCTTTGCCGAGGATGAGCTTGATGACTTCTGTCGCCTGGATGACGCCGATCAGGCCGGGCAGGATGCCTAAGACGCCGCCCTCGGCGCAGGAGGGGACGAGGCCCGGCGGCGGTGGCTCCGGGTAGAGGCAGCGATAGCACGGGCCGTGCTCGGTTGCGAAGACGCTGGCCTGGCCTTCGAAACGAAAGATAGATCCGTAGGCGTTGGGTTTGCCTAAGAGGACGCAGGCGTCGTTGACCAGGTAGCGGGTCTGGAAGTTGTCGGTGCCGTCGGCGATGATGTCGTAGTCGCGAAAGATCTCGAGGGCGTTGTCACTGGTGAGCATGACGTTGTGCTTGACGATGGTGGTGTGCGGGTTGAGGGCGTGCAGCTTGTCGGCGGCGGAGTCGATTTTGAGGCGGCCTACGTCGGGCGTCGAGTGGATGATCTGACGCTGGAGGTTGCTCTCGTCGACGACGTCGAAGTCAACGAGGCCGAGGGTGCCAATGCCAGCGGCGGTGAGATAGAGGGCGAGCGGGGCGCCGAGGCCACCGGTGCCGACGCAGAGGACTTTAGCGGCCTTGAGCTTCTGCTGGCCTTCGACCCCGACCTCGGGGAGGATGAGGTGGCGAGAGTAGCGGGCGTAGTCGCCGGTGGTGAGCTCGGGGAGTTCTATCACTGTGGCTGTGGCTGAGCCGCCGGCGATCGAGGGGATGATGGAGAGGTCGTCGGTGGGGGTGGTGGGGGTTTCTTCCTTCGCCGGCAGGTAGAGGACATCTTCGGGGTTGAGGTAGAGGTTGACGAAGGAGCGAAGCTTTCCGTCGTCGGCGTAGAGATGCTTGCGGAGGGCGGGGTGCTCGGTAG
>CAXTMM010000059.1:0-16506 GCA_964245415.1 uncultured Acidobacteriaceae bacterium | reverse complement strand
GGCCTCCACCGCCGAAGCCGCCACCTCCACCGCCAAAGCCGCCGGCTCACCCTCCAACTGGACCTCCACTGCCTGGACAACCGCCGCCGTTGAGCGAAGGCTCGGATTCAGCGCGCTGGCGCACATCATCAAGGTTAATGCCGGCAAAGCTGTTCGATGCGTTCGACGAGCCCGAGACTGCGACCGAGTCAGAGGAGAAGTCCTGACTGCCGCCGATAGAAGGCAGCTGAGCCCCGCTCGCGCCGCCCTGGCCGGCTTCAAGCGCGCCACTCAGCGCGTTGACCAGGCTGAGTGTCTGAGCGCCGGCGCGGCCCTGTCCTCGACCCCCGGCGCCCGGGGTGCGGGTAGCCTGGGCGCGTGTGCCGAGCTCACCGCGGTCCTCAGGGAGCGCGGTAACGCGCGATTGGAGCGTGAGCGCGAGGTCGGCCGAAGCATCGTGTGTGGAGCCATTGAGCAGTGCTTCGCCGGTGGCAGGCGCAAAGGCCGAAAATTCGGTACGGAGCACGTAGCGCCCGTTCTGCGGGATGGTCATGCGATAGACGCCTGATACGTCGGTGGTGGTCGAGTAGCGTTGGCCAGTGAGCGTATTGGTAGCGGTGATCCTGACGCCGGGCAGCGGTGTGACGCCTGCCCTGACGGTTCCGTGAATGGTGCCGCCGTTTTCAGACTCGGCCTGGAATGCAGCCGGCGCATCGCTCGCGCTCGGCGCCGGAGTGGTCGCTGCGGGTTGCTGCGGGGCTGCGGTTACAGGGCTGGTCTGCGCAACTGCGAGTGCCCGGACTGACGAGACAGACACGCCTAGAGCTACCGCGATGACCCAGCGTGGTGCCGAGATGGGGAAAACTGGCGGCACAATCCTCCTTGTAATCGTGGCAATCGTGCAAGTAAGGCGGCCGCCACCCGGAGCTCAACGGTCGCGCAGGCGGCCCCACTCGCTGATCTCTCGTGCGTCGACCACCGTTAACAGGGTGCCGGCAAATGTGCCTTTGCCCATTGCGCCTCGCACTGTGAGCCCGTCGCCTACCTGGATATCGCCGAGCGTGATACTCTCGTGGCGCTTACGGAAGGATGTGTTCTCGTCGACGGTGACGGTAGTGGTGACGTTGTCCGGCCGCTTTACGGTAAGCTGGGTCCCGCGGATCGAGAGGATGGTGCCGGCAAGCCAGGTCTTGCCAAACTCCGCTCGCCGCCGGTCGAACTCCTCGAGCTGCTTCGCGTCGATCGCCGCCAGGAAGATCGCGCCCAGCACGTGCTGTTTTTCCTCCAGGTCGCCCCCAGCCACCACCGTGTCGCCGGCATGAATGGCGCTCGCGGTCGACTCCTGCTCCCCACGTACGAAGTGGGTGTTGACGCTGGTGGCTACTCTATAGACGGTGCCCTGAGGCGTTTTGACCAGGTACGTGTCGCCAGAGACCTTAAGTACGCTGCCCCGAATGGCCTCGAGCCCGGCAATCTCCTGAGGACCGCCCTGCCCAGCAGGCGCGGATAGAAACAATGCCGCCGCCTGGAGAGGTTTGGCCGTAAGCCCGGTGGCTAGCATGGTCACCATAAAGAGAGCCCGGCGGACGTTGGATGTTGCCACGCGCTGCGTATTGGCGCGAGCCGATGACAATCGCAAGACCATGGCAACAGGGTAGACGCATCTGCGGGGAGGAAGGACGCAGTTCGGTCCGTTCTGTTGGCGCTGGATCAAACCGGGACGCGATATTGGAAGTCGTGACGAGGCTCGCTTGTTGTCTGATGGTAAGGACGCGGTGCCAAAACGGGAACGGCAGAGGTACCTACCCGCGCCTGGATGAACGTGCTAACCTAGCCGCGCAACGAAATCGCGGCAAACGACTCTAAGTGTCAGTAAGCCAGGAGCCAGGATGAGCTTTTCGCCGGTTGTTGCATCCTCCGCAGTCGCAGCGCCACAGGCAGGCGAAGCATTGCTGCGGCATTACTGGAGTGTGCGGCAGCAGAGCCTGATGCTGTGTGAGCCGCTCACCCCTGAAGACATGATGGTACAGTCCACGCCCGAGGCCAGTCCGGCCAAGTGGCATATGGCGCATACGAGCTGGTTCTTTGAAACATTTATCCTGCGCGAGTTCTTACCCCACTACCAAGCTTTTCATCCAGATTTCCTCTGGCTCTTCAACAGCTACTACAACTCCGTTTCAGATCAGCCGGCTAAGAAGCTGCGCGCCAGTTTCTCACGGCCTGCGCTCGAGGCGATACTGGCCTACCGGCGGCATGTGGACGCTGCAGTCGAGGTGCTCTTCGAGACGGGGTATGCGCCGGTGGAGGCGGAGCGGCGGCTGGTGCTTGGCCTGCATCACGAGCAGCAGCATCAGGAGCTGCTGGTCACCGATGTAAAGCATGCCTTCTGGTCAAATCCTCTGCGGCCGCCCTACCGCGAAGGCGAACTGCCAGGCGCTTCGACAGTGCCGCAGCTTACCCCGCAGCGATGGCTTGGTTTCGCGGGCGGACTGCAGGAGATCGGCTATGAAGGCGATGGCTTCTGCTTTGATAACGAACAGCCTCGGCACCGCGTGTACCTGGAGCCCTTTGAGCTGGCGACGCGGCCTGTCTCCTGCGCGGAGTACCTGCAGTTTATCGAGGACGGTGGCTATCACCGCGCGGATCTTTGGCTGGCCGACGGGTGGCAGAGCGTGCAGGACCAGCAATGGGAGGCGCCGCTTTACTGGCATCGCTCCGGTGCGGAGTGGACGGCATTTACGCTCCGAGGGGAGGTGGCCTTGAACGAACTGCTGGCCACGCCGGTATGCCATGTGAGTTACTTCGAGGCGGACGCATTTGCTCGGTGGGCCGGGTGCAAGCTGCCGACCGAAGCGGAGTGGGAAGTGGCCGCGGCGTCATCGATCGCTGAAGCCGATGAGCAGCGCATGCTTGAAGGTAGCGTGCTGCATCCGGTTTCAGTGCAAGCGGAGAGTGCTGACCAAGCCCAGCAAATCCTTGGCGGCGTGTGGGAGTGGACTGCCAGCGCCTACCTCGGCTACCCAGGCTACTGTGCAGTGCCGGGCGCCCTGGGAGAATATAACGGCAAGTTCATGTCTAACCAGATGGTGCTGCGTGGCGGCTCCGTGGCGACGCCTGCATCGCACATCCGGGAAACGTATCGTAATTTTTTTCCGCCGATCACACGGTGGCAGTTCTCTGGCATCCGGCTGGCTCGACGTTGATTCGCAATCGACCGGCGCGCGACGGCAAACGCGCAAGTTTTCTTACCTACTGACACGGACGATCCTTTTCATTATGGTTGCTGCTTCTTCGCTGTCTTCCCTCCCCGTCGCGCGGCAGACCGCAGTCGGCGAGGAGGTTTTTCGCGGGCTTACTTCTTCGCCCAAGACACTCAGCCCCTGGCTCTTTTACGATCGCGAAGGCTCACGCTTGTTCGAGCAGATCACCGAGTTGCCCGAATACTATATCACGCGTACCGAGCGAGCGATCTTTGCCGAGCATGCCGACCTGATCCTGAAGCTGGCGGCAGGGCCTCAGCGTCTCGCCGTGATTGAGCTTGGCGCGGGTACTGCGGCCAAAACAGGCCTGCTACTGGCTGCGGCCGTCCGGCATCAGGGCGATCTCGATTACTACGCCATCGATGTTTCTGCAAGCGCGCTCGACGAAGCGAAGGCGCACCTGGAGCGTGAACTGGCTGACGTGCATGTGCATACCCGTGTCGCGGACTACACGGACGGGCTGGGCCAGATTGATGCGGACGGCCTGTGTCGGCTGGTGCTCTACATCGGATCAAGCATTGGCAACTTTGAGCCAAAAGATGCCGCAGCTCTGCTGGGCGCAGTACGTGCAGAGTTGGTGCCGGGCGACCGGTTGCTGCTGGGCGCGGACCAGGTGAAGTCTGCGGAAGTCCTGCAAGCAGCTTATGACGATGCCGCGGGCGTAACGGCCGCCTTCAACAAGAACGTGCTGGTGCGGATCAATCGCGAATTCGGAGCGAACTTTGAGCTTGCCCGTTTTGCTCACCGGGCGCGCTGGAACGTGGCGCGATCGCGCATCGAGATGCACCTTGAAAGCACGGTAGCGCAGACCGTCCTTATTCCGGCGCTGGAGCTTGAGGTGAGCTTCGCCGCAGGCGAGACGATTCACACTGAGAACAGTTACAAGTTCACAGACGATGCTGTGATTGGCATACTAAAGAGTGCCGGTTTCGAGTTGCTGCGAGAGTGGAAGGATGCTCAAGCGTGGTTTGGGGTTTACCTGGCAGGAGCTATATAAGCGTTGTAATGAGCAGGCGTGGCGGTTTGCTCTGCCTGATGAAGGGACCTTTAGAACTGCCGCAGGCCTACCGGTAGCGCAGGTGTGCTGTTTGATTGGCTGCCGGGTTGCTGCTGCAGGGTAGAGACCGCGCTGAATCGGGTTCTCGGGAACGCATCCGGATAATTTTTCTGAA
This sequence comes from uncultured Acidobacteriaceae bacterium, assembly GCA_964245415.1. Lineage (GTDB taxonomy): Bacteria > Acidobacteriota > Terriglobia > Terriglobales > Acidobacteriaceae > EB88. The sequence continues at coordinate 12,095 of CAXTMM010000059.1, read as the reverse complement.
TGAACTCAATCATGCCTTCGCGAACGATGCAGCGTAGGTCGAACAAGTCCGGTGCATTGCGCGCGCTCATCAGGCAGCGAACTTCCATGGTCTGCTCTGAGAGATTGGTCACCTGGCAAGCGACAACCCTGCGGTCCCACTGCGGCAGCGTTTCAAGCAGCCGCGTCAGTTCCTCTCGCAGCGCTGGCACGGGCACCGAGTAATCGACGTAGAGAAAGGAAGTTCCCATCAGGTCGGCTCGCTCGCGCGTCCAATTTTGAAATGGCTTCTCGATAAAGTAGGTCAGCGGCACGACCAGCCGTCGATAATCCCAGATTGCAACCACCACGTACGTCGTCGTGATCTCTTCGATTTTGCCCCACTCGCCTTCGACAATCACGACATCGTCGAGACGGATCGGTTCAGTGAGTGCGATCTGCAGGCCGGCGAGCATATTCTCGGCAGTGGACTTGGCGGCGGTGGCGAGCACGAGCGATGCCAGTCCGGCGGAGGCAAGCAGACCCGCGCCATAGTGCCATATTTGGGAGTCGCGGAAGAGTGACAGAATTAAGCCAGTGTCGATAACCAGGAGCAGGATGATCGCCATGCGGCGGAGCAATTGGAGCTGGGTGCGCACTCGCCGCGCTTTGAGGTTGTCCGCGTTTGAGATGTCGTAGCGCAGCATCATCAGGTCTTCCACCGTGTACACGGCCGAGACCATCAGCCAGCCCAGCGCCAGGAACCAGGCGATGCCTGCCGCCTTCGCTACGCTTGGCAGGTACTCTGCCGCAACGCCGACAAACGGCAGCACCGGACCGAGCGCCGTGACCAGGATGAGGGCGAGCGCAGGCTGGCGCACTCGCTGCATTGCGATGCGCAGCAGGGGAATGTCCTTGACGCTGCGGTGGCGCAGCTTGGCGAGCAGCCAGAAGAAGAGAGTGTGTGCGAAGAGGCCGGCCAGGAGAGCGGCGCAGCCCAGCACAATGCCGATTTTGAGACTGCGGTGGCCCGGAGCGCCAGCTGTCGCTAGCAAAAGGAAAAGATTCATAGTTGTCTCCTGCAGAGATTGGGACAAGTAGGTGGGTATTAGCCAAGCCGCTGGTAATCGCCATTCTTACCGCCGGTCTTTTCCAGCAGCATGACCTCGCGGATGATGATGCCTTTGTCGAGCGCCTTGCACATGTCGTAAATAGTGAGCGCCGCGATCGCGGCGGCAGTGAGAGCTTCCATCTCGACGCCCGTGGGAGCGGTCGTTGCAGCGGTGACGCGGATGGCGATGCCGCCGTCTACGATGTCAGCCGATACGTCGAGGAAGCTGAGCGGCACGGGATGGCACATGGGGATAAGTTCACTGGTGCGCTTGCCGGCCTGGATGCCGGCAAAACGCGCGACCTCAAGTGGATTGCCCTTCGGATTGCGGGGAAGAGCCGCGAGCACTGTCGGCGAGAGTGCGACGAAGGCTGCAGCAACAGCGTGGCGGCGGGTGACGTGCTTATCGCTTACGTCGACCATGCGCGCGGTACCCTGCGCGTCATAGTGCGAGAGCGTGGTCTTGGGGTTGTCCATAATTCAAGCCTAACGCAGCGACTGGCAAGAAAGTCTCGCGGCTAGAGAAGGAGCACACTGACTACCTGGCCTTCGGCAAGGGGGGCGCTGCTTCCGGACGCCGGCTCAGGTACGACCAGCAGGCAGTTAGCCTGGGCGGTGCCGGCGATGTCGCCTGAGCCCTGCCAGGAAACGAGTGCGACGGTGGCCGCTTTATCGTTGGCAGAGAGACGCGCCGGGAGGAAGCGCTGCAGACCGGCCTTGGGCTGGACCGGCGCGGCTAGATGCGCCTGGGCAAAGCGAGGTGCATAGCCGCGTTCACCGCCAAGAGCAGCCAACACAGGCGCAGCAAACAAGGCGAAGGTCACCATGGTTGAGATGGGATTGCCAGGCAGGCCGAAAAATGGCAGCCTGTTTAGCGTAGTCAACTCGCCGAAGACCACCGGCTTGCCTGGCTGTATGCGTACGCCGGTGAAGAAGAAGCCGGCGCCGAGCGAGGCGAGCACGCCCTCGACCAGGTCGTATTTACCCATGGAAACGCCACCCGAGAGCAGAAGAAGGTCACAGCCGTTTGTAATCGCAGCACGTACAGACTGATCAAGCGCGTGTTCGGAGTCAGCCGCGATGGGCTGGATGAGGGGCTCGCCGCCGAGAGCCAGCACCTGGGTCGCCAGTGAGTAACTGTTGGAGTTGCGTGTCTGAAACGCGTGCGGCTGGGTTGCGAGCGGGACCAGTTCATCACCCGTGGAAAGGATCGCCACCCTGGGGCGTGGATAGACGCGCAGCTGGGACGCCCCCACCGAGGCAGCGGCTGCAATCTGCGAAGGACTGAGACGCATGCCGGGGCCAACAAGGGTTGCGCCTGTACGTGCTTCGGCTCCCGTAGGAATGAAGTTTTCGCCCGGCTCGATACGCCGTCCCGCCGTTAGGCGGATTACGTCAGCTGTGCGTTCTACGTGTTCAAGCATCACGACGCAGTCGGCGCCCGATGGCAGCGGGGCGCCGGTCATGATCTCGACGGCTTCGTCAGCGCCAAGCGCTGCAGCACCCGTCGATCCGGGCCATGACTCACCTGCCTTGAGCAGCCCTACAACCCTGAGCGGCGTGCCTGATGCGACTGCAGCAGCGCGACAAGCAAAGCCGTCGCGCGTGGATCGGGGAAAGGGTGGCTGGTCGCGATCGGCGAGGACCGGCTCAGCCAGTACGCGGCCTAATGCATCGAGCAGGCTGACTGTTTCTGGAGAGTGCGAGCAGGCCAGCAGAGCTGCGTAGCCGTCGATCGTTGCTGTTGCTTCAGAGTAGGAGAGGCTTGCGTATGTATGCGGGGGTGAAGAGAACGGCATGCATGACTCGAAAGGATTATGTGCGGAGCAGGCTGCGCGCGCACGCGCAGCCTGTTAACGGGAAAGCATGATGAAGAACGTGGGCAACCTAAAAAGGAGAACTGCCTAGGAGCCCTTCTTAGCTTTGTAGCTGGTCTTGACCGTCTGTCCCATGCCGGTCAGCACATCCGTGACTTCCTTGGCGAATTGCCCGTCAGGCGCGAGTTCGAGGTACTTCTGGTAAGCCTCGATGCAGCCCGGGGGTGCCACGATCTTACCTGCTTTGTCCACCGTAGCCTTACCGATGAGCGCCTGACCCTTAAGGTAGTAGGGGATGGGCTTAGTTGGGTCGGCGGTGATGGCCTTATCAGCCGCCGCGGCAGTAGCCTCAGGCTGACCAGCTCGGCTCAGGATGATGGTCTCGTTGGTGTAGTACATGGCCGCACTCGGCGGGTTGGCTTTGGCTGCAGCCTCGTAGGCGGCTTTCGAATCATCGAGCTTGTTCTGCGAAGCCAGTGCCTCACCCAGCCCATTGTTGGCGCCGGCGATGACGTCTGCGTTTGGCTTGGGGCTTGCAGTCTCGAGCGTAATTACTTTCTGGTAAGAGGTGGTCGCCTCAGGCCACTTCTTCTGCCCGGCTTGCGCATTGGCGAGTTCCAGCCAGATCACGGCCGCGTCGGGCTTCAGCGCTGCGTCCTTGGTCATCAAGGCTTCAGCATCGGCATAATTCTTTGCCTTGTTGTCCGCTCTTGCTGTAGCGAGGTCGGCATTGAGGTTCTTAATGACGCCGTTAGCCTTAAGAGCCTCGGCATTTTTGGCTTTGACTTCTTCCATAGCTTTACGCTGCTCGGGGGTCATCTTCGCAACGTACTCAGGGCGGGTGAGATCGAAGTTTTCCGCCTGGTCAGTATCAACAACAATTTTGACGTTCAGCATCTGGTCGATCGGTCTTGCCGCTTGCGACAGGTTGAGGAAGTAGGTGCCGGGTGCGATGCCGGTGCCTTTGTAATCGCCGTTCGCGTCTGCGGTAAAGGTGTATTTAGCGTCCTTGCCATCGGTGCTCACGGTTACGACGGCATTGGGAATGGGGTTACCGAGCGGGTCCTGGATGTGACCGTGGATGCTGCCGACCTTCTCCTGCGCGAAGCCGATGGTCAGGCTGGCGCTCAGCATTGCCAGGGTTGCGATTGTCTTACGCATGGTTCTCTCCTTCTGCTGGCGGCTGTGTGGCCGCATTTTTCAAACTCGGCTGCCGCTGTGTGTGGATAGTTGCTTGCACACAATCAGAACATGCAGATCGCGCATCGCCGACATACGTGCTGGCATGGATGGCAAGACCACGTTACATGGAGCGGTGCACGTGCTTCAACTCCTGGCTCACGATCGCACTCTTGCGAAGATGGATGTGTCTGGTACCGACTTTGATGTCCGGGGCACAAACAGCTTTTGCGGGAAGCCTTGTGAAAGGTACGGCCGACCGATAGGCTCGGCCAATCACTGAGCGACTGCAATGGTGTGCGGCTGGGCAGCGGTCCACCATGTGTCGAATGCGGCGAGAGCGCGCTCGCACTGGAGGCGGTGGCGCTCTTTCTTGTCGCGGATGCGCGTGCGCGTAGCTTCGTCGAGAGGTAGCAGCAGGTCGAAGGTGATATTGGCGGGCTGGAAGTGCTTCGCTTCGGCGTGGGTAATGTAGTGGGTAAGCGAGCCGAAGGCTGTCGCCCGCGGCGCCGGGTGGATCAGGTCGCCATGGGCGGCGGCCGCGGCATAGATGCCCGCCAGCAGGCCTGTGGCGATCGACTCTGTGTAGCCTTCGACACCCGAGATCTGGCCGGCGAAGAAGATGTTTGGATACGCTCGCAGGTACAGCCCTTCAGTCAGCACGCTTGGCGAGTTGATATAGGTGTTTCGATGAATCTGGCCGTAGCGCAGGAACTTCGCATTTTCAAGCCCTGGGATCATGCGCAGGATGCGGGCCTGCTCGCCAAACCTGAGGTGGTTTTGGAAGCCGACCAGGTTGTAGGAGTCGGCGCGGAGGTTTTCGCTGCGCAGCTGGACGACCGCCCAGGGATTTGTCTCAGTTCGCGGGTCGCGCAGGCCGACCGGCTTCATGGGGCCGTACCGCAGGGTGTCGCGTCCGCGGCGTGCCAGCTCTTCAATGGGCAGGCAGGACTCGAAGAACGGCAGCTTCTCCCAGTCTTTTTCCTCTACATGTTCGGCCGCCACGAGCGCGTCGTAAAAGCGGTCGTACTCTTCGCGATTCATGGGGCAGTTGATATAGTCGGCCGTGCCCTTGTCCCAGCGGGCCTTATAGTAGACCTTCTCGAAGTCGATGGAGTCGGTCTCGACGATGGGCGAGATGGAGTCGTAGAAGGCGAGGTGATCGGCGCCGGTGAGCCGCGCGATCTCGCTCGAGAGGGAGGATGAAGTCAGAGGGCCGGAGGCGATGATGGTGATGCTGGTCTCCGGGTCGAGGCGGGTGACCTCTTCGCGATGGACGGTGATGAGCGGCTCGCGGGCGATGGCCCCGGCAATGCGCTTTGAGAACTCGACGCGATCGACCGCGAGCGCATGCCCGGCAGGAACCGCGCTCGCGTCGGCACATCGGAGCAGGGCGGACCCGGCGCGGCGCATCTCCTGCTTGAGCAGCCAGGGGGCGGTGTTCTCGCTTTCACTCTTGAGCGAGTTCGAGCAGACCAGCTCGCCAAAGTCTTCAGTCTGGTGGGCGGGGGTCGTACGCACGGGGCGCATCTCGTAGAGGTCGACCGCCACGCCGAGCCGGGCAGCGGTCAGGGCGGCCTCGGGGCCGGCCAGGCCTCCGCCGATGACCTTGATCCTGGGCGCGCGGCTGATCCTGGGCGCGCCGCTCAAGCTTCGACCTCGGAGGCGGCTGCAACAGGCCGCTTGCCATGGTTGGCGACTTGTGCAAGCGCCGCGCCTTCCACCCGCATCCGCTCCCACTCAGGCATCGGGTACGCGCCCAGTGCCTCGTAGAATCCGATCGCCGGCGTGTTCCAGCGCAGCACACTCCAGTCCAGCCGCAGGCAGCCTCCTTCGATCGCGGCCTGGGCCACGCGCGCCAGCATGGCCTTGCCAATGCCGCGTCCGCGATACTCCGTCTGCACAAACAGATCTTCAAGATACAAGGCACGCCCAGCCCAGGTGGAGTAGACGGGGAAGTAAAGCGCGAAGCCACAGCCGACGCCATCGTATTCGGCGATCAGGCAGGTGTAGGCAGGATTGGTCCCAAAGCCGTCGCGCAGCAGGTCTCGCTCGGTCAACTGAGCCGACTGCGGCTCGCGCTCGTAGTCGGCGAGGCCGCGCACCAGTGCGTGAATCAAAGGAACGTCTCCGGGCTCGGCGGGGCGGATATGCAGCGCAGGGCTATTCACCAAGTGGATGGTTCTCCTCGTCGAACCGGGCGAAAGAACAGGGCCAAGTCGAGGTAGATCGCGGCTCCCGGTACGGCAAACCGGAGCCCGCCCACGATACCATGCACGTTGCTGACCGAGGGCACCCTTCCGACAAAGGGGTCTTTGTCGTTGATGACACCATCGAGGTACTCGCAGTGCTTGTACTCGGGGCTGTTCAGGTAATCTTCAACTGAGACCGTGGCGCTGGTTGTCATGGAGGTTTCTCCTCAGGCTGCGCCTCGGGAGGGAGCAGATGCTCGGGGTCATCCCCTCGATTATAGGAGCTCCCGCACGTGCCCGAAGTCCGCCCTTGTCTCTCACCTGCGATAGGAATCTTTACGCTCGGAGGATCCATGCAGCGCCGCCAGTTCCTCGCCGCTTCTCTCGCCAGCTCAGTCCTTGCCGTCACGCCTGGAGGCGCCTCGATGCCATCCCCTGAAAGCAAGCCGCGCGAGTACTACCAGCTGCGCCGCTACCAGATGCAGTCCGGCCCGCAGACCAAGCTGACTGAGGTTTACTTTGCAGACGCGCTGATTCCCGCGCTGGCGCGGATGGGCATGGGTCCGATAGGCGCGTTCAAGCTAGATGTCGGGCCTGAAACGCCAACGTTCTACCTGCTCATACCGGGCGGCTCGGTCGAAGCCTTGGCAATGCTTGACCTCCGGCTGGGCGAGGACTCCACTTTTCTTACAGCTGCAGCGCTCTTCTGGGAGGCGCCAGCCACCTCGCCTGCGTTTTTGAGGGTGGAGAACTCGCTGCTGGCCGCCTTTACCGGATGGCCGAAGCTGACGCCGCCGCCGGGCTCCGCGACCAAGGCTCCGCGCATCTTTCAGCTGCGGACCTATGAGAGCCCGAGTGACCGCGACCATGTGCGCAAGGTTGAGATGTTTAACAACGGCGAGTTCGAGCTCTTTATAAACGCCGGCGCGAAACCTGTTTTCTTTGGCGATACGCTTATCGGGCCGCGACTGCCGAACCTGACCTACATGCTGAGCTTTGCTGACATGGCCGAGCTTGAAGCGAGCTGGAAAAAGTTTATTGCCGACCCTGCCTGGAAGAAGCTTTCGACCTCACCGCGCTACCAGTTTGAAAACATCGTCAGCAACATCTCGAACCTGATCCTGAGCCCGCTAGCGGCTTCGCAGATCTGATCGCCGGACGGGGCGAGGGTGAGTACGCGATTCGAAGCTTGTCACCCTTGCGCGGCTGCTCTACTCTCAACCCGTATGCAGCCTGTCTCCGCAACGGACGCGATCGGCCTTGCTTTTACCCATGCGCGCACCGTGCTCGCGGCACACCCATTTAGGCTGGGCCGCTTCTTCAAGCTCGCGCTGGTGGCGGCGGTAAGCCAGGCCAGCTTTCTTTCTGTCTCAATCAACTACCCGCTCCAGGGTGGGCAGTTCGCGTCTTTTTCGCATGCCCGGCATGCGCGCGAGCAGTTCCTCACCGGTAACGGCATCGGAGCGCTGGTAGGGGCCGTTGGACTGGGTGTACTGCTAATCGCTTTTGCTGTGCTTCTGCTGCTTACCGTCGGGTATCTCTACCTGCTTTGCCGGGCGCGTGCGACTTTGTTCGATCTCGTGGTCTTTCGGGGAGGCGGAGTGCGCGTGGCGTGGCGCCGGCGCGCCCGGCCCGCGCGACGGTACCTGGGGCTGTACCTGCTGGCCATGCTGCTCTTCCTGAGCGTGCTAGGGGCGACTGTAGGTCCGGCTCTCTGGCGGTTTGTGCAGGTGTCGGCGGGGCGGCATGCAGGCGGCGAGGCTGGATCAGCCGGGGCCAAGTCACTGCTGGTCCTTGTGGGCATCATCTGGCTGCTGCTGCCAATCTGGATTGCCGTGGACGCGCTGCTTGAGGACTTTATCCTGCCCGGGCTCGCGCTCGATCAAGAGGCGCCGGTCAGCAAGGCATTTGTCCGGTTGGGCGGCTTGGCTCGCCGCAAGCCTGGACAGCTGCTGCTTTACCTGGTGCTGCGTACGGTGGTGGCTTTCGGGGTGGGCATGGCGCTGGGCCTGGTGCTCCTGGTAGGTGTGGGACTGGTCGTACTGAGCGGCTATGGGGTGGGTAGGCTGCTTTACACCGCGCTCTGGGCAGGTGGCCTTGGCAGCCATACTGTTTTCTTTGCCTATGTCGCCGGGATGGTGCTGCTGGTGATGACGCTCTACTGGTTCGGCGTCACGGCTGTGTACGGGGTAACCGGCACTTTCAAGACCAGCTATGCCGCCTGCTTCTACGCGGGCCACTACCCTGAGCTGGCCGCTGCGCTCGGTGGCCAGCCGCCGGCTGAGGAAGATCCGGTGGGCGCACGTTTGCCAGGTTTGCTGCCGCCCCTGCTGCCGCATAAAGCGAGGGGCGATATCTGGTAAATGCCGCCCGTTACTCTTTGTCTTCCTTTTTGCGGGAGCGGACCTTGAACCAGATGGGGGAGCCTTCGAAGCCGAAGGCTTCGCGGATCTGGTTGGTGAGGAAGCGCTGGTAGGAGAAGTGCAGGTCCACGTCGCGATTGGTGAACAGAATGAACGTGGGCGGGGAGACCGCGGCCTGAGTCATGTAAAAGATGCGCAGCCGCTTGTTCATAGGGACGGTTGCGCGCTCGAAGTCAACTTTTTCGAGGAAGCGGTTCATCTGGCCGGTAGTGATGCGCTTGCGCCGCTCGGCGGCCACGCGGAGGATGGCCTCGAGCACCCGGTGCACGCCCTTGCCCTCGGATGCGGTAATGAAGATCATGGGACAGTACTCGAGATACTTGAGCGAACGCCGGGCCTGCTCCTCGAAGACGGTACGATCGGCGTGCGGCTTGCCGTCGTTGCGGCCGGTGGTGACGAGATCCCACTTGTTGATTACGATGATGACGGACCGACCGCTCTCGTGGGCATAGCCCCCGATGGTCGCGTCCGAGCCGGTGACGCCTTCGACTGCATCAATCATCAGCACGGAAACGTCAGCTGCTTCGAGATGCCGCCGCGCCATGACGACGGAGAGCTTTTCTGCCATCTCGTGCGTTTTGCCTCGGCGCCGGATGCCTGCGGTGTCAATGATACGCAGGGTCTTGCCTTCATACTCGAGCACCTCGTCAACCGCGTCGCGGGTGGTGCCTGCGATGGGCGAAACGATGGAACGCGCGGTGCCGGTGAGCGCGTTAAGCAGGGTTGATTTGCCGACGTTCGGGCGGCCGATGATGGCGACGCGAATCTCGCGCTGCTGGTAGTCGCCGTGGGTGCGGTGGGGGGCGATGGCGTCCGGATCGGCCTCTTCGTCTGCCTCGGCTGATCCCTCGGGGGCGTCGGGGTCTTCGTCTTCGGGATCCTCGTCTGCAGGGAAGGGCTCGTACTCGGGCGTGGCGGGCTCGCTCCTCTCCGGGAAGGGAAGCACCGCAAAGACCTCGTCCAGCAGGTCGCCGATATTGTGGCCATGCTCGGACGAGACAGCGGTCAGGTTCGAAATCCCCAGCCGGCGAAAGTTTTCCGCCTGCGCGTCCAGTTCCTGGACGTCGATCTTGTTGACAGCGAGGAAGAGCGGCTTGTTCAGCCGGCGCAGCAGGCGCGCCAGCTCGAGGTCGGACGAAGCCAGCTCCGTCCGCCCATCGACCACCATCACGATCGCCGATGCTTCGTCAAAGGCGAAGCGCGCCTGGGTAAAGATCTCGGTCGGGATCAGCGCCTCGTCATCGGGCACGATCCCGCCCGTGTCGACCACGCGCGCCGTCCTACCGGCCCAGCTCACCTCGCCGTAGATGCGGTCGCGGGTAATCCCCGGCTCGTCGCCGACGATGGACCGCCGGGTGCCGGTCACGCGATTGAACAACGTCGACTTGCCGACATTCGGCCGCCCACAGATGGCGATCAGAGGCATGCCGACCGCGTCGGCAGTATGGGGCAGCGGGTTGGGGCGGCGGATTTGTTTTTTCGGCATGACGGAAGGTCTCCGGGATTCCATGAGGATGGCAAGGCAAGCCCGGCGCTCCCTCCATTATAGGAAGTAGCTGTTTCCGGTTGCCTGGTCAGTCTTTGGCTGCGCTCTCAAAATGCAAGCCAGCGACGAGGGGGACACGCTGAAAGAAGCGACTTGCTCCCATCTGACGAGAAGGGCGATTATAGGTACTAAGTTGCTCGATTCTCGGACTCTAAGAGGCTTCTGCTGGCGGCTCATTCACGACGTGCAGATCAACTGCCTCGAACGATCTCTTGATGAGGCGCTCCGCAACCAAGCTCTTCGTGGCAGCACGAAGCACGAGTTCTTCAGATATACCAATATTGTGCAAGATCAGAAGGTGGAAGAGGTAACTGAGTGCGTCTGCGAGGTGGGTGATGTCGTTGTGAAAAGTCTCGTAGTCCATTCCAGTCGGTGGGCCACCACGATGCGAGATGTCGTTCCTCCTGTCTGCACACCTCTTGGCAAATTTATTCAACTCGTCTTTCTGAAAACGAAGCGGAAGTTCACGCAAGCATTCCAAGACACGCCGCCTCAACGACGGCTCATGTGCATATGCTAGCTTTTGCTCCAACCACTCCTTATCGGGATCATCTGCAGGGATGAGAGCCAATAGACGCTCGACTCGCTTTCGGTCATCTTGGCTGGATTGCGTTGCTTCACTGTTGAAACCTTTGCGGTGTAGGGCTTCTATTCCGGAGACGAGAGCGAACAGACGATCCTCTGTGTATGTCTGCTGGTTGCGGAGCGACGCGGTGTAAAGATAAAAGCCAGCCCCAAATGCTTTGCTTTTGCTTAGCCATGCCTGAAGCAGCGGCCCAAACTGGTCTCGGATTCCCGCGAAGGGAATCAGAAAGAAGAAGGGGTTCAACTGCTCCGTTGAAGGGGTATCCCCATGTGTGAAGATTGTGTCCCACTGGTCGTATGGCTCTTCCTTTCTCACAAAATGAGGCCGGTTCAGCCGAAAATACGAGCCAAGGAAGAGCGACAGAAGTGCTTCGATCTTGGCAAACACGTACTGAAGATGCGTAAGAGACGAAGGAACTTTGGGTCGGTAGATGATTGAGAAAGACTGCTCAAAACAGATCTTCCGCTGAGCATGGTTCCCAAACAAGCCAAAAAGACGTCCACCCGTGGTTAACGACTCAATCGACACCGCGCCATCCTCGATGGAGGACTCGAAGTGATCTCTCGTGTACGACACAAGCTCACGCTCACCAGTTGCAACTCCGTAATCCCTGGCTACTCGTAAGCTATCGAGCTGTAGCCATTCCTCAAGGCCTTTTAAGTCAATCCGAAGTTCCGAATAGTTGTGGGAGTCATAGTCAGTCGGAAACGTATGGTTTCGCTTAATACAGGTATCTGCAGCGAAACTCTGCGCTTCGGAGAGTCGCCCACAATCTGGAAAGCAAGACGTTCGACTCCCTCCAGGCGAACGGAGTCTCCCGGAGTGTCCAACAATCCAACGATGCTTAACTCTCGACTGAATGAGCGCGGCTTTGCCCAGTCCGCACGCTCATCATCCGACGCTAGTGTTCCATCGACTTCGAGACTGGTTCGTCCTTCAGCAGTCACCGTTAGTAGACCAGGAACGGAAGTTTGGGGCGAATGGGAGGGGCGCGAGGGATCGCCCGCCCACCAAAAGAATCCCCGTTGCTCGATCGCGTTGGCCATATGGTTGCTCACCAGATTGGATCTGCAACGATTATCTCGGTCTACTATGCGACGTGCCAAGAAAGCTGTAATCCGGCTCGCTGATCATCGTTCGCGGGACTCAATAGTCGTCTGAGTCGAATCAATAACGCCAAGTCTTAGTGCTGTATCATAAGTCTTAGTGCTGTATCTGAACCGCCCCTTGAAGTCTTAGTGCTGTATCTGAACCGCCCCTTGAGAGCGTTGGTGATGGCATGGC
>CAXTMM010000058.1:15442-16561 GCA_964245415.1 uncultured Acidobacteriaceae bacterium | reverse complement strand
CTGGAGCACTTCGAGCACCGGGCCGTAGAAATCCATCGCCTGCGCGACGCTCATCCGCAGGGTGGGGTGGGGGTGCCGGTCGAAGAGTTACTGCGGCTCGCGGTGTCAGAGAGCGATGGCGTTGCCTCGGACATCCTGCTGCGTACTGTTGGTGGAGCGCCGGTGGTCGACGGGTATGTGCAGAGCCTCGGCGTGCGCGGCATGCATATCCGGGATCCTGAGAAGACGCTGGGGCGCGATGTGCAGGCGCAGTATCGGAATGACGCGCAGGCGGTGTCGCTGGTGGCCTTGCTGCGCCTGCTGGCTGATCGCTCGCCGCTGAACCCGGAGGATACGGCGTTGCTGCTGCGGTGGATGACGGAGAGCGAGACTGGCCCGCACCGGATCAGGGGCCTGCTGCCTGCGGGTACCGTTGTCGCGCACAAGACCGGCACCTCAGGGAGCGCCAGCCGGGTGAACAACGCTACCAACGATGCCGGATTGATCACGCTCAAGGATGGCCGCAAAGTGGCCGTCGCGGTCCTGGTTACGGACTCGCGCGAGCCCCAGGCGGTTCGCGAGTCGATTATTGCGGAGATCGCGCGCGCCATCTGGCTGGCGGCGGGCCGGGAGAATGGCCGATAGGTAATGTGACCCTCTGCGGCTGTGTGCGGTAACTTAACGGGAGTTTGCTCTAATGAAGCGGGAAGACCCTATGAGCAAACCTGTATTGCAGCCTGCCGGACGTTACATCTGTATCCACGGACACTTTTACCAGCCGCCTCGTGAGAATCCCTGGCTGGAGATGGTCGAAACCCAGGACTCGGCAGCGCCGTACCACGACTGGAACGAGCGCATCACGGCTGAGTGCTATGCGACCAATGGCTCCTCGCGCATCTTGAACGAAGCGGGCGAGATCGTGCGGATCGTCAACAACTATGCGCGGATGAGCTTTAATTTTGGGCCAACGCTGCTGTCATGGATGAAGGAGAAAGCGCCGTCGGCTTACCGGGCTATCCTGGCGGCGGATTTTGAGAGCCGGGCGCGATTCAGCGGGCATGGTTCGGCGCTGGCGCAGGTGTACAACCACATCATCATGCCGCTCGGCAGCGAGCGGGATAAGCGCACGCAGATCGTGTG
>CAXTMM010000058.1:14990-15432 GCA_964245415.1 uncultured Acidobacteriaceae bacterium | reverse complement strand
CTTTGAGAGTCGGTTTGGGCGCAAGCCGGAAGGGATGTGGCTGGCGGAGACGGCGGTTGATACGCAGACGCTTGAGTTGCTGGCCGAGTACGGCATACTGTACACCATCCTGGCGCCGAACCAGTGCGCGGCAGTGCGGCGGGTGGGCGAAAGCGAGTGGCGGAACACCGAGGATGCGTCTGTTGATACCCGGCAGCCATACCTCGTGAAGCTCGCAAGCGGGCGTTCGATTTCAATCTTTTTCTATGACGGGCCGCGGTCGCGGGCGATTGCGTTTGAGCGTCTGCTGGACTCGGGCGAGGGATTTGCGCGCAGGCTTGTCGGGGGATTTCAAGAGAATGCCGGGGCGGGCGCGCAGCTGGTCCACGTGGCGACCGATGGGGAAAGTTATGGGCATCATCATCGCTATGGAGAGATGGCGCTCTCCTACGCACTCTCGTTC
>CAXTMM010000058.1:11554-14980 GCA_964245415.1 uncultured Acidobacteriaceae bacterium | reverse complement strand
CGTTTATTGAAAACAACGAGCTGGCCCGGCTGACGAACTATGGCGAGTTTCTGGAGATGTTTGCTCCTCAGCCGGAGGCGCGCATCCACGAGAAGACGAGCTGGAGCTGCGCGCACGGGGTGGAGCGCTGGCGCTCGGACTGCGGCTGCAACGGCGGCAAACAGGGTTGGAACCAGAGGTGGCGCGCGCCCCTGCGGAACGCGCTTGATGGACTGCGCGACGCGCTGCTGCCGCTGGTCCACGAGGCTGGGTCGGCTTTGTTTCTCAACGTCGATCAGGCTCGAAATGCCTACATCGGCGTGGTGCTCGATCGGGAGCAGCTTGAGCCTTTTCTGGCCGCCCACACGCCGCACACGTTGAGCCCGGCAGAGCGGCGCATTGCGCTTAAGCTGATGGAGCTGGAGCGGCACGAGCAGCTGATGTATACGAGCTGCGGATGGTTTTTTGATGACATTGCCGGGATTGAGACGGTGCAGATTATTGCCTACGCGGCGCGTGTGCTCGAGCTTGCGGGCGATCTCTTCGGTGCGCGCGGCGAGGCGATGGAAGCGGCGTTTCTCGCGCGACTGGCGGAGGCACAGAGCAACGTGGCCAGCGAAGGAAGCGGCGCGGATATTTATCGCCGGCACGGTGCGGGGTTGCGGGTGGGTCTCAAGCAGGTGGCGGCGCACTATGCGATCTCGTCCATCTTTTCGAATTATGCGGAGCAGACCAATCTTTTCTCCTACACGGTCAAGCGGCGCTCGGGTGAGCTGATCAATAGCGGGCGAGGACGATTGCTGACTGGCGAGGCGGAGATCATTGGGCGCTTTACCGAAGACTCTGAACGCGTGTGGTATGCGGTGCTGCATTTTGGCGATCTGAATATTGCGGCGGTGGTCAAGCGGTGTGAAGAGGCCGAGGCTGAGGAGCATGCGCACTTTCTGGCCAAGGCGCGCGAAGCAATCGGGAGCGTCGATCTGCCGGCGGTGATTCGGCTTCTTGACAGCTGGTTCGGCTCGCAGGATTACTCGATCCGCTCGCTCTTTGCTGATGAGCAGCGGCGGGTGGTGCAGCTGCTGCTAACGGGAACGCTCGAAGAGGTGGAGGAAGGCTTGCTGCGACTGTACGAAGAGCATGCGCCGCTGCTGCATTTTCTGAGTCAGACAGAGGTTCCTCGGCCTGCTTCGCTTGATGTAGCGGCTAGCTTTGCGATCAATGTGAAGCTGCGGCGGGCGCTCGAAGCAGAGCCGCTCGATGGAGCGCGGGTGCGGGCGGCGCTCGCGCTTGCGGCAGCAGATAACGTCAAGCTTGATGTAGCCAATTTGAATTTCGTGGTGGACCAGCGGATGACGGCCGCTATGCGGGCGCTCCAGGCGGCGCCGCGGATTCCCGGGGTGCTGGAGCAGGCGGTTGCTGTGGCTACCGCGATGCGGGACCTGCCTTTTAAGGCAAATATATGGCAGGCGCAGAACATCTGGTATGAGATATGGAACCAGACACACAAAGGCACGGCGCGGCGCGCGAATGACAAGGTTGCAAATGAACCACTCTTTGCAACGCTCGGCTCCCTGCTCTCAATTGCGATTGCGCAACTGCCGGTGAGAGAGCGGGTTGGTACGAGCCAGTAAAACCTGATTCAGAAAGAAGGCAAGTTATGAACGGGAATCTGGCACGTCGTTTGATCTTGAGCGCTGTAGCTACGCTGGCAATCGGCGGCACGCTGGCGGTTGCGCAGTATGGGCCGCAGTATGGACCTCCGCCACAGGGGCAGTGGGATGATGCGCACTGGGGCAATGGGCCGCAAGGCTATGTGGAGTACTACCAGGAGCAGGGGCGGCCTAATTATGGTGCGCGTCGCGGTTACAGTATCGGGTTTGATATGGGCGTGAGTGATCGCCGGACCGGGCATAGTTTCCGGCCGACGCATCTGGACGAATTCAAGCATGTGCCTTACCCGCCTGGGGTGACGAGGGATGAATTTAAGCACTTCTACCGGGAAGCGTTTGTGCGTGGGTATCAGCGTGGGTATGGAGGGTAGGAGTTGATGCGGCATTCATGTCTAATGGGGTGGACACTTAGGTGTCAATCCTGAGCGTAGCGATGGATCTACTGTGGCTCTGCACTAAACCGGAGAGCAAGAGCAGAGCCTTCGCTGCGCTCAGAATGACACTTTCTAGTGAATCGCATTGCTCGCTACAAAGACAGAACAGGTTGACTTAGTTGCTAGGAGCGCCAGCGGAGAGTGACCGGGCCTTGCATCGGATGCCGGAATGGGGCGCCGGTGCGGGCTGTTTCAAGCCGGGCCTGTTTGAGTGCGAAGTACCATTTCGCCGGGCGGTCCGCGTCGTCGATCAGCATGAGCGTGGGATCATATTTGAGGCCTTCAGCCTGCTGAATCATGGTGAGCTGATCCTGCGCGACAAAGCGCTTGCCAAAGAATGTGGCTATCGCTGTGACAAATGGGACGCTATAGAAAACATTCCAGGCGGCATAGACGTCGATGCGGCATTGTGATGGCGTCGTTGGGGTGACGGTGGTGATGCTGGAGAACCACTTGGGCCCGCAGCGGATGGTCTCGACGCGGCGATTAGGCAGGACGAAGTCGATGGTGGTCGAGATCGGCTCGCCGTAGACACCGAGCAATTTGTAAGGGGCGCTGTTACCAGACGGCGCGTGGGCGGACATGCGAAAGCCATAGGCGAATTCTTCATTGATGGGTTCGAAGTGTTTTTCCTTCTCGTGGATGGAGGCTTGCTTGCGCCACCACCAGGACTGGTGCACGAAGGGGCCGTGGGCTGGATCCATTAGGCCGATGATGCCGTGGTCGACGTTGCAGGGCAGGTCGGCGGTGAGGTGCTGGGAACGAAAACGGTCGCTGAACTTTGGCGCTTCGGGCACGGGGGGCAGGGTTGCTCTTTGCTGCGAGACGCGGCCGGTGCCGGGCTCGGGGACGTAGACCCAGGCGTAGCCGTCGCGCTCTTCGCAGGGGTAGGCGGTGCCGTAGATGCGGGTGGCGTCGAGCGTGTCGTGCGAGGTGAGCGAGGGGATGGAGGTACATTGGCCGCTGACTGGCTCGAAGGCCCAGCCGTGGTACTTGCAGGTGAGCGCGTGGCCGTCAAACCAGCCGCAAGAGAGCGGGATGCCGCGATGGGGACAGCTGTCGCGCATGGCGAAGAGGCGGCCTTCGGCGGTGCGGCCGAGGACTATCGGGATGCCCATGAGCAGGGTGGTTCGGATAGTTTTGCCGCGGAGCGCGTTGCTGCGCATGGCAGGGTACCAGTCGTTGTAGAGCAGGGTTGCGGAGGGGCCTGCGGGTGCTGGGGTGAGGGTGACGAGCGATGTGGTCATTGGTGAGTCGGCCTGTTTTCACTATATCTGCTGGGGGATGGGTCGAATCCACGTCTCAAAGGCGAGACGTGGCTCCCGCAAGCGACTTCGTTTACG
>CAXTMM010000058.1:0-11544 GCA_964245415.1 uncultured Acidobacteriaceae bacterium | reverse complement strand
TAGCAAGGATGGATGTTACCGGTGTGCCGGAGCCTTGCGTTTGCGGCTTAGCAGGCCTCGGCTGAGATGGAGGCGCTCGCCTCTCCAGACGACGGCGTCTTCGGCGTAGCTCCAGGCCCAAAGAGTGAGGCCAAGGCAGTCGCGCAGGGGTAAGAGCCATAGGTCGCGGAGAACCTGGCGGTCGTTGAGGATGCCCACGCCCATAGTGAGGGCCACCGCAAGGCGCGCAGCTAGGGCGAGGCTGAGCAGGGCTATGCTCGGGAGGGTAAGGCCGCTGGCGAGCAGGTTGAGCAGGGCCCAGGGGAGCACGTACGTCAAGGCGAGGCCGAGATAGCCGGCGCGTCGCGAGTCGCGCATGGAGCGGGCCCAGCGGAGTTGGTGGGTCCAGAAGCCGGTGAGGGTGTAGGGGGGGACCGAAGTTTGGACAACCTCTGGCGAAAGGACGACCCTGTAGCCGGCTCGGGTGATGCGGGCGCCGAGTTCGTAGTCGTCGGCCAGGTGGTTGACCAGGGGTTTGAGGCCGCCGATGGCGGAGAGTGCCTCCCGGGTGGTGGCGAGGGTTGAGCCGAGACCGAAGTGGATGCCGCGCTCGAGCAGGCGGGCGGTGAGCACGCCGGGGAAGAAGTCGGTGGCGATGGCGAGTGCTTCGAGGCGGGAGCCGAGGGTTGGCTGATTGCTGGGAGTATGGCCGTGCGTGCGGCCGCGGTACGGGGCGGTGACCAGGCCGACCGGAGGGTTGCTGCTGGACTTGGAAACTACAGCGGAGCGGGGTTTGGAACCAAAAACGGAGCCGGGTGCGAGGCTAAGCGCGATATTCAAACTGGGAGCAGTTCCGAGGTCAGGCGCAAAGCTGCTCATGATGCGGCTCAGGTAGCATGGGGCGACGATGATGTCGCCGTCGCTGATCAGGATGTGCTCGTAGCGGGCGTGGGGGAGCATCTGGGTAAGATTGCTGACTTTTCCGTTTGCGCCGAGTGCACTAGGGCAGTGGAGGATGCGAAGCTCGCAAGCCGGAAAGTCGAGGCGCAGCTGCTCGATTACTGTGCCTGCTGGGTCGGCCAGATCGCTGAGGCCGAAGAGCATCTCGAAGGGGGCGCGGTACTGCTGGCGGCAGTGGCTGGCTAGGGCTTCGTAGAGGCCGGGGTCGAGGCCTTTGAGCGGTTTGAGGATGCTGACTGGGGGGGTGAAAAGTTGCGCCTCGGTGCGACGGGCATCGCGGATGAAGGCGCGTGCGGCCCACATGGCTACGCAGCAGAAGCCCAGGCCGGCGAAGGTGAGGAGTGTGGAGAGCAGCGAAACTGCAGTGGCCAGCATCTTTGATCAGTCTAGTGGGATCAGCGTAGTGGCGCGCCGTCAGCCCCATGTCTCAAGCGCGAGACATGGACGCCCCGGCAACACTGGTGGCACTAGCCTTACCTGTGGCACCCGACAACAGCAGATCCTTCGCTTTTCCACCCAAGCGACCAGAGATCTCTCGCTTGGTGACCGGATCCCCGCCCGGGCAAGCAAAGACTGCTCGCTAAGGCCCCGGATTCCGCACAGGATGGCACTTGTGCGCGGAACATGCGCTCGCCGCAACTACTCGTAGCGCAGGGCTTCTATGGGGTCGAGGTTGGCGGCTTTCCAGGCTGGATAGATGCCGAAGACCAGGCCGATGAGGCAGGAGACGCAGAAGGCGATGCCGGTCCAGAGGGTGGACATGCTGGCGGGCAGGGCTGCGCCGAGGAGCAGACGGACGATATAGGTGATGACAGCGCCGATGAGCACGCCGATGACGCCGCCTATCGCGCAAAGGGTGATTGCTTCGACGGTGAACTGGACGAGGATGTTCGACTTGGTGGCGCCGATGGCCTTGCGGATGCCGATCTCGCGGGTGCGCTCGGTGACGCTGACGAGCATGATGTTCATCACGCCTACACCGCCGACCATCAGGCCGACGCTCGAGACGGCGATCATGAAGATGACCAGGCCAGTGGTGAGCTGGGCCCAGAGGCGTCCGATCGAGTCCGGGCTGAAAATGGCGAAGTTGTCGTCCTGCATGGTCGGGACGCGGCGATAGATGCGCAGTAGGGTGCGGAGCTCTTCCTCGACGATGGACTTGTTTCGGTGATCGTCATACTTGACGCTGATCCAGACATTTTTCTCCTCGGGATGGATCTTGTGGAAGGTGCCGAGGGGGAAGATGGCCTTATTGTCCTGGGGGTTCTTGCCGCCGCCGAAGGCCTGCTTCTGGATGTCGAGCACGCCGATGACGGTAAACACCTCGCCGTCGATCTCGACCTCCTTGCCGACGCCACTCTGGGCGCCGAAGAGCAGCTGAGCGGCGTCGTGGCCGAGTACGACCACGTTTGCGCGGCGACGGTCGTCATCCTCGGTAAACATGGTGCCCTCTTTCATGGCGACGTCGACCACGGTCTCGAACTGGATGGAGTGGCCTTCGAGGATGGTGTTCTGGATCTTCTTACTGCCGTACTTGACGGCGACCGAGCCGACGCCGAGTTGCCAATTCTGAAAGGTGAGCGAAGGGTCGACGGCGATGACATGCGGCAGGCTGCGCATGGCGTCTGCTTCTTCAAAGGTGAGCTTTTTGCGGGCGAGCATCTCGGCGGTGGGGCGGATGCCGATGACTGGCATGTGGAAGCACCAGATCACGTTGGTTCCGATCGAGTCGATCCAGGCCTGGACCTTGTTATTTACCCCGCTGATGATGGACGAGATGATGATGACGGTGGCGACGCCGATGACCACGCCGAGGATAGTGAGGCCGGAGCGGACCTTGTTCGCCTGGAGCGTGTCGATGGCCATGCGGACGGATTCTTTGGAGTCGGCGACACTCATCGGGGCAGGTCCTTTCTGAAAGTTCCTCTGCAGCTGATCTAGAGTTCAGTCCGCAGGGCAACGATGGGGTCGAGCGCGGCGGCCTTGCTGGCTGGGTAGACGCCGAAGAATATGCCGACGCTGGCCGCAACGAACAGCCCCAGCAGGACGGACCAGAGCTGGACCTGCGAGGGCCAGCCCAGGGCGAGAGTGACTACTTCCGCGGTGCCCGCGCCACCGATGACGCCGATAATGCCGCCGATCAGGGCCATGACGGCCGACTCGATGATGAACTGGAGCAGGACATCGCTGCGGCGGGCGCCGAGCGCCTTGCGGATGCCGATCTCGCGGGTGCGCTCGGAGACAGAGACGAGCATGATGTTCATGATGACGACGCCACCGACGACGAGCGAAATGGCGGCGATGCCGACGATGACGAAGCCGAAGGTCTGGGTGAGCGACTTCCAGAGCGAGACGAAGGTGTCGTTGGTTTCAAGCGAGAAGTCGTCGGGGGTGTTGGGGGGGACGTGGCGCTCGGCGCGCATGATGGCGCGGACCTCGTCGGTGACCTGCTCGAGCCGGCCTGGCTCGGTGCCGGCCTTGATGTAGTAGTCGAGCGACTGGTGCAGGCCGTGAGTGTGCATGTAGGTGCTCAGCGGCATGTCGACGTAGTTATCCTGACTCTGGCCGAGGGTGGTGCCCTGGCGCTCGCCTACGCCGACGATGGTATAGACCTCGCCGTCGACGCGGATCTCCTTGCCAAGGGGCTGGGCGCCGCCCATCAGGTTGGTGATGATGTCGTAGCCGATGACGACGACGTGGGTGCCCTGGGTCTGGTCGGCCTCGGTGAGGGCGCGGCCCTGGGCTACGTTGATGTTGGTGATTTGCAGCATGGACGGAGTGTAGCCGCGGATGCTGGTGCCGGTGCTGGACTGGGTGCCGTAGACGACCTTGCCATTGGCGGCAAGCTGGGCGCCGGTCAAGCCGCAGTGGGCGCAGGCGGAGACGAGACCCTGATATTGCTCGTAGGTGAGGTTCTTGCGCTTCTGGTAGGCGATGTAACTTTCGGCGTCGAAGATGACGGAGGGGGTCTTCGCCACGTTGAGCGTGTCCGCGCCGTAGCCGGAGATTTTGGTGGCGATGTAGTGGTTCGCGCCGCTCACCAGCGTGATGACCGCGATCACCGAGGCGACGCCAATCATGATGCCCAGCAGGGTAAGCACGGTGCGCAGCTTGTTGACCCAAAGGGACTGGAGGGCGAGCTTGACGGCTTCGGTCCATTGCATGAAGTAGTTACCTGTACTGGTGCAAGAGTAGCAGCGCTTCGGAGGCGTCGGCTACCGAAGCAAATGCAGATGTGACGTGCGGCGAAAAGGCTACTCGCGAAACTACGCGTGGCATCTGCAGAAGGTTCCATATCCTTTGACGACCGCGGCGGCTCATCGTCCTCGCTCGCCATCCCGGGAATAAACGTTAGACTGTTCAGCAACGGAGGTGCTCTGTGCAGACTACCCAGCTTGTTTCTCCAGGCGAATACCTGGCTCGGGTCTACGAGCCCGACGCGGAGTTGGTCGACGGCGTCATCGAGGAGCGACCGATGGGCGAAAAGGATCACGGCAAATGGCAGTTGGCCATCCAATTGTGGTTTGCGGGGCACCGGGACGCTTGGTCGATCGAGGTCTACCCGGAGGTCCGCGTGCAGACCGGCGGCGCCAACTACCGGGTGCCGGACGTGCTGGTGCTCGACATCGCCGCGCCTGATGAACAGATCATCACTCATCCCCCACTTGCGGTCTTCGAGATTCTCAGCCCTGAGGACCGGGTGCAGCGGGTCATGCGCAAGCTGGTGGATTACGAAACGATGGGCGTTGACAGCATCTACCTGGTCGATCCGCAGACTGGTGTGTTTCAGCGGTTCCGGTCGGGCGATCTAGTGAATGTTCTGGAGTGCTCGGTAGGGCGGCATAGTTTTGCTACCGTTGAGATCGCCCGGCTGGTTCGTTAAGGAATGGCAGGCCGAGTATTTTCGGTTTCGAAAAACCTCGGAAACCGCCATGCCGGCATAAGCTTTGCGAGCAGCCTATAAGCCGAATTTTGTCTAGGACGACCATTCCTCTAGGCGGCACATTACTGGGCCGCTCCAGCAACCTACCCGAAGGTTTCCGCCGTTCTTGCCCTTGCGGGTGAGAGCGGGATCCACGTTGGCGCACCGGACCGGCACGCACAGCGGCTTTCTGGACCTGGCCGCTGTTCCCTTCCTATTTGGTCTTGCTCCGTGTGGGGTTTACCATGCCCCCGCTGTTACCAGCGAGGCGGTGCGCTCTTACCGCACCTTTTCACCCTTACCTTGCGTTCCGCTTGCGCAGTTCGCCTGGCGGTATCTTCTCTGTGGCACTGGCCGTCTCGTGGCCTTGACGCCGCGATCCCGGACGTTATCCGGCACACTGCCCTATGGAGTTCGGACTTTCCTCCCCCGGCGTCACGCTTGCGCGTGGACCGGCGGCGGCCGCCCAGCTGCTCGCAGTCTCCATGATACCTCTGATCGCGCAAGAGGCTGACTGCAGGCTGAAGGAGTGCGAGAGGTTCGGAGGTACGGCGAGGCACGTGGCACAATGTCGGCTAGCGCACAAAGCTGTATGATCGGACTGCCTCCCTTCGGCTCGCTTTCTACTTTTCGTGAGTGCTCTGCTAGGTGCACGACTTTCGGGCTTCCAGCCCGTAGATTCCCGCACCATAAAGGCAAGCTTGATGAGTGTGCACCTGATTAATCCTAGCGACAATGCCTTTGGCACTGCCGTCATTACGCCGCGCTGGCTTTTTGTGCTGGCTGCGGCCACTCCTGCTTCCGCCGGCGACCCTATTTTGGTCGACGAGTCGATTGAGCAGCTTGACCCTTTGACGATCCGGTCTGGGGACGTGGTCGGCATCAGCGTGCATACCGGTAATGCGTTGCGCGGGTATGAGGTTGGGCGGATTGCGCGGGCGCGTGGCGCCTGGGTGGTCTATGGAGGGATTCACGCGACGTTGTTTCCGGAGGAGTCGTTTGATCTGGGGCAGGCGCACTGCGTGGCCAAAGGTGATGGGGATGTGGTGTGGGGGCAGATTGTGCTCGAGTGCCTGGCCGGGACAGCGGGCGGGGTGTATGAGGGCGGCAAGCTTGAGGGCGACCAGTTTCTGGCGGCGCGCTGGGATCTGATGGATTCGTCGAAGTACATGTGGGCGTCGGTGCAGACAATTCGCGGCTGCCCGAAGCATTGCTCGTTTTGCTCGGTGTGGCGGACAGATGGGCAGAAGCCGCGGCAGCGGTCGTTTGAGCGAGTGATTGATGAGATTGTGGATTTGCGGCGCAAGGGATTTCGGTTTATCGCGCTGGCAGACGACAACTTTTACCCGGTGACCAAGACCGACCTGCGGCTGGCGCGGGAGCAGAACAATGCCGAGAAGGTCGCGTCGCTGACCGCGGTGCGCGAGGAGCGGTTTCTGCTGATGGCCGAGATGGCCAAGCTGCCGAAGGACATGGTGTTCTTTACGCAGATCACGATGGAGTCGGCCGAGGATACCGAGTTTCTGGATGCGATGAAGCGGGCGAACATCAAGGGCGCGTTGGTTGGGGTCGAGGCGGTGACGCCGGAGGGTCTGAAGGCCGTCTTCAAGGACTTCAACTACTCGGGCGACCGGCTGATCGCGCAGCTGCAGACATTCAAGAAACATGGGGTGCATGTTTTAGGATCGTTCATCTTCGGGCTGCCGACCGATAAGCCGAGTACGTTTGGGGCGACTGTTGAGCTGGCGTTGAAGGCGGATGTGACGTTTGCGCAGTTCGTGATGATGACGCCGTTTCCTGGGACTGTCGACTTTATCAAGTGGGAGAAGGAGCAGTCGGTGGCGCCGACGCTGGTCAATGGCGTGCCGATTACGCGGTACTGGCTAATCCCAATCGCCGACCGGCCGAAGATGTTTACGCCGCACCCGATCATGACGGCTGACGATATCAAGGCGCGGACGCAGGGGGTTTGGGACCGGTTTTACGAGTGGGGCCCGATTTGGGAGCGGTCGGCCTGCACGCCGAATTTGAAGTCGCGGGTGGCATTTATGCTGCTGTCGAAGCTGTACCGGCAGATGTACGCGGGGACGGGGATTTCGACCGATAGCGCCCGGAAGAAGAAGGCCAAGACGAGTGCACGGTGGATTGCGCGGCAAGCGCACAAGTTGTTTGTAGCGAAACCCATGCCGGAGTTGATCGAGCGGGAGTGGGCGCCACGGGCCGGGGTGTCAGCGCCTCGGCCGAAGCTGGTCACACTGAGCTAGCTTTCTCGTTGTTTCTTCAGGAGAGTTGCGACTGCCTCGCACCCGTCACACTCGCATCTACTATAGATTTGTCATCCACGAGTCAGGTCTAAGCTCGAGCGCGGATGTCCTCTTCATCGAAAAGAGCACATCCGCTGCTCTTCTTGTGCGGGTTGTCAGACTGCATGGACCAAGACGGATGGATGCCGCACCAGCACAGCGCTGGAAATTCACACTTGATGAGTACGAATCCAGCTTATTCTCTCCTTCAAACAAGGTTCATGGGAGAGTGCGTGTCTCGGAATCCGAGCTTCAAGATACTACTATTGTTTGCGGCTTCTCCAGTCGCCCTGTACGCTCAAGCAAATGCCGTCGATGCTGCGGTCAACGGTTATGTTTCTGATCCCTCAAAAGGCGCCA
Organism: uncultured Acidobacteriaceae bacterium; assembly: GCA_964245415.1. Lineage (GTDB taxonomy): Bacteria > Acidobacteriota > Terriglobia > Terriglobales > Acidobacteriaceae > EB88. The sequence continues at coordinate 4,020 of CAXTMM010000058.1, read as the reverse complement.
TTGTCGGTGCGCATAACACGCTCACCAATGTCAGCACTGGGATTTCCCAAGACGTCATAACGGATGCGAAGGGCTACTATCGCTTCCCGCTGGTGCCTGTTGGTACCTATAAACTGGTGACGGCAGCCACCGGCTTTCAAACCAGCACATTGCAGGGCATTGTCCTGAATGTGGGCCAGGAAGCGCGGCTAGATGTCTCGCTGGCGGTTGGAAGCACGTCCCAGACGGTCGAGGTCGAGGCGAGTGCCGATGTTCAAGATACCGGCACCTCGACAGTTGGCGCCGTGCTCGATCGCAAAGAGATAGAAAATTTGCCGATTCTTTCACGGCAGGTCTACAACTTTCTGCTGCTTTCTCCCGGCGTCATCGGCAATCCGACCAGTACCTTCTCGACAACCCAGTTCACCTTCGGCGGCACAGAGCGCTCACAGTGGAACCTGGACGGTCTGGATGACACACAGCATGGCGGCAACCGGCAGATTCGCCTGGTTATCGTGACTCCGGAGGCCATCGCGCAGACCCAGACCTTATCGAACGGCTATTCGGCCGAGTTCGGCCGGGCGGCGGGTGGGCAGATCAACGTCCTGTTGAAGTCAGGTACAAATGAGTTTCATGGCTCGGCGCTCGGCCAGTGGCGCCCAACGGATTTACAGGCGATCCCGACGCTGGCCACAGCACAGCCCAACCGCAGCTGGACCGATGAAGCGTTTACCCTGGGCGGACCGATCCTCAAGGACAAGCTCTTTTTCTTTGCCGGGTTCGAGAATAATCCCTACACTCTGCCGAACGCGATCACTATCACCCCTGCAAATGCCGCTCAACTGAATTTGCCCAGTAACGAGATCGGCACGGCACCGTTTGGCGAAACCTACCGGACCCTGGTCGGCAAGGTGGACTACACGCTGAATGCAAAGAACAGCGGGTATGTTCGCTACGCTCGCTTCACCAATCATCAACCGAATAACGATGGCGGCCTCGGCATCGTCGATCGCGGATCGCGAACCCTTGATCACCAGAATAGCGGAGGCGTTCAGTTAGCCACTGTGCTCTCCAGCAATCTCCTCAATGAGCTGCGCTTCGGCACCATCCAGCGCGACACCGCAGCCTACCCGGTTGTAAACAGCTCGCCTGCGGGCGATGTCCTGATCAACATCAGCAGCGTGGCAAATGTAGGTTTCAGCCGGCTGACCACCAACACCACGACCGAACGCAGCACCAGTACTCTCGATAACGTGACGTGGACTCGCGGCCGGCAGACGCTCAAGTTCGGCGGCGAGTTTGATCATGAACTCTTCGCCAATCTATCGGCGACCGCGCCTACCTTTACCTTCAGCGGACTCGCCGCGCAGGGCAACTTTCCTGCAGTGAGCGCTCTCGACCAGTATCTGGATACAGTCGCAGGTCTAATAAATCCGGCAACCCAAACGCCGTACACGTACACCAATCTCACCGCCTTCAGCGGCGATCCTGATGTGCGGGTCGCTTTCAACTTCGTCAACGGATTCGTGCAGGATGAAATTCGCTTCACCCCTAATCTTGCTGTGAATGTCGGCGCCCGCTATGAAGTCATTCTTTTCCCGACCTTTGACCCGCTGGCTCCTAATCCACTCTCGCGCAGTGTCCCTAACGATTACAGCGATATCGCGCCACGCTTCGGGCTGACCTACTCGCCATTCGGTAACCGCAAGACAACGGTCCACGCGGCTTACGGCATGTACTACGATGTCCCGGGATTGGCTACCTTCTATAACGCTGCACAGATCAACGGCCACCGCCTGCTCAACTACCTGGTCGTCGGCACCACGCCGGGTGCGCCGGTCTTTCCGAATGTGCCGCAGTTCAGCGGCGGGGCGTTTGAGGTTCCACCAGGCATTACAGCGTTCGATCAGAACTTCCACGATACTTACCAGCACCAGGCTAACTTGCAAATCCAGCAGGATCTGGGAGCAAATCTTCAGCTCACTATTGGGTATCAGTTCGCGGCATTACGCCATGGGCTCTACTACGCAGACACAAATCTAACCCTCACAGGAAAGACACTCGCAGACGGGCGACCGGTCTTCGCGGGCACGAAGAATCGTCCTAATCCAAACTTCGGCGCCATTAACTTGATCCACGCTGGAACGACTTCCAGCTTCAATAGCGGATTTCTGACGCTGCAAAAGAACTTCTCACATGGCCTGGAGTTTTCCGCCAACTACATGTACTCGCATGCGCTCGACGATAACATCGGGGAAGGCGGGAGTGTCAGCGATCCGACGAATCTACATCGCGATTACGGCACCGCAGACAGCGACATCCGGCATTATCTTGTACTTCAAGGGCTTTATCAACCGACTTTCCAGGATCCCCCTACGAAATGGCTGGATGGTTTTGAGTTGTCTACGATCACCTATCTCAACTCCGGTCTCCCGATCAATGTGACAGCCGGCACGGATCTCAACAATGATGGTGTTGTGAATGATCGACCTCTGTTTGAAGGCCGCAACAGTTTTACCGGCAGGGGTTTTACGCAGGTCAGCGCTCAAGTCAAGCGGTACGTCAACATAGGAGAGCACGTTCACCTGGCTGCCTTCATCGGCGCTGAAAACCTGTTGAACACCAATAATCTGAACTGCAATACGACATCCGGCTGCTCAGGCGCGGTAATCAGCACGGCGAACTCAAGCGATTTATTTCGCGAGACAGCAGCGGGCACCGCACGCAATGTGCAGCTAGGCGGGAGCATAAAGTTCTGAGATTGTCAGGAGGGCCGCAGATTGCGTATCAGCTCCGCGGTCTGTGCTGCTGACGCTTGGTTAGGCGACATGGGATCCAATGACAGCGGCTTTCCTTCTATCGCTTGAGCTTTCGCACAACTCGTTTACCAGACGAGGTTCGCGATTTCGCTGAAAGGGAAAGCAATGCCAGGTTTCGCTAGAGAGAACGAGTCCTGCTGTTTAAGCGCGCCATTTGCAAACTGTTCAAATATTCCGGTTTGCGGGTTGACGACGAAGATTGCCGGAATGCCCATACGCTCGTAGTCAACAAGCTGCGCTTGAGTGGCAGGTGGTAATCCTCAGGGCTTAGCACCTCAAAGACGGCCAGCGGGGGCTTGGTGGCCGTTGGCTCGGCAGGAGTGAAGCATCGAGAATGGCTACTTCGGGGATGCGGAAATTTGTTGCGCTTGTCTGTACGCGCACTGCGGGGCGTACCCGGATGCTCCACTCCTGCGCATGCATACGAAACCAGTGCGCGATCCCATCCTGCCAGGCTGAGTGGTCGTTCTCTCCTGTGGGTCGCCCTTCGATCTCGCCGTCTACATATTCCGCGGCTGGTTCGTATTCGGTATGAAGATACAGTTCAACAGGGACGCGCGTTGTAGTGGCCAAGAGATGCCTCCGGTTGAGGAGAGTTTAGCAGTTCAGACCGTGGCGGCTACTGGCTCGCGGCGCCAGCTGTAGAGGGGGAAGTGCTCGGCCAGCTCGAGCACTTCGGCGCGGATGCGGGCGAGAGCCGATGGGTCGTTGCGCTGTTCGAGGGCGCGGGTGATCCAGGCGGCGATCTGGCGCATTTCGGGCTCGGCCATGCCGCGGGTGGTTAGCGCTGGGGTGCCGATGCGGATGCCGGAAGGCTTGAGAGGGGGGTTGGCGTCGTAGGGGATGGCGTTCTTATTGACGGTAATCCCGGCGTTGCCGAGGGCGTGTTCGGCTTCGGAACCAAGCATGCCTTTTTCGAAGACATCGACCAGGAGCAGGTGGGTGTCGGTGCCGCCGGAGATGATGCGGTAGCCTTTCTCGGCGAGCGCGGCGGCGAGGGCCTGGGCATTTGCGACTACCTGGTGGGCGTAGGTTTTGAAGCTGGGCTCGAGAGCCTCGCGGAAAGCCACGGCTTTCGCGGCGATGATGTGCACGAGTGGCCCGCCTTGCTGGCCGGGGAAGACGCTGCGGTCGAGATTCGCGAAGAGCTTGGGGTCGCAGGGTTCGGTTCCGACGAGAATGAGCCCGGAGCGGGGGCCGCGCAGGGTCTTGTGGGTTGTGG
>CAXTMM010000057.1:16242-17158 GCA_964245415.1 uncultured Acidobacteriaceae bacterium | reverse complement strand
TCAATCGACAGCGTTCGATTCGGAATATCGAACACCACCACATCGCCTTCGTGGATCGCCGCAATCGGCCCACCCACCGCGGCCTCCGGCGCCACATGGCCCGCCATCAGCCCTCGCGTCGCCCCTGAGAACCGCCCATCCGTCAGCAGCGCCACCGTCTCGCTCAGCTCGGCAATCCCGACAATGGCTCCCGTAATCGAGAGCATCTCCTGCATGCCAGGGCCGCCGCGCGGCCCTTCATAGCGAATCACCACCACGTCATCCGGCTTGATCCTGCCTGCCTCCAACGCCGCAAACGCCTCCGGCTCTGAATCAAACACCCGCGCCGGCCCCCGATGCGTCAAGCGCTTATGCCCGGCCACCTTCACCACGCAGCCATCGGGCGCAATGTTTCCCTTCAAGATCACCAGCCCGCCCGTAGGCTTGATCGCCTGCGCCACAGGAAAAATAACCTCCTGCCCGGCCGCCTCTTCGGTTAGTCCGGCTTCCTCGCCCAGCGTGCGCCCACTTACATTCAGCGCCGCCCCATCAATCAGTCCACCCTCAAGCAAGCGCTTGGCCAGCAAGCGGCTGCCGCCCGCCGCCTGGTAATCCTTGGCCACATACTTACCGCCCGGTTTCAAATCGCACAGCAGCGGCGTACGATTTGAGATCACATCAAAATCATCAATGCTCAGCGCAATCCCCATCTCATGCGCAATCGCGAGGAAATGCAGTACCGCATTCGTCGATCCACCCGATGCCGCAACACTGGCAATCGCATTCTCAAGCGCCACCCGCGTAATGATCTTCGACGGACGCAGATCGTTCTTCGCCGCCTCCATCACCAGTCTGCCCGCCTCGCGCGAGGCGGCTAACTTCTCCGGCAAAAACGCCGGCACCCCCGAAATGCCCAGCGGTGAAATACCCAAAAACT
>CAXTMM010000057.1:3963-16232 GCA_964245415.1 uncultured Acidobacteriaceae bacterium | reverse complement strand
CGCCATCGCCATCGTGTTCGCGGTAAACTGCCCACCGCACGCGCCCGCACCCGGGCACGCATTCGCCTCCACCGCCTCAAGCCCCGCATCATCGAGGGTGCCCGCCGCATGCGAGCCGATCGCCTCGAACACGTCCTGAATGGTTACATCCTTGCCGTTCAAGTGCCCCGGTGAAATCGACCCGCCGTAGAGCATCAGCGAAGGCATATCCAGCCGCGCCAGCGCCATCACCGTTCCCGGCATATTCTTGTCGCATCCCGCAATCGCAACTAATCCGTCGAATAAGTTGCCCCGCGCCACTAACTCAACCGAATCCGCAATTACCTCGCGCGAGACCAGCGAAGCCTTCATGCCCTCGGTGCCCATCGTGATGCCGTCCGAGATCGTCACCGTGTTGAACTCCATCGGCGTCCCGCCCGCCTCGCGAATCCCTTGCTTCACCGCCTCGGCGATCTCGCGCAGGTGATAGTTGCACGGCCCGATCTCGGTCCAGGTGTTCGCGATGCCAATGATCGGCTTGTGCAGGTCTTCCTTGCTAAACCCGACCGCCCGCAGCATCGCCCGGGCGGCAGCCCGGCTCGGCCCCTCGGTCAGCGCAATGCTGTTCTTCTTCGCACTCTGTATCTGGTGCAGCCCGTTCTCTGCCACTCTATCCTCTTCGCTGTATCAAGCTACCGTAGCTGTTACTTATGCCCGTGCCGCAAGCCAGTTCTCCCGGTCATGCCGCTGTTCGTAAGCGCTGATCGCGTCTGCATGCCGCAGCGTCAGCCCGATATCATCAAGCCCATGCAGCAGGCACTCACGCCGAAACGGATCGATCGCAAACGAGGTCTTGTACCCGTAGCGATCCGACACCGTATTCTCCTCGAGCGAAACTGTCAGCTGATATCCATCCCCAGCCTTCGCCTGCAAGGTAATTCGCTCGATCTCCTCCTCGGGGAGCGTGACGACCAACAATCCATTCTTGCCCGCGTTCGAGTGAAAGATATCAGCAAAGCTCGGCGCAAGAATGCAGCGAAACCCAGACTGCGTGAGCGCCCAAGCCGCATGCTCGCGCGAAGACCCGCAGCCGAAGTTCTTACCCGCCACCAGTATCTGCGCACCCCGGTAAGCTGCCCGGTTCAGCACAAATCCGGGATCCTGCCGCCAGTCATAAAACAGAAAATCCTCGTACCCCGTCCGTTCAATGCGCTTTAAAAACTGCTTGGGAATAATCTGGTCCGTGTCCACGTTCGACATCTCAAGCGGCGCGACGATCGCTGTCACTTCAGTAAATGGCTGCATCAGACCAGCACCTCCGCCGGCTTGTACTCCCACGTTCGAATATCGGTAAAGTGCCCTTTGATCGCCGCCGCCGCCGCCATCGCCGGACTGACTAAGTGCGTGCGTCCGCCCTTACCCTGCCGCCCTTCAAAGTTACGATTCGAGGTCGAGGCGCAGCGCTCACCCGGCTCTAAAATATCCGGATTCATTCCCAGGCACATCGAGCAGCCCGGCTCGCGCCAGTCAAACCCAGCCTCGCGAAAGATATGATCCAGCCCCTCGCGCTCCGCCTGCGCCTTCACCTGCTGCGAGCCCGGCACCACCATCGCACTCACGTTCGCGTGCACGTGATACCCGGCGATCACTTTCGCCGCCGCGCGCAGATCCTCAATCCGCGCATTGGTGCATGACCCCAGAAACACGCGATCGATCGCAATCTCTTCGATCGGTGTTCCCGGCGCAAGCGCCATGTACTCGAGCGCCCTCGCAAGATTGTTGCGATCCGCCTCTGTCTCCCCCAGCCGCGGATCTGGCACCGCGTCTGTTACAGATACCACCATCCCCGGGCTCGTCCCCCAGGTCACATAGGGCGCAAGCTCATGCGCATCGATCGTCAGCTCGCGATCAAACGCCGCGCCGGCATCGGTCGGCAGCTTGCGCCACTCTTGCTTCGCGCGCTCCCAGTCGGCGCCTTTGGGCGCAAAGCGCCGCCCTTTGAGATACGCAAACGTCGTCTCGTCCGGCGCGATCATGCCCGCCCTCGCCCCGGCCTCGATGCTCATATTGCAGATCGTCATCCGGCCTTCCATCGACAGCGCGCGTATCGCCGAGCCCGCATACTCAACCGCATACCCGGTCGCGCCATCGGTCCCAATGCGCCCGATAATCCCCAGCACAACATCCTTCGCCGTCACCCCGTGCGGCAGCTCGCCTTCGACTGAAATCCGAAACGTCTTCGGCCGCGACTGCGGCAGCGTCTGCGTTGCCAGCACATGCTCTACCTCGCTCGTGCCAATGCCAAACGCGAGCGCCCCGAACGCACCGTGCGTCGAGGTATGCGAGTCGCCACACACAATCGTCATGCCCGGCTTGGTCGCGCCCAGCTCCGGTCCAATCATGTGCACAATGCCTTGCTCGGGCGCGTTCACATCAAAAAGCTCCACGCCAAACTCCGCGCAGTTCTTGCGCAGCGCCTCAATCTGCTTTGCCGCAATCGGGTCCTTGATGTTGATCCGATCCGCATCCGTCGGCACATTGTGATCGACCGTCGCCAGCGTCCGGTCTGCCCGCTGCAACCCCCGCGCCGCCAGCCGCAACCCCTCGAACGCCTGTGGCGAAGTCACTTCGTGCACCAGGTGCAGATCGATATAAAGCAGCGTCGGCTCGCCCGCCGGCTCCGCCACAATGTGCTGCTCCCAAACTTTTTCAAATAATGTCTTAGCTTCTGCCATCGCTTACTCCCGCTTACTCCACGTCAGTCAGCCGTCAAATACTATTACTCAAGCGAGCGACCAACAGCTGTCACCCAAAGCAAAGCGAAAAACTAACAAACGTCATCCTGAGCGTAGTCCGGGGCCCCCGAGCGGGCGGTCTTTGCTTGCTTGGGCGGGAAGCGATGGATCTGCGGTTGCCCTTGACTTCGCCACGCTTTTCCACTTACACCGCCTGCCCCTGCTTCTCTAACTCAACAGCCAGCGCCGCCTTCAGCCGCTCACCCATCGCGCTGGTTGAAAGCACATCCGCGCTCTCACCCCGCGCCAGGTCTTTCGTCCGCGCCCCACTCTCAAGCACCCGACGCACCGAGCTCTCAACCGCTACCGCTTCCGCTTCCAATCCCGCCGAGTGTCGCAGCAGCATCGCCGCCGTCAGGATCGCGCCAATCGGATTGGCAATCCCTTTCCCCGCAATATCCGGCGCCGAGCCATGCACCGGCTCGTACAAGTTCACTCGCCCGCCAATCGTCGCCGACGGCAGCACCCCCAGCGAGCCTGTAATCACCCCTGCCTCGTCCGACAAAATGTCGCCAAACAGGTTCTCCGTTAAAATCACATCGAACCGCCTCGGCGTATTCATCAGGTGCATCGCGCACGCATCCACATACTCGTGCTCGACCGCAACCTCCGGATACTCTGTCGCAACCTCGTTCACCGTCGCGCGCCACAGCTGCGAAACCTCCAGCACATTCGCCTTGTCGACAGAAGTTACTTTTCCGCCCCGCTTGCCCGCCAGCTCAAAGGCAACCCGCGCCACCCGCACAATCTCCTCACGCGTGTAGCGCATCGTGTTCCACGCCTCGCCACGCGCACGATCCCACTCCCGCGGCTGGCCAAAGTAAAGGCCGCCCAGCAGCTCGCGAACAAATAGAATGTCAACGCCCTCAATCACCTCAGCCCGCAGCGGCGAGTTATGCGCGAGCGCCGGATGCGCAAACGCCGGCCTTAAATTCGCAAAGCCCCCAAGCGCCGCGCGGATCGCCAGCAATCCAGCCTCCGGACGCTCGCTCGGCGGCAGCGCGTTGAACTTGTTCGATCCCACCGCGCCTAGAAACACGGCGTCGCTCGCAAGCGCCGCGTCGAGCGTCTCCTGGGGCAGGGGAGTGCCATGCGCATCGATCGCTGCGCCACCAATCAGCGCGCTTTCATAACGAAAGTCATGCCCGCCGTGCTCGGCCACAGTGCGCAGCACACGCAAGGCCTCGTCCGTAACCTCGGGCCCAATTCCGTCTCCAGCCACGACCGTGATGTGAAGCTTCATGCCGCCATTCTCCTCGCCTGCCGCAATGCCAACCCTCAAATCGCTAGGCACACTTGACATACTGTGCCTAAACTGTCAAAAGTGTCAGGCGTTACAAAGTAGTAAACTCGTCATCGCTCCGCGGTAACCATTTCGTTACCCCGAGGATGATGCGCAACCAGGTTCAACAAATCCTGGTCGTAAATAGCTTTCTTCCGATCAGCCAGCTCCGTAAACGCCGAGTACGCCGCCTCCAGCTGCTCGGCCGTCAGCACATACCCAAGCTCCGCTAGCCGCGACCGCATCGCCGCCCGCCCCGAGTGTTTCCCCAGCACAAACTTGTGCGCAGGCTGCCCCACCGAGGCCGGCGTCATAATCTCGTAAGTCAGCGGGTTCGCGAGCATGCCATGCTGGTGAATTCCGGCCTCGTGCGCAAACGCATTCTCCCCCACAATCGCCTTATTCGGCGCGGGTCGGAAGCTGATCGTCTCGCCCAGCAGCCGGCTCACCGGGTACAGCTGTTCAAGCGCGATGTTATTCGTCACTCCGTACCGGTCCGCACGCACCTGCAACAGCGCCGCGATCTCTTCAAGCGCCGCATTGCCGGCCCGCTCGCCGATGCCGTTGATCGTGCACTCCACCTGCCGCGCCCCACCTTCAATCCCGGCCACGGTGTTCGCAACTGCCAGGCCCAAATCGTCATGGCAATGCGTCGAAAGCGTAATCCCCGCAGCCGCCGGTACCCTCTCTAGCACGCCGCGGAACATCGCCGCATACTCGCTCGGGGTCGAGTAGCCAGTCGTGTCGGGCAGGTTGATCGTCGTTGCCCCAGCCTCAATCGCGACCGTAATCATCGCGCACAAGTAATCCAGATTAGTCCGCGTCGCGTCCTCGGCGGAAAACTCCACGTCGTCCACATAGCTGCGCGCCAGCCGCACCATCTCGCCCGTCTGCGCCAGCGCCTGCTCCCGGCTCATCTTCAGCTTGAACTCCAAATGAACATCCGAGCTGGCCAGAAAGGTATGGATGCGCGCCCGCTCCGCACCCTCCACCGAGGCTGCCGCCCGCTCGATATCCAGCCGCCGCGCCCGCGCCAGCGACGCGATCACCGGCCCCCTCACCTCGGCCGCGATCGCCTGGATCGAAGCAAAATCCCCATCTGACGAGATCGCAAACCCTGCTTCGAGAATGTCCACGCCCAATCTCGCCAGCGCATGGGCCAAGCGCAGCTTCTCCGGCCGAGTCATACTGCACCCTGGCGACTGCTCGCCATCCCGCAGAGTTGTGTCGAAAAAGAGCAGTTGGTTTGTCATGGATGCTTAGTCTCTACCAGGATCGATTTGCTTGAAGATGAGTCTGACAGGAAGCGATCAATACTTCAAGACGCAAATAGTTCGCCAAATGATAAGTCTGCGTTATGATTTGCTGGTAGGCGGAGGCGCTAGGAAGAGCGCGCTTATGGATCTAGCCCAACTTGAAACCTTTCTTGCCATTGTCGAAGAGCGCGGCTTCTCCCGCGCAGCCATCCGTCTGCATCGCACCCAGCCCGCCGTCTCGCAATCCATCCGCCGCCTTGAATACGAGCTAGGCGAGCGCCTCTTCGAACGTTATGCCCGCGACGGCACCCTCACCGCAGCCGGCGAGGTCCTGCGCAGCTACGCCGAGCGTCTGCTCCAGCTGCGCGGCGAGGCTGCCTCAGCGGTCGACGAGCTGCGCTCCCTCGCCCGCGGCCGCCTTACCCTAGCCGCCAACGAGTACACCTCGCACTTCCTGCTTCCGTGTCTCGAGCTCTATCGCCACGCCTGCCCGCAAATCCAGATCTACGTCCAGCGCTCCCTTGCCAGCCGCATCCCCGACGAGATCCTCCAGCGCTCCATCGAGCTCGGCGTCCTTTCCTTCCGCCCCGAGCAGGAGGCCCTCGACGCCGTCTGCGTCTACGAAGACGACATCGCCTTCGTTGTCGACCGCAGCCACCCCCTCGCCCGCCAGGCCAGCGTCTCGGTCGGCGAACTGGGCGCGCAAAACTTTATCGGCCACAGCGTCGCCTCGCCGCTCCGGCGCCAGATCACCGAGCTCTTCGAGCATTACAAGACGCCTCTCCACACAGGCGTTCAGCTGCCCTCGCTTGAGGCCATCAAGCGCTTCGTCTCGATGGGAGCCGGCGTTGCCATCCTGCCCGGCCTCGCCGTCCAGCAGGAGGTCGCCTGTGGCGAGCTCGTCCAGGTCCGCGTCCCCGAGCTCGACAGCCGCCGCAGGCTCTGGCTGGTCTATCGCCGCCAAAGCACCCTCTCGCACGCCGCCCGCGCCCTGCTCAAGGTGCTCGAAACCCGGGCCGCCGAGCGCGGTTTACCTTTCCTGTTTGATCGGGACCCTGCATGAACCCTCACCAGCCGCGCTACCTACGCGTCGCCGGCCCGGTCTAACCGCTGTGCACGAGCCGATTTCCGGAGGTAAGGACCCCAACCGACAACCCAGATCCAGCCGCTCCAACCAGCGCCTCCGTGCTCCAAGCCACGCCGACGGGTACAATGAGGCAACGGGAGCACGTCTTGCGTGATCTCCTGTCAAGATTCCAAAGGGCCCCAGGGGCAAACGCTGCGACCGAGTGTCGCCAGGCAAAGAGGTTCACGAACGAATGAAGAAATGGATGCTGTTTCTAGTCTGCTTGCTGCTTGCCGCGGCAACAGGCTATGCCCAGGAGAGCCGCATGGACGCAAGTGTCAGCGGCGCCGGCTTTTTCCCTCGCGATGTCACCGCCAACACCGTCCACGAGACCACAACCATCGGCTACGGCCTGCTCGCCAGCTACCGCTACCTGGTTACCCCGCATATCGCGCTTGAGGGCAATTATGGGTTTGACCGCGACATCTTCAAATACGCCTCAGCCGTCAACGATGTGCGCGTGCACACCCAGTTCCAGGAGGGTTCAGCCGAAGCCGTCTACAGCGCCTTCTCCTACCACAACTTCTACCCCTTCATCGAGGGCGGCATCGGCGCCTACCTCTTCGGAATCATCAACGACAAAAAGACCAGCTACGAAGGCTTTAAAAGCAACACCGAGATCGGCGTTCCCTACGGTGGCGGCGTCGCCTACGAGCTAAGCCCCAGCTTCGACATTCGCGTCCAGTACCGCGGCATTATCGTCAAAGCCCCCGACTTCAGCGCCCCCTCCGCCTTCACCCACACCGGCCGCTACATCAACATCAGCAACCCCGTTATAGGCGTCGCCTACCACTTCTAACTTCCAAAGCTAGACGATCTTAGTTCTAGAGGCTAGAGCCGTCTAGTCGTCTACAGCCGCAACTGGGCGAGCGAAACGGAGTGTACCTGATGCGCAGAGCTACGAACCACCTTCGCATGATTTTAGCGCTACCTTTCAGTTGCTCTGTTTCCTCTTACAAGCTCAGCTGAGTGCTTTGCAACGACTGAGCCTGTACCCGTACGGAACGCCGCCTTTGCCTCAGCGGCAGGCATTTATCTAACCTGGGCTCCAGTTGCAGAAGAGTTGCCAGCAACTCTTCTGGTCTCGCAAAGACAAACTGGAGCAAATGATCCCACCTGTTCCATATAGTAATGCGGTACTCCATGCCTCGAACTGTACTGTGAATGGCGAGTAACCCCCGCGTTACTTTGCGCCAGGGGTTATAGCTTCGACGTTACCGGTACAACCGGAGTTATCGTCCCTGCCGCATCCTGTAGGCATACCAGGCGATGGTGCACAGCTTCTTTGCTCTAGAACAAGTCTCAACAGTGATCTTTTCCTTGGATTACCTTGCTAGAAGCTCAGCTACATCGGTTTATTGTGGAGCTGTTTCAGTAAATTTCGACGACGCCGTCAACGTGAATGGGTACGGGCGAAAGTTAAGCCCAATCGAGATCCCTGCGGGGATCGTCTGAGTACGCCAGGATATTTTGGCGTACTCAAACTACCGATCACTCCCGTACATCCCAATTCTCTCTGCCGCTGCTTGCACGTATCAAGCAGCTTCTTTGCAGCATCCACTGAGCGATCTTCGCAGTCGCTGAGGTACTATGTCGCGATCGGCTGAAGCCACAAAGACGCAGCGTTCCCTCATTCTGCGCCACATGCCTTTGCTTGACTCGCTCCGTGGCATAGCGGTGCTTCTCGTTCTGTCGTTCCATGGCTTCGGAAACTATGCGTGGATCCCGGTGCTGGGCGACCGTTGGGACGTCTCGCGGTGGAAGTTGTGAGCTGCGGGATACGGCGTCAACGTCTTCTTTGTTCTCTCAGGCTCCCTGATCACCGGTCTGCTGTTCAAAGCGCGCGAACGCAAGGACTTCTACCAGAACTTCTACATCCGCGCGTACTGCGCATCGTGCCCATCTACCTTGTCGTGCTCGGGGTGCTCAAGCTCTGGCACGTGGTCGCCTTCCATTTGTGCTGGCAGCTGTGCTTTTCCTTGCCAACTGCTGAAGGCTATTCGGCGCGCCGCTCCGAGAATATGGCTCACTCTGGTCGCTCGCCGTCGAGGAGCATTTGTACCTGCTTTGGCCTACCTGTGTGCGCCGGCTCAGGGAGCGCACTCTGTACTGCGTCCTCCTGGTTGTCATCCCGCCGAGCCTCTGCTGCGCCTGGGCGCCGCCCACTTCAGCACGCATATCGACATCCACTACAAGACGCCCTTTTTGCTCGACTTCCTAGCCTATCGTGCGCTGCTCTCGATGCTTATCCGTGTCCATCGCATTCATTTGGACGATTCGGGGCGGATCGCAAACCTGACTCTGGGGGCAAGCTTCATGCTCAGCCTCGTCGCCGTCTGGCTCAACGCCTTCCACTTCAGCCCGGCTGTTGATGCGCTCTCTGACCTGCCGTTTACCTGAGGCTCCTGCGCCGTCCTGTTGCTTGGCCTCAAGCGCGACCACACACGTTTGGAGCACACCGGACGTAGCGACTCTCACGGCCTGCTGCCCTTCTACGGCTACATTAGCTACGGGCTCTATCTGATCAATGCGCTGATAATCTATCAAGCTGGGTGTGGGCGGCTTCCTTGGCCGGCACATTGCGCATGCGGGTTTCAAAAACTTTGCTGTATATGCCGCTGTTGCTTTTTCTTGCATCGCCGTATCGACAGGGATCGCCTACTGCTTGCGTCGCTACTTCAAGGGACCCTTGCTTGAGTTTAAGGCGAAGTGGCAGGACCGCTTTGCCTCTACCGCCGCCGCAAAGCCTCCGGCTTAGGTCTGAGGCATCCGCTAGATGACCTGATCCCGCTCCTACATTCTTGCGACTACAGTTTGGACAAACGGCTTTTCCGTAAGTGAATCCACGTCTAGGGAGTCTCCGCCCTAAACAGTAAAAGCAAAATCGCTTAAAACACCCGGTACGAAATCCCACCACTAAACCCCGTGGGGTTGATCCCGTTATCCGGGATCCCCGGCAGCCCCGGCGCACTCGGCATCATCTGGTACTCATAATCAAACCGCGCCTTAAGCTTGTGCGCGAAGCGGTACTCCACATCCACCCCCGGCACATACTCAAGGTAGCTTCCATACCCGATCCCCCCCGAGTAAGTGACCAGCCCGGCACCGGCGATAAACTTGACGCTGGCCGAAAGCCTGCCGCGCCGGTAAAGCGTCGCATACGGCCCGATAAGGTAGCTCTTCTCCGTCAACCCGCCCGGCTTGGTAAAGTTGAGAAAGCGCGCCTCACCTTCCAGCCCAAAGCGACGAAACATTCCCAGATCCGCATAGATCCCGATCCCCGGCAGCCGCACCAGTCCCCAGTCAGGATTGAAGTTGGAATACTCCGCCCCCACCCACAACCGCCTCTCACCGCCAACAGCCGAAGGAGCCACCTGGGCGCGCAGCCCATGGCTCCAAAGCGTTGCGCAGGCGAGTAGTACCAGAAACCGCTTATGCATCTCATCTCCGAAAATCCGGAAGCTTGTCAAGCCACCTAGCAGCTCCGCAAGCGGGCCCCCGCTCCCCCGGCGATGGCGCGGTGGTGGCTAATTACTGCGGGGGTGCTGCGGGCGCGGCCTGTCCAACCACCGTGCCCTGGTCTGGCGAAACCCGCACTCCCGCGCTCGCATCTCCTTGCCCCGTCGGCTGCCCGCCCGCAGGTGGAGTCGTGGGTTGAGCCGCAGGAGCAGCCGGCTGGCCGGCCGGCACCGTTTCCGCACTCGCCTGGTATCGCTGCAGCCGCAGGTACACCGGCGTCAGCGCAAAGGGCAGCTTATCCGCTGCATTGAGCAGGATTGGATCCTTGGCATTGAGCGACAGAACCTTGTCATTCCAGGGATCGGTTTTTAAATGGCTGCCAATCGGCAATGCCGCTCTCTGGGCTAGATTGTTAATGTCGAGCTTGGCCGCACCCCTACCCAGCTCCGCCAGCCACGGCGTGCCATCCGGCTTGATCAACGCGTCGCCCAACCGGGGAGACAGCAGCGCAGTCAGCACCTTCTCACGGCTCTGCAGCTGCGCAAAAAACAAACCAACATTGCCGGCCTTGTCCTTATAAACCGACCCGTTGAACAACTCGACCGCCTTCTTCGCCGCCGCCGTGTTGTCCACGTCATTGTGGTTCATCAGGATGCGCTCAAACGCAGCCTGGTCAGGGAAGAGAAGCCGGTCATTGAATGCGTAGCGCGTATCGATATGATGCCCAAGCACAATGTGCGCCAGTTCAAAGCTGAGCACCGCGGCGAGGTCTTCCTCCGTCGGAAGCACGTCCACCAGACCCTTGCTCAGCAGGATCGTATTCCCGACCGCGAGCGACTCGAGCGGCTGGGTCAGGATCACCCGGCAGTGCAAGTCTGATGGCAGCGTCAGGTTGTTCCCGATCACGATGTTGTTGACCACCGTCTCGAGCACCTTGTCAAAGTCCGATGGCGGCGCAATCAACCCGGCCGTCACCAGCCGATCCAGCACGTTATTCTCTGCCTGGGTGATAAACAGGCGCTGGGCCTGCAGCGGGCTCACATCCTGCGAGTTCTCACTCTGGTCCTGCGCGTTTTCAACCTCCATCGTCGAATTATCCGAGGTGCTCTGCGGCAGCTTCAGCGAGTAACCCCAGAACATCGTCTGCGCCCGGAAACCCTTCGCGTGTGCAGCCGCAGCGTGATCGCTTTCTTCCACGTAGATCACCGCTGGCAGCCACACACCCTCCTGCAGGTTTGAGCGCCAGCTGTCAAAGTGGTAGTAGTGCGTCTCCTCATCGTTCGCCGCGCTTGAGTAGGTGCCATTGAAGCGCACGATGTTGCTTTCCTGCTCCTCCACCCAGATGCGCCCGAAGAACCGTCCGGCGCCTGTCTTCGCCTGCGGACGCACGTCAAAGACGCTCGTGCGCACGCTACCCAGAAACTCCTTCTTCACAAAGTTGAACTCGTAATGCTTCAAGTCAAACCCGACCGGATCAATGAACATCATGTCCATGAACCCGGTCGGCGAGTAGCTCAACTCGAATGCCTTGCTTAGCCCAGTCACATACTTGAGCGATCCGTGCAACAACCCCCGGTGCGGCGCTCGGGCATCGTACTGCTCATCGTCGAAGGTCTTGCCAAAATCCACCCGCCCGATAATGAACTGGTCCGAGACAGGTACCTGGTACTCCACCGGATCCGGCTTCAGGTTCTGGATGTAGGTCTGCACCACTGGCGTGTGCTTCGCGATCTCCTTGACGGTGACCTTCTCGCGCGCCATCGCACGGTTGACTAGCTCGGTCTGATCCGGAGTAAGCGGCACAAACTGCGCCTTCTTTTCCTTCTTGGCCAAGGCTGGCGCCACTGCAAGCGACAGGCTTAGTGCCGCTACCCAAAGTTTCCGTACGTACATGTCTTTGAAACTCCTGATCCGGCAGCTTGCGCATCGCTGTGCCGGCGATTCTTTTTGGATACTAGGGCATATTGCCGCCGTCCACACAGTGCCAAAGCTTACGCGCAGTGCGAACCCATGCCGGTAACAGCTTCTCGCCTTAAAGTCTTGCGATCTGCCTAGGATGTGTCGAGTGCCGCCCATCGCGAAACCCGGGTCTTGCCATTCCTTGGGATGCCGCGCCGGAATGTCTCCCCTTTACACGTTGGCTGTGAAGCACCTGTCAGCCGCCGACCGGAGAGCTTGCCTGCCAGCACTCTCTTGCTTCTGCGGCCAAAGATCCGCCGTTCTCAAACCCAATCAGCTCACGCCAGCTGAAATGCAACGTGGATCACGCTCACCTGGTCCACCGGCTTGCCATCCTTGGTCGCCGGCTTGAAGCGAATCTTAAGCGCCGCCAGCCTGGCCTGCTCATCCAGGCCATGGCCGAGCCCGTTGAC
>CAXTMM010000057.1:0-3953 GCA_964245415.1 uncultured Acidobacteriaceae bacterium | reverse complement strand
ACCACCCGCAGCACCTCTACCTCGCCGCCCGCCGTGAACCGTACTTCCAACGTCACATCACCCTGGATCCGCAGGTCGCGAGCCTCAGCCGTGTACTGGGGCAGCGGCTTTGACAGCACGACGATCGCAGTCGTAACCGGTTGCTGTACATGCTGCACCGCAGCCGCGGCAGCCGGGCCACTCCCGAAACCGGCCGTTGAAACCGACCCGCGTGCGCCCGTCGGACCAGCCTGCGTGCCTGTCCCAAACCCAACCGAGGCGACCACTCCATGCGGGCTCCCATTTGGGCTGCCCGAGCCCGCACCCGTGCCAAAGCCGGCGCTGGTGACCGGGCCGCGTCTTCCCGCTCCGCCTATGTCTGTGCTGTTAGCCGCGCCAAAGCCACCCACCGAAGCCACAGTCGCCGCACGATTCGCATTCGGGTTCGGCGTCACACCCGACGGGTCGCCAAATCCCGCTGCCTTGGCCACCGCAGCTACCTTAGGCGCCTCCGTCGCAGCAGGAGTCGAGAACCGTCCTACTACCGGAGTCGGCGGCGCCACCACCGGCCGCGCGACCGGCGCCGGAATCGCCGGCGCCTTGGTCTCCACCTTGATTGGCTCGACTTTGGGCGGCTCTGGCAGCACGACCGGCTTCGGCAGCACGATCTTCGCAACCTCCACCTTCGGCATAGGCGGAATCGGCGGCATCTTCACCTTTACAGGTGGCGGCACGTAAGGCTTGGGCTCCGCGAGGTACGTTAGCTGCAGCTTGCGCTCCCGCACCTCGGCATCATGTACCTTTGAAATCGTCAGCACGAGCACGGCTGCGCAGATCAGCCCATTGATGAGCAAACTCACGCCAAACGAGCCGAACCTTTTCTTCTCAGCAGGCAGCAGCCCGAAGTGGGCATGATTCATCACGTCATGCTGAACCGCGAAACCCTTCTTCTTATCATCTACAGGCATTTGGGATTGATCTCGAACAGCATCATGGCTCTGCACGCCACTGTTCTCTGCGGCGTCAGAGTGGTTCTGGGAGAGCAAGGGACGGGCTTCTTCGAGGGTTGGCATCTGCATCGGGTGATTGAACCATATCGCACTGGCGCCATCATTTTTGACGGGAGTATCCTGAACTTGCTCTTTCACCATTACCTCAGTGATGCGAATAAAGGCAGCCGGACATAAACGCCCTCTCCGGGCCGCGTCCTCTCCACTATCGGTGAAATGGGATTCAATATTTAGAGCGTCGGATGCGGGGCACAAAAACTTACGTCACAAAATCTTCCCATTTCGACGAAGGTTCGCATCGTTCAGTTGCTTTCGCAACAACGCCCTTCCCGTCGTATAGACGCTCGAGTAGAAGAAAAGGAGTATCAAGCTTGAAAATTCTCGTTACAGGTGGCGCAGGCTACGTCGGCGGCACCGTGGCTCAACTGCTGCTCAACCGCGGACACGAAGTCGTAATCGTCGATAACCTCTGTCATGGGTTTCGCTCCATGGTGCCGTCCGGCATCCGCTTTCTCGACCAGGACCTCGCCGATCGAGCCGCTCTTGAGCGCCTGCTCCACGAAGGCTTCGACGGCGTCATGCACTTCGCCGCCCTGATCGAGGCAGGCGAAAGCATGAAGCGCCCTGAGGTCTACTTCCGCAGCAACAGCGCGACTACCTTGACCCTGCTAGAAGCCATGCTCGCCACCGGCACCAACAAGCTCGTCTTCTCCTCCACCGCCGCCCTCTACGGCGAGCCCGAGCAGATCCCTATTCTCGAAGACGCACCCCTACGCCCCACCAACGCTTACGGCGAGTCGAAGCTCCTCGTCGAGCAGATGCTGACCTGGATGAACCGCATCCACGGCCTGCGCTACGCCAGCCTGCGCTACTTCAACGTCGCCGGCGCCGCCTACGAGCGCGGTGAAACTCACGAACCCGAGTCTCACCTCATCCCGCTTATCCTTGATGTGGCCCTCGGCCGCCGCGCCTCCATCAAGATCTTCGGCCAGGACTATCCCACCCCTGACGGCACCGCAGTCCGTGACTATATCGACGTCGAAGATCTGGCCAAGGCGCACCTGCTGGCCTTTGAAGCGCTCGGCACCCACGACCGCATGATCTACAACATCGGTAATGGCCAGGGCTTCTCGGTCCGCGAGATCATCGAGTCGGTTCGCCGCGTCACCGGCAAGCCTATCGCTGTCGTCGAAGAGCCCCGCCGCCCCGGCGACCCAGCAGTGCTTATCGCCAGTTCCGCAAAGATTACGAAAGAACTAGGCTGGCGCCCCGAGTACGACTCCATCGACGCCATTGTCGCCAGAGCCTGGGCCTGGCAGCAAAAGCGCTACAAGCGGACCGGCCTTTAGAGCAAACTCGCTCTAACTTTTGCCGGGCGTCACCGCCCCCGCCGCATCGCGCCTTTCATCCCTGTGCAGGCGAGCTGTAACGGCGCATGATGGACGAGAGGGCTCCTTTCAGGAAGCCTCCTGTGCGTAGGCGGGCCAGTTACTTGAAGAGCGTAGAAGACTTAGGCACACGAGCCAAGTATCCCCGTCGTCCAACAATCAGCCAGTCTCTACCCTATCGGCATCACTATCCGTGGGGAAGAGAACCTCATGCACCAGCAGCGGCACCTCGATCAGCGTCTGCGGTCAGTAGCGCGCACGATCCAGAACAAGATTTGGGAGCCGCATTCGCGTCTTCGCCACGAGGAACCAACAACAGCCAGATGCCCGACCGTCACTTTTGCCGAGTGAGATCGCTGAGGTAGAGTATCCCGCCGCCGCTTCTGAAAGGTGGGATCGACACCATGCCGTACCCCTCTGCCCACATCTATGTTCAAGACGCTGGCTAACTAAACCTCAGTGGAACAACTTCGCCGCCCGCAACATGGTGTTGTACACCCCCCACGCCGCTGGCAGAACAACCACCGCCCACGCCAACGCAATACTAAGCGGCGAACTCACCGTAACTCCCCGGCGATTTGTCATGTACTTTCTCTCCAATGGTCTAGCGCCCCCCGGCGCTCACCGCCACTGGCTCCCCATCCCTGATCCAGTATCGCGTCGCCACCGGCCGCACCAGCAAACTCGCCACCAGCCCCACCCCCAGCAACCCAGCCATGCCATGCAGCACCAAAGGATACGCCTCAGCAAGCGGACGATGCGCTGCTGCATAATGATCGAGCACCCCATTGACCAGCAGCGGTCCCAGGATCCCCGCCGTCGACCACGCCGTCAACAGCCGTCCATAGATCGCGCTTACGTCCGCCGTCCCATACAGGTCCTTGAGATAGGCCGGCGCCGTCGAGAAGCCACCGCCATACATGCTGATCAGTACCCCCGACACCACCACAAACAGCCCTACTGAGTGCAGCGCCGGCAGCAGCCCATACAGCCCGACCCCCAGCACAAAAAACGTCATGAAAGTCCACCTGCGCCCTACAAAGTCTGACATCGACGACCACATAAACCGCCCGCCCATATTAAACAGCGAGAGAACCCCGACGAATCCACCCGCCTCCAGCGCCGTCACCCGTCCCTGAAACAGGTTCTGGATCATTGGGGACGCCTGCTCGAGAATAGCGATCCCCGCCGTCGTGTTCAAGAACAGCATCAGCCAGATCAGCCAGAACTGCGGCGTTCGCATCGCCGAACTGGCCGCTACGTTATGGGTGCTGATCAGTCCCGAGTTCGCCACCCGCGGCACCCATCCCTCTGGCGTCCAACCCGGCGCCGGCACCCGGATCATCGCCACCCCGAACAGCATGAAGACGAGATACACCACACCCATCGTCGCCAAAGTCGCCGCAATTGGCGACCCAGCGCCCGCCCCGCGATAGTGCGCGATCAGCTGCGTTGCCAGCGGCGAGCCAATCATCGCGCCCCCGCCAAACCCCATGATCGCGAGCCCCGTCGCGAGCCCGGCCCGATCCGGAAACCACTTGATCAAGGTTGCGACCGGCGAGACGTACCCCATCCC